>PKCS01000043.1 GCA_002862305.1 Phycisphaerae bacterium | reverse complement strand
CGCGGACCGGCTCCTGGAGTCGATCCCCGAGCAGGACCCCATGGTGGTGGTGGAGGTCCACATGGAGGCCACCAGCGAGAAGGTCGCCCTCGCGCACCACCTCGACGGACGCGTGGCCGCCGTACTCGGGACCCACACCCACGTCCCGACCGCGGATGCTCGGGTGCTTTCCGGCGGCACCGCCTTCATCACCGATGTCGGGATGTGCGGGCCCTATGACTCGGTGATCGGACGTCGGAAGGAGGCGGTGCTCCACCACATGCGGACCGGGATGCATGCGCCCTTCGACATGGCCTCCGGAGGCGAGGCGATGTGCGGCTGCCTGGTGACCATCCGTCGCTCCACCGGCCGAGCATGCGCCATCGAACGCTTCCAGTACGAGGCCGATCGGTCCCGCGCACCCTTCAAGTGATCGCGTCGCCGGGAACCGGCATCCCCCAGCCGCCGCCCCCGGGGGTCTCGATGCAGATCGACTCCCCGGGTTCCAGCGTCACCTGGTCGCAGGAGGCCAGGGGGACCCGGCGTCCCGCGAGGTCGATGCGATGCTGCGTACCGACCGCCCCGGGTTGCCCGCCCGCCAGTCCGTAGGGACCGTCCCGTCGGTGTTGCGAGACGAAGGAGACCTCCAGGCGTTCCCGCGCGCGGATCGTACGCACCACCCCGTCGCCCCCGGGGAAGCGGCCATCCCCCCCGGTCCCGCGCCGCAGCCGGAAGCGGTCCAGCAGCACCGGGAAGCGGTTCTCGAGCACCTCGGGATCGGTGATCCGCGTGTTGGTCATGTGGGTGTGGACCCCGCTGCACCCGGGGCCCCGCCTCGTGGCGCCAGCCCCCCCCGAGATCGTCTCGTAGTAGCCGAAGGAGTCGTTCCCGAAGAGGAGGTTGTTCATCGTCCCCTGGCTGCACGCCGCGAGGTCGAACGCCAGCAGCAGGGTGTCGGTGACACGCTGGGAGGTCTCGGTGTTCCCCGCGCACACCGCCGGGTGGTCCGCCGGGTCGCCGCTGAAGTCGGGGTTCAGCATCCCGGGCGGGACCACCAGGTCGACGGGGTCGAGCAGCCCCTCGTTCATCGGGACCTCCTCGCCCGCGAGCAGCCGCATGAGGTACACGCAGGCTCCGGTCGCGATCGCGACCGGGGCATTGAAGTTCCCGGGATGTCGGGGCGCGCTGCCGGTGAAGTCCACCAGCAACCGGCCTTCCCCGGTGCGGACCCGGAGGCGGAGCGGTGAACCGTCGTCGAGCGCCTGCTCGACCACGCGGTCCAGCGGGCCGAGCGCATGAATGGCGCGGCGGGCCGCCCGTGCGGCGTGTTCCCGCACCCCCGCGGCCCGCTGGAGGTAGGTGGTGGTCCCCATCGACCCGGCGAGGGCCCGGAGTTCCTCGATCCCGTGTCGAGTCGCCGCCAGCTGCGCCCGCAGGTCCGCGAGGTTCTCCTCGGGGCGACGGGTCGGCCAGGGCGCCTCGCGCAGGAGGCGTTCGAGTGCCTCCAGGTGCACTCGCCCGCCCGAGACCAGGCGGGTCGGGGGAATGACGACGCCCTCCTCGAGGAGGGTGGTCGCGAAGGGGGGGGTGGAGCCCGGTCGGGTCCCGCCGATCTCCGCGTGGTGGGCCCGGACCGCGACGTAGCCGAGGCACGGTCCATCGGCCCCGGCATGCACCGGGGCGAGGGTGGTGACGTCCGGCAGGTGGGAGCCACCACAGCCGGGATGATTGGTGACCAGGATCTCGCCGGGCCCGGGCGGGCACGCCTCGATCGCCTTGCGGACGCAGAGGCCCATGGATCCCAGGTGGATCGGCATGTGCGGGGCGTTGACCAGCAGTCGGGCCTGGTCGTCGAGCAGGGCGCAGGAGAAGTCGAGTCGCTGCTTGACGTTGATCGAGAGCGCGGTGCGCTGGAGGAGCCGTCCCATCGCGACCGCGATCGACTCCAGGCGCGCGGCCACGAGTTCACGGCCCGCGGCGGCCGGGATCGGTCGGGTGGGGGCGGGTCCGTCGTCGACCGCGTGGGCCCGGCACTGCACGGTCCCGTCCTCGGTCGCCTCCGCCCGCCATCCGGGGTCGACCACCATGGTCGCGCCCTCGTCCACCAGCATCAGCGGACCCTCCACCGTCCCGCGTCGATGGAGGGCGGCCCGATCGAGCACCGGGACGTCGGTCCGGCGTCCGGCCACCAGCATCGAGACGGTCCGGGCCGGGGCGGCCTGCCCGGGATCCCCGGGTCCGTCGGGCACGGCGGCAACGCGCGCCCCGCTCGCCCGCACCCGCATCCAGGCGACCTCCACCGGTCGATCCGGCGGGTCGTAGCCGTGGATGCGCCGGAAGTCGGCGACGAACGCCGCCTGCAGCTCGCTCGACGGTCGCCACTCGAGCTGGAGGACGTCGTCCTGGCCCTCGAGGCGCAGCCCCACGAGGGTGCGCGTCACCTCCGCCCCCGGGGATGCCAGCGCGCTCGTCGCCTCCCGGGCCAGGGTCGCCGCGAGGGTGCGGAGCTCGGCGTCGGTCCCCGCCAGCGGACGGTTGACGGTGCGTTCGGCGAATCGCTCGGGGCGCGCGAGCAGCGTGCCTCGAGCACTGAGGATCCCCGCATCGGGGGGGAGCAGGATGCGGTCGACCCCCAGTCGCTCCGCGATCGCGCAGGCGTGCTGCCCACCCGCGCCGCCGAAGGGCACCAGGGTGTGCTCGGTGGGGTCCGCACCCTCCCGCAGGGAGATCGAGCGCATCGCCTGGGCCATCCGTTCGTTGGCGATCTCCAGCAGTCCCGACAGCAACGCCTCGTCATCGGGCGGGGTGGTGCCGGATTCCTCGATCCGGCCCGCCAGCTCGCGAAGCGCGGACCGAGCGGCCTCGAGGTCGATCGGGATGCCGAAGGCCCCCGGGTCCGCGCGCCCCAGCAGGAGGTTCACGTCGGTCAGGGTCAGCGGTCCGCCGGTTCCGTAGCAGGCAGGGCCGGGGTCGGAACCGGCACTCCGTGGTCCGACCGACAGTCCCCCGTCGCCCCACGAGCAGATCGATCCCCCGCCCGCGGCCACCGTCTCGATCGCGACGCAGGGCGACTGCACCCGGGCGGGGCCGACGCGGGTCTCGAATCGGTAGAGCAGCTCCCCGTCGTACCTCGAGACGTCGGTGCTGGTCCCACCCATGTCGAAGCCAAGGAGTGGGTCGACGCCCGCCCTGCGGGCGGCCTCGGCGGCGCCGACCACCCCGCCCGCCGGGCCGCTGAGCAAGCCGTCCTTCGCGAGGAACTCCGACGCCTCCGTCAGCCCCCCCGAACTGTTCATCACGAGGAGCCTCGAGTGCTCGCGAGCGTCGTCGGGCAGCACCCCCTCCAGGAACCGATCCATCACCGATCGCACGGAAGCCTCGACCGCGAGGGTCTCGGTCCGGGCGGTCAGGCCCTCGGCGCGCGACAGCGAACTCGAGGTGATCACCCCCGGCACGCCACGCGCCCGGAGGGCGTCCGCGACCGCCGACTCGTGCGCGGGATTCCGGAACCCGTGCAGGAGACCGACGCCCGTCGCCTCCACGTCGGAGTCCTTGATCGCCCGTGCGATCCGGTCGAGCGCGGCGGGGTCCGGTGGTCGAGTCGCCCGGCCGTCGGGGTCGAGCCTGCCCTCGAGCCCGTGCACCACCCGGGGATCGAGTCGGGGTCGCTCGATCTCCAGTGCGAAGAGATCCGGACGGGTCTGGTCGCCGATGTGGAGCAGGTCCTCGAGTCCCCGATCGACCACCATCGCGAACGGGGCGCCGCACCCCTCCAGCAGGGCGTTGGTGGCCCGGGTGGTCGCAACCCGCACCTCCATCCGCGGAAGCGCTTGGCGGGGATCCCCACCCACCAGGAGGTGGATCGCGAATCGCGGGGCGCCGAACGGGAGCCGAAGCTCGACGAGGCCTCCAGTCGGGACCTCGAACTCCGAGTCGAGCACGATGGTGTCCGGCTCCGGATGCTCGAGCACTGGTACGCCATGATCGCCCCCCGGAAGGGTGCAGCGGGCACCCGTGAAGAGGTGGGGGGGTGGGGGGGTGCCACGGAGTGCGAGCCGGAGGGTCCCGGAGCCGGGGCCGGGGCGGGTGAACGCCCGCAGCACGCTCGAGGAGAGGACCTTCGTACGGTGGATCCGCCCCTCGGGATCCACGCCGATCGCGTCCGTGAAGGTGCCACCGGTGTCGATCGCGATCTTCCAGCTCGGAGTCGGAGCCCTGCCGTCATTCATGGTGGCTGAGAAGCTACCATGTCGCCGGGCCCGCGGAGCATCCGATGAAGCAGACTCGCACAAATCCACGACCCGGTGCCCGAGGGGTCGTCAAGCCTGCACTGGTCGCACCGGTCCTCCTGGCGCTGGGGGTCGTGGGCTACGTGGTGGTGGCCGGGAGCACCGGCTTCTGCCCGACGTGCTCGCGGATCATGGGCGCGGTCCTCGGCGAGTCCAGTCCCGCCTCCGCGCCGGTCTCGACCGAGGCACCCGGCGACTTCGCCTCCCTCACCTTCCACGCACTGGACGGCACCCCGGTCACCATGGACCGCTACCTCGGTCGTCCGCTCGTCATCGAGCTCTGGGCGACCTGGTGCGCCCCCTGCATTCGAAATCGGAAGGTGCTCTTCGAGGCGCAGGATCGTCTCGCCGAGCACGCCGGACTCGTCTCCCTCTCCATCGACCAGGGTGGCGCCCCCACGGTCCGCGCGTTCCTCGAGAAGGAGGGGAAGACCGGCTCCAAGTGGACGGAGCTCCTCGCCACGGACCCCCGGTTCCGTTCGGTGATCCGCCCCCTCGACCGCAGCCCGACGATTCCCAAGCTGATCTACGTCTCCCCCCGGGGATCCGTGGTGGACATCGAGTACGGCGCGGTCCGCCCGGATTGGATCCTCAGCCGGGTGAAGGCGATGTCCGCGGCCCCGGGTGAGCCCGGTTGAGGGACGACGCATGGGGTTGATCGTCGATCTCGCGTACTGCCTCGCCGCCCTGGCCTGCGCTCCGGTCCTGCTGGTGACGGGGCTTCGTCGCGGTCGACACCGTACCGACTGGCGGGCGCGATTCGGCCACGGGCCGACGCTTCCGCCCGCGAACCGACCGCGCGTGCTCCTGCACGCGGTCTCCGTCGGGGAGGTGAACCTGATCGGACCCCTCGTGCAGCGCCTGCTCGACGACCCCGATCCCCTGGAGGTGGTGGTCGCGTCCACCACCGACACCGGGCATCGTCGTGCGGTGGAGCTCTTCGAGGATCGCTGCCCCGTGATCCGCTACCCCCTGGACCTCTCGGCGGCGGTGGAACGCGTGCTGGACCGGGTGCGGCCCGACCTCTTCGCCTCGGTGGAGCTCGAGGTGTGGCCGAACCTCACCCGCGCCTGTCGTCGGCGAGGCATCCCGCAGCTGGTGGTCAACGGGCGACTCAGCGAGCGCAGCCACCGTGGGTACCGTCGCATCCGTCCGTTGATCGCGCCGATCTTCCGCCGTCTCGACCGGGTGGCGGCCCAGGACGCGGTCTACGCCGACCGGTTCCGCGACCTCGGTGTCGCCTCCGAGCGGGTGGAGGTCCTGGGCACCATGAAGTGGGACGCCGCCCGCATCGAGTCCACGGTGCCCGGGTCCGAGGCGTTCGGCCGGCAGCTGGGGATCGACCCGGACCGGATGCTGGTCGTGGCGGGGTCCACCGCTCCCGACGAGCACGAACTGCTGCACCGGTCGGTTCCGGACGGGGTCCAGCTCCTGTGCGCACCACGTCGACCGGAATGGTTCGACGACGCGGCGCGGGCACTGCCCGGCTGCGCCCGGCGAAGCACGGGGGATCACGGCTCGGCGACCGACCGGTTCCTGCTGGACACGATGGGCGAACTCCGGCTGGCCTACGGCCTGGCCACGGTCGTGGTCGTGGGGCGGAGCTTCGGGCCCCTGCACGGCAGCGACATGATGGAGCCCGCGGCGCTGGGACGTCCGGTGGTGGTGGGTCCGTCCACCGGGGACTTCGCGACCACCGTCGAGCAGTTGCTGGCGGGGGACGGACTGGTGGTGTCGGATCGCTCCCGGCTCGCGGGCGACCTCGCCCACCTGCTCGGCGACGCCGATCGCCGCCGGGCACTCGGGACCCACGCGGTCGACGTGGTGCGGGCGAACCAGGGGGCGACCGAGCGGACCGTGGCGCTGATCCGCGAGCAGCTGGCCGGGAGGTGTCCCGGTGTCTGAACTGGACCTGATCGACCACGTTCGTTCCTTCAACGCGGGACTCGGTCCCCGGATCGTCCTTCCTCCCGGCGACGACCTCGGTGGGCTCCGGGTGGACGAGTCGTCGGTGCTGTTGTCCGGGGTCGACCAGGTGATCGGTGGCGTCCACCTGCCGGTGGACGCGGATCCGGAGCGGTACGCGCGAAAGTCGCTACGGCGTTCGCTGAGCGACGTGGCCGCGATGGCCGCGGTGCCGCTCGGGGCGGTGGTCACCGTGGCCCTGCCCGCCGGCACCCCGGACGACTGGGGCCGCCGCTTCGCCGAGGCACTCAACGAGGATTCCCGGCGATGGGAGACCCCGGTGTTCGGCGGGGACGTCGCGGGCTACGCCACCACCGATCCACCTCCGCTGGTCACGGTGACGGTCTTCGCCGAAGGGGATCCCGCCGCCGAGGGCCGCTACCTCACCCGGGACGGTGCACGTCCCGGGGACCTGGTCTGGGTGAGTGGCGTCCTCGGGGGAAGCCTCGAAAAGGACGGTGGGGGGCACCACGAGGCGTTCGAGCCCCGGCTGGAGCTGGCCCGGACCCTGCACCGCACCCTTGGACCAGACCTCCACTGCCTGATCGATCTCTCCGACGGACTGGTCCGGGACGCGGCCCACCTGGCCGAGGCCTCCGGGGTCCGGATGAACCTGGAGCTCGAGCGCCTGCCCTGCCGACCCGGGGCGACCGCGCGCGAGGCGTTGACCGACGGCGAGGACTACGAGTTGTGCTTCACCACCGGGGCCGGGGTGGCACTCCCCGACACGCTGGCGGGCGTCCCGTTGACGCGGATCGGGACCGTCGAGGCCGGGGATTCGATTTCCGTGACGGAGGGTGGACGGACGGTTCCACTCCCTTCCGGCGGCTGGGAGCACCTGACGTGACCGGCGAGGCACCCTACCGCGCTCGTCTCGACTCCCCCGACGCCACGCTCCGCTTCGGGCGGGCGCTGGCCCGGCACTGCGCGGGCGGTGAGCGGATCGCGCTGGTGGGGGAGCTGGGCGCGGGCAAGACCACCCTGATGCGGGGGTTCGCCGAGGGGCTGGGACTCGATCCCCGGGAGATCTCGAGCCCGACCTTCACGCTGGTGCACGTGCACGAGTGCCCGGGGGTCGTCCGGCGACTGGTCCACGGGGACGCCTATCGACTGGAGTCGACCGACGAGCTCGAAGGGATCGGCTGGCAGGAACACCTCGAGGACCCCGCTGCGGTCGTGGTCCTGGAATGGCCCGACCGCGTTCCCGGAGCGCTGGGACCGCACCCGCTGGTGGTGGAACTGGTGCACGACGAGCCCGACGGCCAAGGGCGCCCGGGTCGGATGGTGTACTGCTCGGATGCCGGGTTCACGACTTCTCTCAGGGAAGGCCGGGACACCTGTCGCACCTGCCGCAAGCCGGTGCCGGCGGAGGAGCCGCACGGCCCCTTCTGCAGCGACCGATGCCGGATGGCGGACCTGGGCAGCTGGTTCGCCGGAGACTACTCGATCTCCCGGGAGATCGAGGAGGACGACCTCATGGATCCCGACGTCGGCTGACGACCCCGCGGGCGTGGTTCAGTCCACGGATCGTGGCTCCGACGCCTCGGCCTCCTCCTCGGGGCTGTGGGCGTAGATCTGCAGGCGGTGGCCGATGGGTTTCCAGCCGAGTTCGCTGCAGATCCGGTTGCGGAGTTCGATGATGTCCCGATTGGTGAACTCGATGAGTCGACCGGTCCGCATGCAGACCATCTGGTCCTGCGGTTCACGTCCGTAGATCAGGCGGTAGTGGGCCTGCTTCGAGTCGAAGAGCGCCTGGGTGATGATCCCCGCCTCGGTCAGCAGGGTGATCGTCCGGTAGATGGTGGCCTTCGAGACTCGTCCCTCCCGGCCCCGCATCTGGAGCAGGATCTCCTCCACCTCGAAGACCTCGTCCCGCTCGATGATCGCATCGAGGATCGCAGCACGTTCCGGGGTGTACTTCAGTCCCTTCGACTTGAGGAAGCGACGGAAGACGGAACAGATCGGCGCCATCATCTCGCCGGCGTCGAATGGGACCGTGTCGTGCGGGGTGTTCTCCATGCACACAGTGTAGGGGAACCGTCCGGGGGGAAGCCACCTCGGGGGCCGACGGGTGGTACGGGTATCATCGGGGCATGGAACGTCTGGACATCCTCGCCCTGGAGCCCTGGAACGCGGGCAGTCACCGCGCGGTGGTCGACTCCATCTCCCGGCATTCCGCCCATCGGTGGCACTGGTGCACCGGCGAGGGTGGGGGGGTGCGCTGGTGCCTGCGACATTCGGGGCTTGCGTTCGCCGAGCGAATCCGACGGGAGGCGGGGGAGAGCGGCCCCTGGGACCTGGTCCTGGTCTCGAGCCTCTGCTCGCTGTCCGATTTCCGGGCCGCCGCGCCGGCCGCGGTGCGCTCCCTGCCGCACGTTCTCTGCATGCACGAGAACCAGGCGGCCTATCCGGTCTCGGACCGGGTCCGTCCACGGGACCGGGAGCGCGACGCGCACCTCTCCTTCACCAACCTCGCGTCGATCGTCGCCGCCGACCACGTGATCTGGAACAGTCGATACAACCTCGAGTCGTTCCTCGAGGCGATGGATCCGCTGCTGCGGCGCAGCACGATTCCCGTCGAGCCGGGCTGGGAGGAACGGATCAGGGACAAGAGCAGCGTGAGCTGGCCCCCCGTGGACGTGCCGGATGTCCCGGGATCGACGACCCGGGCTTTACATAACCCGGGCCTCGACGGTTATGGGGACCGCCCGCAGGGGGATCGTCCCGTGGTCCGGGTGGCCTGGCCGCATCGCTGGGAGCATGACAAGGGGTGCGAGGAGCTCGAGGCGCTGATCGGGCGGTGTCGCGACGACGACCGGTTCGAGTTCAGGTGGTCGATCCTCGGGCATCGGTTCGATGAGGTGCCAGCGGCCATGCAACGCATCGAACGCAACCATGGGGCGGTGCTCGATCGATTCGGGGGGCCAGCGAACCGTGGGGACTACCTCGAGGCCCTGGGTGGATGCGACTGGGTGTGCTCGACCGCACGGCACGAGTTCTTCGGGATCGCGGTCGTGGAGGGACTCCTGATGGGATGCCTGCCATGGCTGCCGGATCGCTTGAGCTATCCGGAACTCCTGCCTGAATGCTGGCGGGGGCTCGACCCATGGACCCCCGGGCTCGATCCCATCAGGGTCCGGCAGTCGATTCGCTCGCACCTTGAACCGGCACGGGCCCCGGCGGCGGTGGCGCACCTGGACGGCCTGCTCGCAAAGTCCGGGAACCCGGAACCCGCTCCAGCCCCCCGTGCGCCTGATTCGACCCCCTAAGTCTCATAATGGGTGTTACGTTAAACGGACCAGCGAGTCCCGAGGCCGGGTCCCGGGCGACCAGGCGATGCGTCGGGCTGGCCCCGCTCCCCCGATCGGGTCCCGGATCCCTCAGGCAGGCGTCCCGAGCACCTCGAGTCCGATCACGATGATCGCGACGTCCACGAGCCCGTGGCTGATCCAGCCCGGGAGGATCGTTCGCCAGTGACGCCTGGTGAGCGACCAGGTCAGTCCCCCGACGAAGACCCCGGACGATCCGATGAGCACCAGCGGCCAGTCGACGTACGCCGCAAGGACGATCACGTGATGGAGCGTGAAGATTCCCGCGGATCCGACGAGCACGGTCAGCGGTCCGGCGCCGAGCGTCTCGAGTCTGGTATCCACGTACCAACGGAACACCAGCTCCTCCAGCAGGCTGTTGCCGATGCACAGCCACGCCGCGAAGGCCCAGAACCTGAGGGGCCTCGTCATCCCGTTCTCCGTGAGCACCGCGACCAGTCGGCTGGTATCCGCCCCCGGCCCGAGCCACCCCGTCCACGCCGCGATCACCAGGCCACCGATCACCAGGCCGCTGCCGATCCCCCACGTCACGCCCCCTGCTCCCGTACCCCGGACCAGCCACCCACAGAGACCTCGAGGGGTGACCATCCTGACCAGGACGACGATCGGGATTCCGTAGAGCACGGCCTTGCAGGCCGCATAGATGATCCCCCCCGTCACGCCCGGCCAGATCCACAACGCGGACAGGGCCCCGAGCGAGGGTGCGATGCAGACCACGCAGAGCTGGAGCACCCGCACGCGGGATCGCTCCCCCCGATCGACGTCAGTGGGTGGTGGGCTCGAGGTGGACAAGGCGCTCGGTCTCGGTGAAGTCCAGGGTTCGATACAGTCCGTTGCTCGCCGGATCCGACTGCTGGGTGAACAGGCACGGGACCGCACCCTCCGCCAGGATCTCACCCACCAGCGACATCACCACGCTCGCGCCCAGTCCCCGCCGTCGGTGTGCGGGGTCGACGTAGACCGAACCGATCCGGTTCTGACCCGCACTGGAGGTCCTCGCACGCTGGCCGATGGCGACCGGGCGGCCACCCTGTTCGATCAGGTGGAGGACGCTCGATTCCAGTGATCGCTCGGCCAGCTCGGTGAAGTCGATCCGATCCCCCGATCCCGACCAGCTGTGGTAGTCGGTTTCCGCATCGAAGGCCTGCATGAAGTCGGCCACGGCCCGGACGTCCTCCCTGGTGGCTCGTCGGCTCCCGGACCGGTTGGCACGACACGGATCCGGCGGCCCGTCGTACCGGTAGAGGGCCAGGTGCAGGCGCGGGTTCACCCCCAAGCCCCAGGCCATCCCGGCCGCCTCCCCCGCCACCGGCCCGAGGTCCGCGGACAGCACCATCGGTGCGGGGCCCCCGAGTTGCCGGAGCAGGTCCGCCAGCTCCGAAGGGGATGGTCGTGGCCGATCGAGCCGCGCGGCGATCAGTCGGGCCGCCCGGTCGCCGACGGAGGTGCTGCCGACGCAGACCGTGGTCCCCGCCCGCTGGAGGAGGGCGTGGCGCTTGCCGTCGGGGCCCGTGCCGAAGCTGCAGGGCAGCGAGAACCGCTCGGGCCTTCCCCCGTGGATCCGGCGGACCTCCTCCTCGAGCTCCACGTCGGAGCAGGCACGCACGGTGCGGGGATCGGGCTGTTCCTCGTGGATGCCTAGACTCCGTACAACGGGCGCAGCTTGCCCTCGAGGTAGTTCATCAGCGGTTCCGAGGACAGCGGCCGGCCGGTGACGCGCTCGCAGAGCTCACCGGGCGGGTACTGGCGGCCGTGACGGTGGATGTTCGACCGCAGCCAGTCCAGCAGCCTCCCGAACTCGCCTCGCTCGAATCCCGCCTCGAGCCCGGGAAGCTCCTCGAGTGCCTTCTCGAAGAACTGGGCGCAGTAGAGGTTCCCCAGGGTGTACGTCGGGAAGTACCCGATGGCACCCATCGACCAGTGGACGTCCTGCAGGCAGCCCCGGCGATCGTCCGGGACCTCGAGGCCGAGGTAGTCGGTGTACAGCCGGTTCCAGTGCTCGGGGACCCCCCCCACCTCCAGGTCGCCGGAGATCATCGCGCGCTCCATCTCGAACCGGATCATGATGTGGAGGTTGTAGGTCGCCTCGTCGGCCTCGACCCGGATGAACCCGGGACGGACGATGTTCGCGCCCTGGTAGAGCTCGTCGTCGGAAAGACCTCCGATCGCGCCCCCCAGCATGGAGCGTGCGTGCGGCGCGCACCACGTCCAGAACGCCCGACTGCGCCCGACCTGGTTCTCCCACATCCGACTCTGGCTCTCGTGGATGCCGAGCGAGACCGACTCACCCAGCGGGGTGCCGACCTGCTCGAAGGGCAGTCCCTGCTCGTAGAGCCCGTGGCCGGTCTCGTGCATGGTCGATCCGAGTGCGTCGTTCACCTCGGTCGGCTGGAATCGCGTCGTGAGGCGGACGTCGTTGCAGTGACTGCCTCCACAGAACGGATGCACGGACCGATCGAGCCGCCCCCGCTCGAAGTCGAAGCCCAGGGCCCCCGCCACCATCCGGCAGAAGGCCTCCTGCGACTCGATGGGGCATTCGGCCTCGTTGAAGGCGTTGCTCGGCTTGCTGGTGCTCTGCTCGAGGTCGCTGATCAGGTTCGTCAGGCGTTCCCGCAGCGGGGTGAACACCGCCTCCACCCCCGCGGCGGTCATGCCGGGTTCGTAGGTGTCGGCGAGGGCGTCCCAGTGCTCGCCGCCCTCGGGCACCCCGAGGCATTCGGCCTTGCGACGGCTGAGGCCCAGGAGGTGCTCGAGATGCGGTCGGAAATGGTCGAAGTCATCGCGCTCCCGGGCCACCGCCCACTCGTGCTGGCCGATGGAGGACGCCTTGGCGAGTTCCTCGACCAGGGTCGCGGGGAGGCGGGTCGCGATCGAGTGGTCGCGTCGGATCTGACCGAGGTTGGCCTGCTCGGCGGGACCGATCCCCTCCTGCGCGGCGGCTTCCTCGAGGAGCTCGGGGATCCGCTCGTCGGTCGCGAGGCCGTGGGTGAGGCGGGCCAGCTGCGCGAGCTGGCGACTGCGGTACTCCAGTCCCCCGGTCGGCATCATGGTCTCGCTGTCCCAGCCGAGGATGCCCGAGCTTGACTCAAGCAGGGCGCGTTCGCGGCTCAGGTCCAGCAGGCGGTCGTAGGCGGTGCCGTGCACGGTGTGGGTCTCGGTCGTCATGTCGTCTCCTCGTCGGTTGCGCTGATCATAGCACCCTCCCCGCGATGGATCCCCGGGGGCGTGATGGAACGAGGGCCCGGCAGGATGCTGCCGGGCCCTCGTCGATGACCGATCCGGGTGGGTTGTCCTACTCGGTCGCGCCCGCCTTGTTGACCAGCGGGGTGAGGTACTCGATGACCGCGAACCGGGCGTCATCCACCCGGTTGTTGGCGTAGTCCAGCGCGGTCCAGCCGCGGGCGTCCCGCTCGTTGGGGTCGAGGCCGTTCTCGACCAGCAGCGCGACGATCGGGGCGTTGCTGTACTCCGAGGCGATCTGGATGGTGTTCGCGCCGGCCTTGGTCCTGACCTTGGTGTCGGCCTTCCGGTCGAGCAGGAGCTGCACGGACTCGATCTTGCCGCTGCGGGCCGCGCGCATCAGGATGCTCTCGCCATTGAGCAGGTCGACCCCGTTCACGTCGGCCCCGGCCTCGACCAGGATCCGCATGGAGTCGGTCTCCCCGGTCTGCGCCGCCCAGGCGAGCGGGGTGAGCCCGTTGATGTCCTTCACCTCGATGTCGGCATCGGCCTCGACGAGGATGGCCAGCGTCTCCGGGGTGCCGAGCCCGGCGGCCCAGAGGGCGGAGTTGCCGCCGATCAGGTCACGCTTGTTGACGTCGGCACCGGCGTCCACCAGGAACTGGGTCATCTTCACCTGGCCGGACTCCGCGGCGAAGTCGAGCGGGGTCTTGCCCGCTCGTTCACCGGCATCGATGTCGGCGCCGGCCTCGATCAGGTACTCGACGACCTCGAAGTGGTTGCCCTTCACCGCCCAGTGCAGGGGGGTGCGGCCGCCATTGGTGTCCGGGGCGCTGGGGTCGGCCCCGTCGGCGACCAGCAGCTTGATCCGTGCCAGGTCACCGGACCGGGCCGCGCCGCTGAGGTCGTTGATCTGGCGGGTCTTCGCCGGGGTGGTGGGCCTGTCGCCCACGTTGTTCGCACGCGAGGCGAGGGACTTCCGCTTGACCAGGGTGGTGACCTGCTTGGCCTTGGGGTGGTCGAGGCTGAAGGCCACCTTCACCGGGCGGCCGGCCTCCTCCCACGCCGCCCAGTCCATCTGGAGGGTGTGGGAGAGCGCGGGTTCCTCGGAGAAGCCGCTGACCACCGCGGGATTGGCGGAGGTGATGACGAACGGCGTCCCGTCGACGGAGGTGAGGACGATCTCCTCGCTCAGGGGTTCCTCCTCGATCCGGGCGGGGACGATGTCGGGCTTGATCGACACGTACTCGGCCACGTCGCCCTCGACCCGGAGTACCTGCGAGGGGTAGCCGTCGAGCTGGAAGGTGACCCGCTTGCGGAGGGTGACCCCCTGCTTGGCGCCGGGCTTGAGGGTGATGTCGATGTCCGCGGAGCCACCGGCGGGGATCGGTTCCTTGGGCCAGCCGAGGGTGGTGCATCCGCAGCCGGGAACCGCCTTGGTGATGGTGACCGGGACGTCGGAGGTGTTCACGATGGTGACGGTGCCGGTCTTGGCGACGTCAGCGGTCATCTCGCCCAGGTTCAACGGATCCGGTTCGAAGCGGATCGGGGAGGCCGCCGCCGCGCGCGGGGTCCCGGGACTGGCGGCGGGCTGCGGAGCCGTGACCAGGCTGCCGGGTGCGGCGGGCTGCTTGGGGGAGCCGGGCTTCCTCACCGTCGGAATCTTCGGCTCCACCGGGGCCTTCTCGGTGACGGCCTTGAGCGTGGGCTTGGTGGCGGCCTCGCCGCTCGGCACGGTGGTGGTGGCCACGGTCGAATCGGAGTCGGAACCGGATTCACCGCAACCTGCGACCAGGAGGCCGAGCGTGGCCAGGGCGGCCAGGGTGCCGGTCTTCAACGAGGAACGATCGATGCGGAGGGTGGATGCGTGGGCTTGGTGGGGAAACATGGTCTAGAAGGCTCCAGTGTCGGTTCTCTTCGGGGGCTCGTATCGGTGCCGAGGTCGGGGGTCGTCCCGGTGACGTTCGTGATCGTCAAGAGTACAAGAGGATGCGGGGGTTGGATGCAGCCCTGCCTGCCGGCCGGACCGCCGGAACGTCATCGGAATCTTACGAACGAATCTCGAACGAGATTGTCGGATTCGCATCTTAGCGCCCAAGAAGCCGCCTCCAAAGCCACAAATTCCTGTGGGAACTCCGGGTACACTTCGTAAATGACCGACGCCCCCCCTCCTCAGAGTCCAATTCCGCCGTTTGACGGCTCCCAGGCCCACCTCGCCCGTCCCCACATCCGGCGTTTTATCCCTCAGCCGGGACGACGGGAGGACGGCACCCAGGTGCTGGGGCTCATGGATCCGTTGCGGTTGCACCCGCAGCAGCTGGTCGTGCCCCCCCAGGCGCTTCCGGTCATCGCTCAATTCCAGGGCGAGCGAACCGTGGCGGAGGTCGCGGAACAGTTCAAGATCCCCGCGGACCAGCTCGAGAACCTCGTGATGGCGCTCGAGACCCACTACCTGCTGTGGGGTCCCTCCTACCTGGCGCAGGAGGCGATCAAGGCGGAGGAGATCGACGGGACCGGCCTGCTGCCGAAGGGCGCTGCCTTCATGCTTGGCGCTGATGCCGGCGCGGTGGGTCGACAACTCGATGCGTGGCTCGCCGAGGTCGAGGATCCCGAACTCCCCGCCCCCCCGCAGGCCCTCGTGGTCCCCCACCTCGACTACCACCGTGGATGGCCACTCTACGCCGCGGGCTATCGTGCGTGGCAGGGTGCGGACCCGCCCGACCGGGTGGTCGTGCTCGGCACCAACCACCACGGGATCGGTGACGGGGTGGTCGGCACCCGCTGGCGGTGGACCTCCCCGCTGGGGTCGAGCGTCGCCGACACCCCCCTGCAGGAACTGATGGACGAGCGACTGGGAGACGGCCTGCTGGCCGACCAGCTCGACCACGTGCCGGAGCACTCGATCGCACTGCAGCTCCCCTGGATCCAGCGGGTCTTCGGCGAGGTTCCGGTGTCCGGGTTCCTGGTCCCGGATCCCCTCCAGCCGATGATCAGCGACGACGGGAAGCGGGTGTCGATCGACCAGTTCGTCACCGGCCTGCGCGATGTCCTCCAGGAGCTCGGTGGGACCACCCGCCTGGTCGCCTCCAGCGACCTGAGCCACGTGGGTCCCCAGTTCGGGGAACCGGATCCCCTCGACGACGCACGACGGGAGGAGGTCGAACAGCATGACCGGGAGGCGCTGTCGATCTACCTCTCCGGGGACGATGGTCGATTCGTCGAGTTCATGCGGAACCTCGGCAACCCGAGCAACTGGTGCTCGATCGGCAACATGTCCGCCCTGCTGGGGCTGGTGCACGACGAGCCGGAGATCGAACTCCTGGAATATCGACAGGCCTTCGACGAGTCCAACCACTGGATGGTCTCGGCGTCGAGCTGTGCGATCCTGTGAACGGTGGGACCCGATGATCGCGATCATCCAACGAGTCACGGAGGCATCCGTCCAGGTGTCGGGCGAGGACCGCGCAATGGGATCGATCGGCCGGGGCCTCTGCGTCCTGGCCTGCGTGGTGAGGGGTGACGGGCCGGAACAGGCGGAATGGATGGCGGGGAAGATCGCCCGGCTCCGGATCTTCCCCGACGAGGCGGGTCGCTTCGATCGGAGCGTGGTCGACGAGGGGGGATCGGTGCTCCTGGTCAGCCAGTTCACCCTGGCCGCGGACTGCGCCCGCGGGAATCGACCGGGCTTCAGTGCCGCCGCCCCCCCGGAGGAGGCACGCCCGCTTCTGGAGCACCTTCGTCAGGAGCTCCAGGACCGGTACGGGATCGAGGTGGCCACCGGTCGGTTCGCCACCGACATGCGGGTCGCCCTGGTGAACGACGGTCCGGTGACCATCAGCCTCCAGAGTCCCGCGCGCCCCGAATAGTCCGGGGAGACCTGGGAGACGTCGGTCGACACAAAAAAAGTTCCACCGGATGCAGCAAATCCGGTGGAACGTTAAGTGAGGTGTTCAGCCGTCTATTCGCGGGCCCTCGTCGGGTGGTTCCGCCGTTCCTGGAAATTCATCGTCCGGGGATGGGTCGTCCCAGGCGTTCGAGAACCGCCTGGAGGTCCTCCCAGACCTGGCTTCGCACCTCCAGGGTGGGATTCCGGAGCAAATAGGCCGGGTGGAAGGTCGGCATGACGGGGACGGCATCCTCACCGGCGAGGTAGCTTCCCCACCGCCCCCGGAGGCGGGTGATGCCCGCCTCGGTCCGCAGCAGGAGCTTCGCGGCCGGGCCACCGAGGGCCACGATCACGTCCGGGCGCACGATCGAGACCTGGGCCTCCAGGAAGGGGCCGCTGGCATCCACCTCGTCCTGGAGGGGCGTCCGGTTCTGCGGCGGTCGGGTCTTGAGCACGTTCGCGATGTAGACCTCCTCGCGAGCGAATCCCATGGCGGCGATCATCTCGTCGAGCTTGCGGCCGGCACGACCCACGAAGGGGCGCCCGGTCCGGTCCTCCTCCTCCCCCGGGGCCTCGCCGATGAACATGAGCTCCGCGCAGGGGTTGCCTTCACCGAAGACGATGGTGCGGTCCGCCTCCACGCCGGAACCGAGCGGACGCTCTCGGGCGTAGATCGCCTCGAGTTCGGAGAGGAGCTCGGCGGGTCCCGCCCCCTCGGTGAGTTCCTCGAGCAGCGGTCGACCGCGTGCCGGGGTTGGATTCGTGGTGGGGAGCCCCGCCGGGACCGAGTCGGGGGGCGTCGCGGCCGTGTCTTCGCGTCCGGCCGTCGGTTCCCGGGCGGCGACCAGGATTCGATCGATCCCGAGCAACTGGTCGGTGCGAACCGAGCGACGGCCCGCTTCGACGTGGGATCGATCCTGTGCAGGGTCTGCAGCCATGGGCTCAGTCTAGCACCCGGCTCGCCACGGCCGGGGTGGGCGGGTCGATCGGGTCCGGCGTCGAATCGCTGCTGGGTTCGGCGAAGGCGAGGACCGCGACCCCCAGGACCCCGAGCACGGCGCCGATCAACGCTCGATGGGTGATCCGGGTCCGGTCGACGAGGCGGTTCAGGGGGAGGATCGCGACGGGAGTCAGGGCCAGGACCGTGGTGGCGACCGCGAGCTTCACCAGGAGCACCGAGTACAGGAAGAGGATCATGCCCAGGATCGGCCCCAGCGCGGTACCGATCAGCAGCGCCCCCAACGCGATCGATCGGGAAGGTCGCCGCGACGCGTCCGGGACCGGCGGGGTCCCGATCTGCACGCCGGCCAGTCGCCCCAGCACCGACAGCCCCACGATCGCGATCGCCCCGAAGCCCATGCGAATCTCCTGCGCCACGAGGGGGCCGACCTGGACCGGGTCGGTCGCCGCGCCGCCTCCGGGGTCCGCGACCATGCCGTGCTTCGCCAGCACGTTTCCGATGGATACCGAAGCAACCCCCATCAGCGCGATCGCCACCCCCAGGCGGGAGAACGAGAACCCCTCGGCCGGCCGGGGGTCGTTGCGTTCCCCCAGGACCCAGCCCACCCCGAGCACCGTCATGGCGATCCCGATCCATCCCAGGGGAGCCAGCGGCTCCCCGAGCCCGGGCCACGCCAGAAGGGCCGTGCAGACCGGGACCAGGTTCAGGATCAGGAGGGTCAGGCGCGGACCGATGCGGTTGAACGCGGAGAAGATGAGCTGGTCCCCGATTGCGAGTCCGAAGATCCCGGAGATCCCGAGGAGCCATACTCGGGAATCGATCGGGAAGGGCATGGTCTCGCCGGTTCCGGCCAGCACGACGAACACCAGGACGATCGCGGCGAGGACGCTCCTGGTGACGTTCACCGAGGTCGATCCGAACCGCTTGCCCGCGACGGTGAAGGAGATCGAGGTGAGGACCCAGCAGAGCATCGAACCGACGGCCGAGAGCACCCCCACCAGCGTTCGGTACTCCGGCCCCTCGGGGAGCGGGATGAGGGTTCCTGAAGGGTCCATCGTCGCGGGCTTCCGGTCGTCGGGACATGAAAACGACGGCAGGCGCGCGATGCGCCTGCCGTCGTCGAGTGTAGTTCAAATGCCGCGACCGGTGACTAGCTTGCACCGTCCGCTTCGGGGTCCTCCGTCTTGCCGTCGACCTGGAAGAGCGTCTGGGTCCTGAGGACCAGCCCGCAGTCGGAGCGGAGGTGGTAGCCCTGGAGGTGCACTTCGTTGCGGTAGCGCTGGGTGTCCATCAGCGAGAGGTTGGGGCGACCGAGGTCGTCGGTCCACGCGGACATGATCGCGTCCGATTCACGGGCGTGCTCGATCATCTCCTTGTAGGTGCTCAGGAAGAGGTGCTCGGAGAGGGTCTCGGTCTGCATGCTCGTCATGTAGACGAGTCGCTTGGAGAACTGCTCCTCGAAGTCCTTCTCGCCTGCGCACGGCATGGACGTGACCAGCCCGCGCTCGGGGAGTGCATCGGTGTTCTCGACCAGGACCTCGCAGACGCACTGGCCGTCGATCTGGAACCGCGCGACGTGGCCGCCGCGGAAGATCCAGCCTTCGAAATCCATGCCGTCATGGCAGAGGTGTGACCTGGCCTCGATGCCGAAGAACTCCGGGTGGAGGGCCTTGCGATAGACCAGCATCGAGTACGACTGAAGAGATGTGCTTCTGGGTGGAAGGTTCATGTGTTGTCCTTGGCCGTAGTTCCGTGGCCCATTCCGCAGGACTGGAGCACACAACTCAGTCCTGCGTCCACCATGCGGTGGCGATTTTGATCTGTTCCGCCTCGAATGGTGAGGTTCGAGTCGGGGTTGTCCGCCCTGCCCGGCGCAGAAGTCGGACGACCGTCCCCCTTTAACCAGCTGGGGTCCGGTTGGATGCAATGAATCGGCATCCAAACAGCTTCAAGTTGAATCCGAATGTTGATTGCTGCTGTCCTCTCAGCGACAACCATCCTTTCGACCAGAGGCGTCCGTGGGTGGCTTTGAGACGAAACGTTCGCCGCATCCTTGCGAGGGGTTCCTTGCGGTCCCCCATTTCCCACGGGTCTTCACCTTTCACCGCCTTCTTCCTAAATGCGAGTGAAATCGAATAGTCGACGGTGCCCGGCACCGCGGATCAGAGCGTATTCTCTACAGATTCGTCCCCGACACAAGCAGAAACAGCCAAAGTTCGGAAAACCTTCTGGGAGCCCCCGCCCCCCCCCATTCCGGCGCCCGAACCGGCGGCGGAGACGAGCGTTCCGGGGGGGCGGGGAATAAATCCGGAAGTGTCGTCTCGACCTGGGGATGCGGGAGCCCGGACCCCGGGGTGCCCCCGCCGATCGGGCCGGAGCGCGCTGGGGAACCGGCGGAAACCGCCGATCACCGGCTCGGGAGGCCGCCGGATCCCCGCCCGCGTGCCTCGCCGCGCATGCCCCACGCGACCACGGCAGGCTCGGGGCCTGCCGTGGGTGGTCGCCGTGGAATGTAAGCCGAGTTCTGTGGGGCGCGGACGCCCTGGTGATCATTTCTCTGGAGCCGCCGTCGCCGACGACCTCCGAGCCGGCTCGCGAACGAACCGACTCGAGCACGCCACCCGCCCCGCCCGCGGACCACGGGCTCGCCGCACGAGGCGACGAAGGAGCTGCTTGCGCTTGCACGCGGTGGGGTTTGCCGTGCCCCGATCGTCACCGATCGGGCGGTGCGCTCTTACCGCACCTTTTCACCCTTGCCGCCCGTCGAGACGGGGTTGGCGGTCTGTTCTCTGTGGCACTTTCCCTGACCCGCAACC
>PKCS01000041.1 GCA_002862305.1 Phycisphaerae bacterium | reverse complement strand
ACCCGGGAGCGACCGGTCCCTAGCCGGCGGCGCCCGGCGCGGCGGCGGGGATCCCCGGGTCGTCCTCCGACTCCTCCGGCTCGCCCTCGGGCTCGATGATCAGCTCGTTGATCCCGTTGTTGAAGACGTAGGCCCAGGACCAGGACCAGATCGCGGTGAACCGGCTTCGGCTGTTGATCAGGAACGCGATGTGGATCAGCGCCCAGACCACCCACGCGGGGAAGCCGGACATGTGCACGCCGAAGGAATCGAGCACCGCCCGGCCCTTCCCGATGGTGGCCATCATCCCCTTGTCGAAGTAGGTGAAGGGGCGCGGGGCCGCGGCTCGTCGGCCGCGCAGCTGGCGGGCGATGTCCCGTCCCGCATAGGTCCCCATCTGGAGCGCCCCCTGCGCGACGCCGGGGATCTCCTTGTCGCTGCGGGGATCCTTCAGGTAGGCGAGGTCGCCGATCACCCGGAGGTCGGTGCGGTCCCCCACCGTCAGGTCGGGGTTGACCGGGACCCGGTTCCCCCGGGCGGGGGTGAGCTGGAGCTGCTCGTTGATCTGGTTGGCGAGGGGACTGCCGGTCACCCCCGCGGCCCAGATCACGGTCCGGGCGTCGATGAACTCCTCGCCGATGCGGACCCCGTCCGAGGACACGTCGGTCACCTGGCAGTTCAGGCGGATCTCCACCCCGTACTTCTCGAGGGTCCGGTGCGCGGCCTGGGAGGAGCGCACCGACATCGAGGAGAGCAGGCGGGGCCCGCCGTCCATCAGGATGACTCGCGCCTGGGAGACGTCCAGGCTCTTGAACTCACCCGCGATCCGGTCCACCGCCAGCTGCTTGATCGCCCCCGCGAGCTCCACCCCGGTCGCCCCGCCCCCGACCACCGCGAAGGTCAGGTAGGGCTTCACCTCGGAGGAATCACCGATCGCGAAGGCGGATTCGGCCTTCTCGAATGCGTCGAGGATCCGAGCCCGGATCGAGGTGGCCTCCGAGAGGGTCTTCATGCCCGGGGCGTGGGACTTCCAGTCCTCGCGGCCGAAGTAGTTGTTCTCCATCCCCGCGGCGATGACCAGCTGGTCCCAGCAGAGCGTCCTGCCGTTGACCTCGATCTGCTTCGCCTCGAGGTCGATGCGTTCGACGAGGCCCCGCAGGATGGTGACGTGCCGGTCGCCCTCGAAGATCCGCCGGAGCGGGGTGGCGATGGCGCTGTCGGTCAGGACCCCGGTGGTGACCTGGTAGAGCAGCGGCTGGAAGAGCGCGTGGTTGTTGCGGTCCACGAGGATCACGTTGGCGTCGGTGCGCCGGAGTGCGCGCACGCAGTTCACGCCCCCGAAGCCACCACCGACCACGACCACGTTGGGCCTGCCCTCGACCATCCCCTGCCTCTGACTGACCATCATGCGACCGTCTCCGTGGAGTTCCCGTGATCCCGGACCCTGCTCAGGATATCGGGTACGGCGGGCGGAGGTCGGCGCTTGACTGGTATTCGGCGAGGACGAGGTCGATTTCCTGCTGCAGGTCGGTGATCCCGAACGGCTTGTGCAGGACCTTGGTGGCGGGGCCCAGGGCCTGTTCCCCGAGCGAGGTCGGGTTCCCGGTGATGAAGATCGTGGGGAGCTGGTGCGCGGTGCGCTCCCCGATGGTCCGCACCAGGTCCAGGCCGCTGCCGTCCTGGAGGTTCACGTCGACCACCAGCAGGTCCAGCGCCCCGGCCTCGACGGCGCCCGAGGCGAGCGCCTCCCCCACCCCGCTGCAGGCGGTCACCTCGTGTCCGAAGCCCGTGAGGACCTCGGTGAGCATGGGGCGCAGGAGGTCGTGGTCCTCGACCAGCAGGGTGCGCGTGGCACCCTCGCTGGGCCCCAGGCCCTCCCCGGGCCGGGAGTCCAGCGGCTCCCGGTTCAGGGGGAGCTCCACGTCGAAGGCCGCCCCCCCCGCGGCCCCCGATCGCGCGTTGACCGACCCCCCCGAGGACTCCGCGAAGAGGCGGACCACCGCGAGCCCGATGCCGACCCCCTTGCCGGGCTGCTTGGTGGTGTAGAACGGCTTGAAGATGTGCGTGAGATCCTCCTCGGCGATGCCGGAGCCGGAATCCTCCACGGTGAGGCGAAGCCAGGGCAGTCCCTCGCTCTGGAACCGATGGAGCACCACGGCGATGCGTCCACCATCCGTCATCGCGTCCTGCGCGTTGAGCATCAGGTTCACCAGGGCTCGCTGGAAGTGGCTGGCGTCCACGAAGAGCCGGTCCCCGGGCGCGAGGTCGGAGTCGATCGAGACCTCGACCCCGTCGTGCAGCTTGGGCCGGACCAGGGAGACGGTGGCGTCGACGGTGGCGCGGGGATCGACCTGGCAGAAGCGGACCCCGTCGGAGCGTCCCAGCGCGAGCATGTTCTCGGTGAGCACCTTGGCCCGGGTGACGGCCAGCTGGATCACGGACAGGCTTTCCGCGACCTTCGGGGGGAGGCTCCCGATGGTGGAGGCGATGCTGGCGTGCCCGCCGATCGAGGCCAGCAGGTTGTTGAGATCGTGGGCGAACCCCCCCGCGACCACGCCCATGCACTCCATCCGCTGGCTGGCGAGCAGCGACTCCTCGAGCCGGGTCTCGTGCGTGACGTCCTTCCGGGTGCCGGTGACCCGACGGGGCCGGCCCTCGGGGTCCCGCTCGATCACCTCGCCGACGTCCCGGACGTGCCGCCAGGAGCCGTTGGAGGACTCCATCCGGTAGACCACGTCGAAGAGTGACTGCCCCCCCGCGAGCAGGGCGGCCCATTCGAGTCGGAGGTGCTCGCGGTCGTCGGGGTGGACCCGGGGCGACTCGGGCGGATGGAGGTCGGGAAGCTCCCCGGGCTGGAAGCCGAGCATGGTGGAGCAACGTCCGCTGAAGGTGGTCCGGTCGCCCTCGAGGTGGATGTCCCAGAACCCCTCGGAGGATCCTTCCAGCATCAGCTGCAGGCGTTCGTCGCTGAGGGCCAGCTTCGCCCGGTTGGATTCCTCCACGCGGAGGTCGCGGATGAACCCCGTGAACCCCGCGGCGTCCTCGTCGAGGCGGATCGGGGTGATGGAGAGTTCGACCGGGAACCGGTTCTTCCATCGGTCCTGGGCCTCGAGACGGATGCGCTGTCCGATCACCGGGCCGTGGCCGGTCCGGTTGTACCGCTCCAGGCCGCGGCAATGGCGGCCCGCCATCTCCTCGGGGATGATCGTCTGGGTGAGCGAGAGCCCGCGGACCTCCTCCCGGGACCAGCCGAACATGGTGGCCGCCTGGTCGTTCCAGTCCACCACCACGCCGGAGGCATCGATGGTGACCACCGCGTCCAGGGCGGAGTCGAGGACTTCCGCGATGCGCGACCGCTTGCTCGAATCGGACAGTTCTTCGCTGATCTGCGACACCAGGACACCTCTCCAACCGGCCGGGCGGGGGGTCGCGTCCGCGCCCCGCCGCCGTCGTGCCGACAGCCCCGTACGGTCGGGACAACCCCCGGCCGGGAGGGATGATTCGGGAAAAACGTGAAGGGCACCCCGAGGTCAGGAGGCCCTCGGGGGGGCGCCGCGTCGCGACCGCCGGAGCAGCCCGTCGCGGGCCACCACCAGCCCGACGCAGGGCACCGGGAGGAGCATCCAGGGCAGCAGCTGCCACCAGAGGGGGTGCGGTCGACCCGCCACCACCTCCACCGGGACCTCGACCGCCTCGAAGCCCGGCACCCGGACCTCGACCACCAGCCGCCAGCTCCCGGGCTCGGGCAGGACCACCACCGCCTTGTGGGCGTAGCGCGTGCCGGGATCCGGCATCCCGCTTGAGAGCAGCCCCGGATCCTCCGCCGGCCAGTCCGGGGAGCGGACCTCCACGTCGAGCTCGTAGGCGACGACCGGCCGCCCCCCCTGCTCCTCGGTGACCAGGGTGACCACCTCCACCTCCCCCGCGCGCAAGGGCGTGGGCGCGGTGAAGACCACCACGTTGAGGCCGTTGGCCCGCACCACCTCGCGCAGCTGGCCGGTGTCCGCGAGGAGGCCCCGGACCGGAGCGAGCAGGCAGGCGAGAAGCAGGATGTGACGGAGGCGGATCACAGCAGCAACGTCCCCCTCATCTGCATCGGCTGGAGGATGATCCAGAATCCCCAGGCCAGGAGACCGAGCTGGAGCACGGTGACCGGGAGCACGCTCAGCAGCAGCCGCCCGGTGGACCGGTCGGGCCCGGCGGATCGAGCGAAGCTGAAGAAGACCGCCCAGGCGACCACGAACCCGAGGTCCAGGACCAGGATCTCGAAGACCAGCAACCAGTCCGGTGGCGGCGCGCAGCAGGCGCGCGACCACGCGGGGTCGCCCAGCCAGCCGAACCATCCGGCACCCCCGACGTCCAGCAGCGCACGATGGGCCACGGGGATGATCGACGCCCAGCTGGTCAGGAAGTGGAACTGGTAGTGGACGATCCACATCGCGACCCCGAGCGGCACCAGCGAGAGCACCGTCCGCCCGACCCAGACCCGACGGGGGTGGCGGAGCCCCGGCCCGCGCTGGACCAGCGGCACCACCAGCCACAGCAGCCAGAGCACCAGGGCGGGCAGGAGCACCAGTTCGACGAGCAGCAGCCCCGAGGCGACCAGCGCATGGTCCGGGAGCTGCAGGCGCTCGGTCAGCCGGTCCTGCCACTCGATCACCGGCGCGGTCATGCCCATCGCGTTGGCGAAGGCGCCGAACACCAGCACCGTCAGCAGCGCCACCACGTCCCAGCGGGTGGCCAGCCGGCCGAGGGAGCTGCGCCAGCCGGAGAAGAGCAGGTCGTCGACGGGACGGCCCGGTGCGATCACCACGTTGTCCTTGGGACAGGCGTCCGCGCAGTCCAGGCAGAAGGTGCAGTCGAGGTTCCCCACCTTCTTGGGGATGAACAGGCCGGTGCCGCAGCCCTCCACGCGATCGCTGCCCCGGATGCATTCCCGGGTGGTGCAGCTCGCGCAGGTGGCGGCGTCCCGGGCGCCGACCTGCAGCGGGGAGACCATCGACTGCACGAAGTGGAACTGCCCGATCGGGCACACGTACTTGCAGAAGGCGGCCCCGCGGAAGAACGCATCCACCAGGAACGCGGCCACGAAGTACCCCACCACCACGATCGCGGTGGCCGAGGGCGAGTCCCAGAGCGCCAGCACCTCGTACATCCAGAGCCAGCAGACCAGCAGCAGGACCGCGAGCCACTTGTTGCGCAACCAGCGCGGGAAGGTGAATCGCCGGGGCAGCCAGCGACCGGCGAGGGTCCGGGGGAGCGTGAAGGGGCACGCCATGCAGAGCAGGTTGCCGCCCACCAGCAGCAGGATCACCGCGATCCCCCGCCAATGCGTCCAGGGCAGGACCCCCGCGAGGTTCATGGAGGCGGTCCGCGGCCCGAGGAACCCGTCGAGGACCACCACCAGCGCGAGTCCCAGCATCGCGAAGCGCAGCAGGTGCCGTCCCCGGCGCGACCGGATCAACGGCCCGAGCAGCGGCACCCGCATGAGGTCGAACCCCCGGCGGGCGGGGGTGCGGGAGGCGGGCAGCTGGGCGAGGGAGATCGTCCGGGGTGGGGACGCGGGGGCGAGCCCGTAGCGGGCGCGCTGGGCGGCCGCGCCGCGTCCCGCGATCAGCTCCCGGATGATCCAGGCGATCGGGGCGATGAAGATCAGGGAACCCGGCACCCACATGATCGCGCCGGCCAGGGCCTGGTCCTCCAGGGGGTCCATGCCGAAGACCGGGGTCACCTGCTCGTAGGTCGGGTAGATGACCCGGGGCGCGAAGGCGAAGAAGGCGCTGAAGACGGTGTTCTGGAGGTCCGCCAGGAGCAGGTACGGGATCATCGCCGACCGGGGCCAGACCGGTCGCGAGGGCCAGGGCTGGATGACCGGGAACCAGAACATGAACGCGGTGGTGATGAAGAACCCGTGCTCCACCTCGTGCCAGAAGGGATCCACCAGCGCGAGTTCGTAGAAGAACGAGACGTGCCAGGCCCAGGTCGCGAGCACCAGGGAGGTCCAGCCCATGACCGGATGGACCAGCACGTGGAAGGTCCGCTGGACCACCCGGCTCCCGAGGAAGGGGCCGATCCACTCGCGACGCACCAGCGCGGGCAGTCCCAGGAGCATCGGCATCGCGGGCGCCCCCAGGAGGATCAGGGGCGGCCCCACCCCCAGCAGCAGCAGGTGCTGGATCATGTGGGCGGAGAGCAGGTAGCCCCCGAGCTCGTCGAGGGGCGAGAAGATCGAGCAGAGGATCACCGCGACCCCGGCCACGAAGCACCAGGCGCGGCGCCGGGGGAACCGGCCGGGGCTCGATCGGCGGGCGGTGCGGAAGCCACGCAGGTAGACCACGGTGACCAACAGCGCCACCAGCAGCGGGCCGGGCTGCACGTCCCACGACTCCAGTGCGGAATCGCGAAGAACGTCCATCCAGCTCATGGTCAACTCCGTGCCAGGCGGACCGGGGGGGAGGCGGTCAGTTGTTCGCCCGGGCCTTGTCCAGCTCGATCAACTGCTTGATCTGCGCACCGGGTCGGGTCGCGGGCTGCACGCCAGGTGGATGGCAGCTGTACAGGAAGGCCGCGAGGGCGTCGGTCTCGGCGGCGGTGAGGTTCTTTCCGAAGGCCGGCATGTTGCCGTCGCCCTGCTGGACCTGCCGGATGATCTGGTCCCGGCTGAGCCGGCTCGCGACGTCGCCCAGTTCGGGACCGCGCTTGCCGCCGAGCCCGTCCAGCGAATGGCAGTTGCGGCACTGGGAGTGCTGGAGCACCAGGGCACCCTGCAGCTGGAGGGGGGTGCGCCCCTTCACGAACACCGGAGGCACCGCGTCGCTGGTCCAGGCGGACATGTGCGGGGACCACGGACTCGTGACCCCCAGCCAGGAGAGCACCAGCAGTCCGGTGATCAGCAGCACCACGCTCAGGGAGGCGATGGGCCGGGAGGACGCCAGTCGGCTCCCGGTCCCGGCCAGGAACGGCACCAGGAACAGCACCATCAGGACCACCGGGGCCGCGACGATGATGAGGTAGTCCTCGATGGTGGGCGTGAGCAGCGCCAGGATCGCGAAGATCCAGAGGAACGGGAAGTCCGGGCGCGGGTTCACCAGGATGTTGGCGGGGTCGGGGCGCGGGCTGGGGCCGATCGGCCCGTACCAGGCCGCGACCACCACCAGGACGATCAGCATGATGCCGCAGAAGACCATGTCGCGCTGGGCGGCGTCGGGGAAGAAGGGCACGCCGTGCTTCTTCATCCGTTCCTTGTACGCGGCGCGGTAGGTGGCCTTGTCGACGAACTCCCCGGGACCGCCCTTCTTGGGCTCCTCGGAGATGCCGTGCCGGAGCACGAGCATGAGGTGACCGCCGATCAGGCCGATCATCGCCCCCGGCAGGATGAAGACGTGCAGGGAGAAGAACCGAGAGAGGGTGTCCCCCCCGATGATCGGGCCGCCGAGGATCAGGTGGGTCAGCCAGCCCCCGATGAAGGGGATCCGACCCATCATCGACGCGCCGATGCCCACGCCCCAGTAGGCGTCGGAATCCCAGCGCATGACCTGACCGGTGAAGGCGAGGGCGAGGGTGGTCAGCATCAGGGCGACGCCGAAGATCCAGGTCATCTCCCGCGGGAACTTGAAGGCCCCGTGCAGGAACACCTGGGTCATGTGCACCAGCATCATGAAGACCATCGCGTTGCTCGACCAGGCGTGGATCGCCCGGAGCATCCAGCCGCCCGGCACCACGTAGTCCAGGTAGAGCAGGCTGTCGTAGGCGGAATCCCCGCTGGGGGCGTACACCAGGGCGAGGCAGATGCCGGTGACCACCTGGATGGTGAAGAACAGCAGGGTGCAGGACCCGAAGACGTACCACCACTTGGCGTTCCGGGGGACGTGGTGCTTCAACGGCGGACCGAGCATCTGCATGATGCCGGTGCGATCGTCGATCCAGGTCCATGCTGTCTTGATCGAACTCATCATGAGGTCTTGACCTCTTTGCCGCCCAGGTAGCCGACCCCGTCGATGGTGAGGGGGGTGATGTCGTCCTTGGGGGTCTTGCCGGGGATCTGGAGGTTCGGGAGCTCGCCTCCGTAGACGTAGAGCTTGTCACGCACGACCTGCCAGTCGTACTCGAAGAGTCCCCGCGGAGGTGGTCCCGAGGCCCGGGACCCGTCCTCATAGTAGACCCCCCCGTGGCAGGGGCACATGAATAATTTCGACTCCTCGAACCAGTGGACCGGGCAGCCGAGGTGTGCGCAGTTGATGTAGAAGATCTGGAACTCGGTCTCGCTCTTCCGGCGGACCCAGCAGGGGATCTCGTTGGCCTCCCCGGCGGTGGGGCCGAAGATCGGGTTCTTGTAGATCGCGAGCACCGTCTCCCCCACCGGGAACTGCTTGACGCCCCCCAGGTCGATCCAGGACCGCCGCTTCTCCCAGTTGGAGAAGGCGGGGGCGAAGACGTAGCCCAGGATGGGGGCCGCGACCAGGAGGCCGCCGATCCCCACCAGGCCGGCACCGATCTTGAACATGAAGTTCCGTCGGTTCCCCTTGGCCGGGGTCGCGGTCGCGGACTCGGATGCGGGATCGTGCTGGTCGCTCATCGTGCCGCCTCCTCGTCGAGACTCACCCGGTTGGAGACCAGCCAGGCCGTCACGTTGTCGATGTCCGCGGGGGTGAGGCCCTGTCCCGCCGGTCGCCCGGGGTAGGGACCACGGAAGTCCGGGCAGCCCAGGTCGGGACGGCCGAAGATGACGGTCGAGCGGAGGGCCTGGTCGGAGACGAGGTCGAGGTAGAACTTGTCGACCACCGAACCCGCGCCGTCGGGCTTCCCGGATCCGTCGGGACCGTGGCAGGACCCGCAGTAGGTCGCGAAGGTCTTCCCCCCGAGGGCCACGTCGCCCGCACCCTCCGGCTGGGCGTAGGGGGGCAGGTCGTTCCAGGCCTTCTTGGGATCGCCCCAGAACTTCTTGATCCCGGTGGTGAAGTCGCTGATCTCCTTCGTGGTCAGCCCGCCGAAGGGGGTCTTCTTGAAGCCCGGCATCAGGACGCCGTGCCCCTCGGTGGTGACCCGCTCGAAGACCTCGTCCGGGATGACCGCGAGGTACAGCGGATCGTTCATCGGCCGGGCGGGACCGTTGCGGCCCTCGGGTCCGTGGCAACCGAGGCAGTTGACGAAGTAGATCCGGTCGAACTCGGCGCGGCTGCCCGCCACCGGTTCCACGGTCTTGATCGGCTTGCCGGGGAAGTGCCAGTCGCAGCCGGCCACCAGGACCGGGAGCAGGGCGGCGGCGAGCCAGTGGAGGCGACGGGTCATGACTCCCCCCCTTCACCCTGGGCACGGGTCTGCTCGAGGCCGAGTCGCTCGGCCGGGGTGAGGAACTGGATGGTCTCGATCCGCTCGGAACGGGCGATGAAGAAGCCGGCGACCGCCCCGAAGGCGACCTGGCTGCCGATGAACCACCACCAGTCGACCCACTGCTCGAGGAGGGGATCGATGACCCCCATCGCGGTGTAGGTCACCAGGCTCCAGGTGAGGGGCGCCACGATGATCGAGAAGATCCGTGGGAAGCCGATCGCCATCGGCATGATCATCGCCAGCACCACCCCGACCAGGATCGAGACGGAGGCGTGGATCCCCAGCGCGACGAAGAACGCCGCGAGGTTGAACTGCATCAGGGAGCTGGCCTCGGCCTCGTTGAAGCTCGACAGCACCATCGCGGCCAGCAGGTTGATCGGCATCCAGACCGAGAAGTTGATCGCCCCCCAGACGATCGCCACCGCCGCCATCGCGACGCCCCCGGCCAGGCCGCCGAGGACCCCGGAACGGACCCGCGGGATCTCCACCGGCAGGACCAGGCGTCCCGGCGTCGCGGGGTCGAGGTGCTTGGCCACCTCCCGCGGCTCCGGGCCGGTGTCGATGATGTCCTGCTGCTCGACGGGAATCCGCTCCATCGACTCCCGCGGCAGCACGTCGAACCACCAGCCGAGGACCCCCTTGCAGACGCACACCGCGCCCACGATCGAGACGAAGGGGTTGGTGACCAGTCCCGCGAAGACCAGCGTGGTGCCGAACGCGAAGATGATCGGCGCGCTGGTGGGCGCGGGGATCTCGCTTCGATCGGGCGTACCGGCCACCCTGACGGTCTCGACCGACGGGGTGGTGGTGGGATCTGGCTCGGGGGTGGTCACGATGGGTGTCCTCGGGAACGTGGTCTAGTAGACCCGCAGGATGTAGACGGTGATGAAGACGAAGATCCAGATGGTGTCGACGAAGTGCCAGTACCAGCTGAGCACCTCGAAGCGCTCGGCCTGGAAGCTGGGCAGCTTGCCCATGAAGGAGAACAGCAGGCAGAGGGTGAGTCCGGTCAGGCCGACGCAGACGTGGAAGGCGTGGAAGCCGACCAGCGAGAAGTAGCAGGTCCCCAGGCTGCTGGTGTCCATCCACATGCCCTTGTTGCCGATCATGTCCGCCCATTCGACCACGGTGGCGGCGATGAAGAGCCCCCCGAGGACGATGGTGATGAACAGCCAGGAGCGGAACTTGTCGTGCGCCCCCCGGGCCAGCGCGTTGGCCGCGAACACCACGGTGGCGGAACTGCTGAAGAGGCAGATCGAGGCCCCGTAGACCAGCCAGTCGAGATAGAAGAGTTCGGTCGGGGTGGGGCCGCCGTCGTCCACCTGCAGGATCACCACGTAGTAGAGGTACGCGACGATGAAGGCCATGAAGAAGAACGACTCCGTGATGATCAGGCACGACATCCCCACCTTCCCCTTGGAGAGGCGATGCTCCTCGTGGGCGTGGTCGTGGGATGCCTGATGTGCGACGGCCTGGGTCATGGGTGTGCGTTCTCGGGGGTCACTCGTAGTCGTAGTCGGGGTCTTCGGGGTGCTTGGCGTCCCACAGCGGGCGCCGGCTCTTGACCGCGGGCAGCGGGTTGAAGTTCCAGTCCTTGGGGGGCGAGGTGGTGGCCCACTCCAGGGTCCAGGCGTTCCAGGGGTCGTCCCCGGCCTTCCTGCCGTTCCGCAGGGAGCTGATCAGGTTGTAGGCGAAGAGCACGATCGCCACGAACTGCACGAGGTAGCCGATGGAGCTCAGGAGGTTCCAGATCTCGAGCCCGCGGTCCGGCGCGTAGGTGTAGATCCGGCGGGGCATGCCGAGGATGCCGGAGATGTGCATGGGACCGAAGGTGAGGTTCATGCCGATCAGCAGGATCCAGAACTGCCACTTGCCCAGCCGCTCGGAGAGCATCTTTCCGGTCATCTTCGGGAACCAGTAGAAGACCGCCGCGAAGACCGCGAACATCGTGCCGCCGAACAGCACGTAGTGGAAGTGCCCGACCACGAAGTAGGAGTCGGAGACGTCCCAGTCGAAGGGCACGGTGGCCAGCATGATCCCGGTCAGGCCGCCGATCACGAACATCGCGATGAAGCCCATCGCGTAGAGCATGGGGGTGTGGAAGATCAGCCTCCCCCCCCAGATCGTCCCCAGCCAGTTGAAGACCTTGATGCCGGTGGGGATCGCGATCAGGAAGGTGCTGGCGGCGAAGAACGCGTTCAGGGAGGGCGGCAGCCCCACCGCGAACATGTGGTGCGCCCACACGCTCATCGACTGGAACGCGATCCACACCAGCGCGATCACCATCATGGTGTAGCCGAAGATCACCTTGCGACTGAACACCGGCACGATCTCGGAGATGAACCCGAAGGCGGGGATGATCAGGATGTAGACCTCGGGGTGCCCGAAGAACCAGAAGAGGTGCTGCCACAGCAGCGCGCTCCCGTCCAGCTGCGGGTTGAAGAAGTGCGCGCCGAGGAACCGGTCGAAGAGCAGCATGACCTGCGCCGCGGTGAGCACCGGGAGGGCGATCATGACCAGGAAGCCGGTCACCAGCATCGACCAGACCATGATCGGCATCCGCATCAGGGTCATCCCCTTGCAGCGGAGGCAGAGGATGGTCACCACCAGGTTGATGCCGGTGGCCATCGAGCCGAACCCGCTGACCAGGATCCCCAGGATCCAGTAGTCGACGTTGTTGCCCCGGTTGAAGGTCCGGGAGGTCAGCGGCGAGTAGGCGAACCAGCCCACGTCGGGGGCGCCCGCGGTGCCGAAGAGCCCGGCGGACCCGATGAAGGAGAAGTAGAGCAGCAGCCCACCGAAGAGGAAGACCCAGAATCCCCAGGCGTTCAGCCGGGGAAAGGCCATGTCGCGGGTGCCGATCATCAGCGGCACCAGGTAGTTGCCGAATCCCAGGAGCACCGGCATGCCGACCAGGAACACCATGGTGGTCCCGTGCATGGTGAACATCTGGTTGTAGGTCACGGGCCCCGCGACGTCGTTGGCGGCGGAGGCGAGCTGCCAGCGGATGACCCCGGCCTCGATCCCGCCGATCAGGAAGAAGAACAGCCCGGAGAAGATGTAGAGCATCCCGAGCTTCTTGTGGTCGACGGTGGTCACCCACTCGTGGACCCGCTCCAGGATCCCAGGGGGGGAGATGTTCAGGGCACCGGAGGTTGGCTTGGGGAGGACGGTCATCGTGGGTTCCTGGTCTCGATCATCGGGGTTCCGGGGCCGTGGTCACTTGAGGGTGACGAGGTAGGCCACGACCTGTTCGATCTCCTGGGGGGTGAGCTTGAGCGCGGGCATGTCGCTGCCGGGCTTGATCTGCGCCGGGTCGTCGATCCATGCCTTGAGGTTGTCGGGGGTGTTGGGGATCATGCCGCCGGCGAAGGTCTTCCGGCTCATGAGGTGGGTGAGGTCCGGGGCGTAGGTGCCCTCGCTGACCCCGGCCACCGCGTGGCAGCTCTGGCAGGCGTACTTCAGGAAGACCTTGCGACCGAGGTCCACCTGCTCGCTGGTGATGTTGTCCGCGGGCCGCGCCTGCTCCTTCGCCCAGCCGTCGAAGCCGGACTCGTCGAGGACCACCACCCGGATCAGCATGTTCGCGTGCTGGTTGCCGCAGTACTCGGCGCACTGCCCCAGGTAGGTGCCGACCTTCTCGGCGGTGAGCTTCCAGTAGTTGGTGTGGGCGGGGATCGCGTCCATCTTGCCCTGCAGCTCGGGGACCCAGAAGGAGTGGATCACGTCCGCGGAGCCGATCTCCAGCCAGATCGGGCGGTCGACCGGGATGTACATCTCGTTGGCGGTGACCACGTCGAGTTCCGGATACCGGAACTCCCACCACCAGCGGTGGCCGATGACCTCCACGGTGAGGGCGTTCTCGGGTCGGTCGTTCTTGGTCGGCTGCACGGTCTGGATGGTGCGGATCGTGGCGAGGCAGAGCACCAGGACGATGATGATCGGGATGATCGTCCACGCGATCTCCACCGGGTTGCTGCCGTACAGCTGGACCGGTTCGCCGGTCTCCTCCAGCCGCTGCTTCTTGGTGCGTCGATAGCGGAAGATCGCGTAGAGGAGCAATCCCTCCACCACCAGGAAGATCCCCCCCGCGATCGCGAAGACGAACCAGGTCAGCTTGCGGATCTCCCGGGTCTCCGGGCTCTTGGCGACGAGGACCGAGGTGTTCCATTCCGCGTCGGGCTGCACGAACAGGTCCGTGGGCGTGAAGTTCTCGACGATCGGGTCCTCGACCTCTATCTGGTTGCCCAGCACGACGATGAGGAAGAATCCGACGCCCCCCACCACCAGGGTCGTCAGGATCAGCACCCACCAGGCCCTGGTGACCACCTTGTCTGATGTGTTTCCTTGTTCGCTCATGGTCCCACAGGCAAGTTTTACAGCGAGTGCAGTCGGTCCAACTATACATGAAATATGAAAAAAGAGCCCCTCACGGCGCCTGGGAACCCCCGAAAACGGTCAACCCCGACGGGATCCTTGTTGAGACTCGATCTCAATTAGGAGACCTCGGACGCCCGGCGACGAGCCGCTCTGGCGTGGTCTCCGCAAATAGCGACGGAGGGACTCGAACCCTCACTTCGTTTCACCGAAAGCGGATTTTGAATCCGCCGCGTCTGCCAATTCCGCCACGTCGCCGAGGCTGCGGCGCGTGCCAAGGTGAACGCGCCCGGCCATGCGTGCACGCATGACCGGGCGCGATTGTAGGGCATGGACGAGGTCCGGGGAACGACCGGGGGCCCGACCGATCGACTCAGGGCGACCAGAACCCCAGGAGGATCGCGAGGTCGGATCCGCCCACCACGCCGTCGCCGTCGAGGTCGCCGGGCCCCGAAGTCCCCCAGGAGGCGAGCAGGATCGCGAGGTCCTGGCCATCCCAGATCCCGTCACCGTTGAGGTCCGAGGGCAGGCCCGGGGTCTCGCACTCGGGGATCTGGAACGTCAGCGGTTCCACGCAGCACTCGAAGAGATTCGCGTTGTGGAGTGCGACCAGGATCGTCTCCAGGCCACCCGCCGCCTGGTTGGTGGAGACCACCAGCGGCCCGACGTAGGTGCTCCCGAGGGCGGGGAGGGTCGGGATGTCGAGGTACCCGGGGGTGATCGTGGTGGTGCTGCCGGGCTGCGGGAGGAAGTAGAGGTGCTCCACCACGTCCGGGCTGAGGTTGATCAGCTTGAAGCTGAGGAAGTACTCGCCCGGGGCACCGGGGACGCACTCCACGACCACCTCGTCGAGGATCGCGCAGTCGCATTCGGGGAGCTCCAGGCAGAGCTCGCCGGTGCAGCACACCTCGCCGAACACGTCGAGCAGCACCACGTCGAGGCAGAGGGTGTCGCCCGGGGCGCCGGTCACCTCCAGCGGGATCGAGGTGGACTGCCCCGGCGCGAGGGCGGGGTTGAGCGCCATCAGGTTCGGGGAGGCCGCTCCACCGGGCAGCAGCAGGTACTGGGCGTCGCTTGCCCCGAGGTTGGTGACCTCGAGCTCCACCGCGTAGGTGCCGGTGAGTCCGTCCTCGTCGAAGAGGCATTCGATCTCGCCGACCTGCTGGAGGTCGATGCAGGGCCCGCTGCTGGTGGTGACGCAGGTCACGTCGATCGAGCCGATCTGTCCCTTGTCCTGCCCGTTGACGTCGAAGTCGAGGTCGATCTGGACGGAGTTGGTGTAGTCACCGCCGGGGCGCGGGGTGCCCTGGATGCCGTAGGCGTACTGCCCGCTGGTGCCGAAGAGCGCGGCGTCGGCGGTGGCCCAGACGCTGCCACCGGTCGTGAAGTCCACGGCCACGCCGCCCGCGGCGGAGTCCGGGATCTCGCCGATCACGTAGGAGGCGTCGTCGATCGACCATCCGCCGGCGGGATCCTGGCACGCGACCAGCAGCCGGCTGGCGTGCGAGCCGCTGTTGGAGTCGCCGACCATCGTCCGCTCCGCGACGTAGAGGCAGCAGTCGGGACCCTGGGCGAGGTCCGCGATCGGACTGGTCGCGCCCGGGTCGCCGGTCCCCGCGTAGTCCGGGGTGGCGAACTCGAACTGCCGGGTCCCGGCGACGAACTGGCCCGTGGCGTCGAGTCCCACCGACCAGACCTCGTTGTTGCGGCCGGCGTCGGGACGGTTGCGGTCCTCGACCCACACCGAGTAGTAGAGGCGGTCGCCCACCGGCTGCACGGCCCACACCCGCTCGCCCAGGGGGGCGTAGCCGGGGGCGTCCGCGGGATTGCCGGCGGGTCCCAGCGCGAGGCCGTCGGCGTGGCGATAGGTGTCAAGCGCGGTCCCGGTGTCGGGATCGATCGACCACACCAGCCCGTCGTCGAAGTTCGAGGCGAAGAGCACGTTTCGGGTGCACTCGAAGGCGATGTTCCCGAGGGAGGGGTACCCCGAGGAGAACTGGTTCGGCAGGGCGATCAGCTCGCTGGGGGTGCCGTCGATCCCGTCCAGCCGGTAGATCGAGCCCGCGCCCCCGAGGGAGCCCACGGAATCGATGAAGAAGATCGAGGTCGAGGCGACGTACATCGTCCCGTCCCCCCCGATCGCGCAGCCGAAGACCGTGCCCAGCTTGTCGCGGGTCCAGTCCGGGTGCTGGTAGACCGGGGGCAGGCTGTTGGTCCCGGGAGGCGCGAGGGAGGCGGGATCGAGGTCGTAGACCCCGACCACGTAGTCGTTGGCGATCATCCGCCACTGGGTGGAGATCGCCTGCAGCCCGCCGAAGCCGGTGACCTCGGGCAGGCCGCCGCAGCAGTCCTCGCAGGTGATCGGCTCGTAGGGGCCGCCGGTGTCGCAGGGATCGCCGATGGTCGTGAAGCTCACGTCCACCACCGGGGAGGCGGGCTGGAGGCCCGAGACGTTCAGCATGATCAGGTACCGCTCGCCGCAGGTCACCTCGCAACGCAGGAAGCTCTGCTTCCCGCAGTCGTCGTCGGAGCAGCACTGGGGGACGCGGTCCGCGTCCGGGCAGCCGCAGCCGTCGAAGAGCGCGAGCTTGGTGTCCATGGTGGTCCCGTTGCAGGTGGCGACCTCGACCAGGCCGTCCACCGTCGCGGTCCAGCAGATGTAGGCGTCGTGCTGGGGGAAGATCGAGGGCTCGGCGCACCCCTGTCCGGACCAGGTGTGGGTGGTGGGCTGGGTGAGGACGGAGAAGTCCAGGGAGACCACCCCGTCGCCGGAGAACTGGACGGGGTCGCCGCAGGTGTCCCCGGAGGACTGGGCGTGGGTGGCGGTCGCCAGGGACGCCACCAGGAGGGCGGAGACCGCCACGGTTCGATGAATCGGCCTGAGGGTCATGGTGAGATGCTCCGATCTGGATGGGTGGATGCGCCGGGAGGAGACCGGCGTGCTGACCACATTCCGCGCTCGGAGGGCGCGTCTCTCAGGACCCTGGAAAAAATCGTGGCGACCGGCCGAACCGGCGATTCAGCCGTCGAATCGGCTGTTCGAGGTGTAGTTGGCCGCTTCCTTGGTGATGGTGATGTCGTGGGGATGGCTCTCGACCATGGAGGCCGCGCTGATCCGCACGAACCGCGCGTCGCGCCGGAAGGACGCCACGTCCGGGGTCCCGCAGTACCCCATCGCCGCGCGGACCCCCCCCACCATCTGGTAGACGATGTCCGCCAGCTCGCCGCGGTAGGGCACCATGCCCTCCACGCCCTCGGGGACGAACTTCCGGGTCTCGGCGATCCCGGACTGCCCGTAGCGATCGGCGCTGCCCGCGCCCATGGCCCCGCTGGACCCCATCCCCCGGTAGCTCTTGAACCGGCGCCCGCGATGGAGGATCAACTCCCCGGGGCTCTCGTCCAGCCCCGCAAGGAGGCTCCCGAGCATGACGCTGGAGGCTCCGGCGGCCAGGGCCTTGGCGATGTCGCCGGACATGCGGATCCCGCCGTCCGCGATCACCGGGACCCCGAGCCCGTCGACCGCGGCCACCACGTCCATCACCGCGGTGATCTGGGGCAGCCCGATGCCGGTGACCACCCGGGTGGTGCAGATCGAACCCGGGCCGATGCCGACCTTCACCGCATCCGCCCCGGCCTCCACCAGCGCGAGGGCGCCCTCGGGGGTCGCGACGTTGCCGGCGATCACGTCGATGTCGTAGTTGGACTTCAGCTCACGGACGGTGTCGAGCACGTTCCTGCTGTGCCCGTGGGCGGTGTCGACCACCAGCACGTCGACCTCCGCGTTGACCAGGCTCTCCGCGCGATCGAACTGGTGCGGCCCCAGTGCGGCGCCCACCCGCAGCCGTCCGCGCTCGTCGCGGCAGGCGTGGGGGTGATCGGTCACGTTCTCGAGGTCCCGCATCGTCATCAGGCCCGCGAGGCACCCGTCGGGGGAGACCAGCAGCAGCTTCTCGACCCGTCCACGGCTCATCAGCGCCTCCGCCTCCGCGGGGCTGGTCCCCGCCGGGGCGGTCACCAGCGACTCCCGCGTCATCACCTCCCCGACCGGGGCGGTGGAGTCCTCCCCGTGGAGGAAGGTCAGGTCCCGCCGGGTGAGGATGCCGAGCACCCGCCCCCGGCTGGAGCCGTCGGCGGTGACCGGGAACCCCGACACCCCGTGGTCCACCATCAGCGAGGTGGCCTGGGCCACCGAATCCTCGGGGCCCAGGGTGATGGGGTCCGAGATGACCCCGTTCTCGCTGCGCTTGACCCGCGAGACCTCCCGGGCCTGTCGCTCGGGCGAGAGGTTCTTGTGGATGATCCCGATCCCCCCCTCCTGCGCCAGGGCGATGGCGAGGGCGGACTCGGTCACGGTGTCCATGGGGGCGGAGACCAGAGGGATGTTCAGGGCGATCGACCGGGTCAGCAAAGTCCCGGTTTCCGCGTTCTCAGGGGTGAAATCGCTGTACGCGGGGACGATCAGGACGTCGTCGAAGGTGATTCCGTCCTTGAGGATCTTGTCGTTGGGGTGCTCCATCTGAGGAGTGTCAGCGCTGGTTGTCGTGGTGTCAACCTGCGCCCCCCCTTTCCCCGCATGTGATGCCTGTGGTAGCCTGTGGGGTCCCGGCGCCGAGCGCGTCGAGGGAATCCGTCCAGGTCCCCGCGATCCCCCCCGGGGCTCGACCGGTCCGGGGCGGAGGTTTGGTGCCGAGCATTCGAGGATCCCCGCAACTGGATCCCGCTCCGGGCCGAACCGTAGCAGAAGACAGCCGGCACCCGCCCCGGGGGGCGCAGTCCGGATCAACCCCACCCAGCCGCCCCGAGGTACGTTCGTGTCCACAGCATCCAAGACCCTGATCAAGGCCGTCGACGACGATCGCGGCACCACCCCCGGCGAAGGCATGAAGGCCTGGAGGATGTTCCTCAAGTCCACGATCTCCGTGGAGGCCTCGGACCTCATCGTGAAGACCGACCTCCCCCCGCGGGTCCGGGTCCGGGGAACCCTGAAGGACCTCAAGACCGAGATCTGCAGCGCGGAGCTGATGTTCCAGATCGCCAAGGACGTGCTGAGCGCGGGCCAGTGGGACCACTTCCGCAACCACGGTTCGGTGGACTTCGCCTACGACTTCGACGACACCCGCCGGTTCCGCGTCAACCTCTTCATGGCCCGGGGCAAGCCCGCGATCGCGGCCCGGCTCATCACCGCCGCGGTGATGCGGTTCGAGGACCTCTACCTCCCCGACATCCTCGGCGAGGTCGCGATGGCCGCGCAGGGGCTGATCCTCTTCTCCGGGGTCACCGGCTCCGGCAAGTCGACCTCGATCGCGACCATGCTCCAGTACATCAACGAGCGCAAGCGGGTCCACATCGTGACCATCGAGGACCCGATCGAGTACATCTTCAAGGACGACAAGGCCACCATCAACCAGCGCGAGATCGGGATCGACTGCGTGGACTTCAACGAGGCGCTGCGCGCGCTGGTCCGCGAGAACCCCGACGTGGTGCTGGTGGGCGAGATGCGCGACTACGAGACCTTCGAGGCCGCGATCCGCGCCGCGGAGACCGGCCACCTGGTCTTCGGGACGATCCACGCGAGTTCCGCGTGGCAGACCTTCGGCCGAATCTACGACCTGTTCCCCGAGGAGGAACGCGGGCAGATCCGGAAGCTGCTGGCCTACAACCTGCGCGCGATCGTCTACCAGAAGCTGCTCCCCACCCTGCACGAGGACATCGCGCGGATCCCCGCGCTGGAGATCCTCCTCAACACCCCCATCGTGCAGAAGTACATCACCGAGGCCCGGGAGGGCGAGCTGCTGGAGGTGATCAAGGCGAGCCACAGCGAGGGCATGCTGGACTTCACCTCCGCGCTGGTGAACCTCGTGGAGGATGAATACATCCACACCCGCGTGGCCATGGAATCGACGCCCAAGCCCGAGGAACTCAAGATGCGCCTGAAGGGCATCAAGTAGGCCGACGCCCGTCGGTTTGGAGAATCATGATCGACCTCGCATCCACCTTCACCCCCCTGCTCGCGGCGACCGGCTTCATGCTGGTGGACTTCATCAAGCCGCTGCTGCTGCTGCCGGGGGTCATCATCTACCTCCGGATCACCAGCACCTACATCGAGAAGGACGCCCGCTACCACAACTTCGGGGTGAACAAGGTCAACCTGATCATGATCCTGGGTGCGATCGCCGCCTACGCGGCGGGCATCTTCATCCCGATCTTCTGGGTCGGGTTCCCGGTCTCCCTGCTGGTGCTGGCCGGGCTGCTCTACTGGTACATGGGCTGGCGGAACAAGCAGGTCGGTGAGTCGGAGCGGTTCGAGCTGGTCGGGGACCGGATCGAGCAGCGCCGCAAGGCGAAGGAGTCCCAGCGGGCCAGCAAGGCGGTCGCCCTGAAGTTCATCGACCCCCGGGGGGTCGAGCAGGCGGTCCCGGTGATGGACGACCCGCTGCACGAGGTCCACAAGGAGCTCGAGGTGATCCTCAGCCCCGGGATCGAGCTGGACGCCGCGGAGATCCGCCTGGTCGCGGGCAAGCAGGGCACCAGCGTGGTCAACCTCATCGACACCGTCCCCAGCAAGCAGGAGGTGGTGCCCACCGACCGCGCGGAGGCCACCATCGACTACCTCAAGGGCATGGCGCTCATGGACCTCGAGGACCGGCGACGGATCCAGAAGGCGAGCATGCGGATCATGACCCCGTCCGGCCACCTGCAGCTGGAACTCACCGTCTCGGGGTCGTCCAACGGCCAGAACGCCCGACTCGCCTTCGACACCGCGAAGCGGCTGAAGCGCGGGGTGGAGGACCTGGGACTCTCGAGCAAGCAGCTCGCGGAGGTCACCCGGCTCGCCGAGGAGGAGGAGCGCCACGGGGTGGTCCTGGTCGCGGCCCCGCACGGGCAGGGACTCTCGACCACCATGTACGCCCTGCTCGCCCAGCACGACGCCTTCACCTCGGTGGTCAAGAGCATCGAGAAGGAGGTCGCCCTCGAGGTCCAGGGGGTGGACCAGAAGCAGTGGGACACCGACGAGGAGACCGACTTCCCCACCACGGTGCGGACCGTCCTGCGCCGGGACCCCGACGTGGTGATGGTCGACGACATCACCGACGAGGGCACCGCCTCCCTGATCGCGAAGTCGGGGATCGACGGGCCGCTGGTCTACGCCGGGGTGCGGGCACGCTCGGTCAACGACACCCTCAAGAACTGGGTGCGATCGGTCTCGGACCTCGAGACCGCGGTCGAGGGCCTCAAGATGATCGTGGTCTCCCGCATCCTCCGGCGGCTCTGCCCGGTGTGCCGGATCCCCTACCAGCCGTCCCCCGAGCAGCTCAAGCAGATGGGGATGTCCAACGTCACCGACGGGAACTTCCACCAGGCCGGCGGGACCGTCACCCTCAAGAACGGCAAGACCGAGCCCTGCGAGACCTGCCACGGCACCGGGTACACCGGCACCATCGCGGCCTACGAGGTCTACCCGGTGGACGACACCGCCCGCAAGCTCCTCGCCGCCAACGACATCAAGGGCGCGAGCAACCACATCCGCCGGGAACGACGGCTGCCGACCCTCCAGGAATCGGCCCTGTCCAAGGTCCGCAAGGGCGACACCTCGATCGACGAGGTCCTCCGGGTCCTGGTCAGCAAGAAGAACGAAACGAAGAAGCGCGCCACCCCCGCCCCCGCGGAGGCGGGCGGCTGAGCC
>PKCS01000095.1 GCA_002862305.1 Phycisphaerae bacterium | reverse complement strand
GCTCAGTCACCACGGCAAGCGGGAGTTCGGCTCCCCGGTGGTCCCCGCCACGCCGGAGGCGATCTTCGTGTCCCAGCTCGACAACCTCGACGCCAAGACCGCGATGGCGGTGGCGGCCGCGGATCGCTCGCGCCTGAAGCCCGGGCAGTCGTTCAGCGAGAAGATCTGGGCGCTCGAGACCAGCATCTACCGCCCCGACCCCACCCAGGGCCCCGAGGAGCCCACCGCCTGAGGGACCTCGTCCCCCGCGGTCACCCCCGGCATCCCGTCGCGTCGAGCAGCGCCGCGCGCTCGTGGAGCGGCCACGCCCAGGTGCGGTCCCTGGCCACCCGGTGCTCGCCGACGCGAGCCTGCTCCTCGTGCCGCCGGGCGCGCAGCCGGTCCAGGCGCCCGGCGATCCGTTGCCGCCCCTGGTGCATCGACTCGTGCATCTCCAGGAAGAGACGCCGGCGCTCGGGGCTGCGACGCGGCGCGGACCGGATGCGGTCCAGCCAGTCCTGCTTGGCCCCCCCCGAATCCCATGGATCGTGCTCGAGGTCCCGGAGTTCGTCCCGGTCGGGATCGGACTCCAGCGGCGTCAGGAACCCTTCCAGCGGGAGCCTCAGGTCACGACTCACCACCCGGATCTCCGGCAGCGTTCGTCCGAGGAACCCGTCGCTCCAGTGGTCCGTGACCGCCTCGTAGCGTCCCCCGCCCGTCCCGTGGATCATCACCCCGCCGGTCATCGCCCTCAGGACCGCGGTCATCAGGAACGCCCGGGGCAGGACCGCCTCGCCCGCCGAGACCGCCCGGGCCACCTCCCGTGCCCCGGCTCGACGACGGATCCCTCCCTCGCCGAGAAGCCAGACCGGCACCTCGGTGCGTCCGGGGTCGTCCTCGTCGATCGCCAGTCGCCGGCCCGACCGTGGCACGAGCCCGAGCCCGTGGTTCCAGACCCGCGCGCAGCGGACCGGATCCTCCAGCACTCGCTGCAGGATCGACCCGCCCGGTTCCCTGCCCAGCAGTTCGCTTGCCCGGACGTACCGGACCTCGGACTGCAGGAGATCGCGCAACAGGACCGCTTCCGCCGCCCGGAACCGTTCGGCCACCGAATCACCAGGCACCCCGTCGAGCGCGTCGTGCATCGCCTGCAGTCCCCGGTTGATCGAGGGGGGCAGGTCCTGCGACACCACCGGCGGCGGGGTCATCCGGCCCCAGGTCCTCGAACACGTCGGGACGCCCTGCCGTATCGGCCGGAGGCGCCAGGTCCGTGCCACCAGTCGTCCTGCGGCGTCGAGGTCCGGGTACCGAACCACCTCCGGGGCGTCCACGTCCTGGTCCGCGACCAGCCACACCGCCTCCGCGCCGGAGTCCCGTGCGGCCGCATCCAGGGCGAGTCGCTTGGCCAGGATCCCCGGGTGGTGGAAGCCGGGCTGGTGGCCGCTGGTGATCACCTGGCCCATGGCCTCAGGCGTTCCTGCAGAGGCTCAACCGGTCCTTGCACCGTTCCAGCTCCCGCTGGATGGTCTCCTGGTACGAGGCAAGCCGGTTGCCGGACTGGTCGAGGGGTCCCCCGAAGCTCCGGCCGGGATCGTTGTAGATCAGGCTGACCGGCAGTTCGCGGATCCGAAGCCCGTTCGCCACCGCCTGCACCCAGAACTGCATGGGGAACTCGTAGCCGTCCACGTCGAGTTGGAGCTTGCTGCAGGCGGCGACCCGATAGGCCTTGAACCCGCAGAAGGCATCGGTGAGCTTCAGGTTGAGGGTCTCGTTGAGCTGGTTGGTGATGGTCGAGTTGATCCGGCGGCGGTCCTCGGGCGGGGTGTCCACCATCGAGCTGGTCTCCAGGTAGCGACTCCCCGAGATGACGTCCGCGTCGTCGTCGCCGATCGCCTTGACGAAGTCGGGGATCGCGGCGGGCTCGTGCTGCTCATCGCAGTCCATGGTGATCAGCCAGTCGTAGTCGTCGAAGTCGGCCCAGCGGATCATGTCCTGCATCGAACGCCCGTAGCCTCGATTCTCCGCGTGCCGGATCACCTCGACCTTGTGTTCCGCGAGCATCAGCGGGGTCTCGTCGCTGGAACCGTCGTCGATGACGAGGATGTCCCTCGCGAACCTGGTCGCCTTCGAAAGGACGTTCTCGATGTAGCGGGCTTCGTTGAAGACCGGGATCGAAAGGAGGATCCTCGAGCGGTCTGCGGGGGTGTCCATGTCGTGTTCTCACCTCGGGAATGGGTTGTCGTCGGTACGGCGTGCTTCCCATCAGCGGGTCGGCAGGCCCTTCTCAGCGTAGATTTCCAGGAGTCGGGTGGGGTCGATTCGCTCGAGTATCAGCTCAAATTCCTCCCCGTTCCGCTCGAGTGCCTCCCGGCGCACGATCCGACGGCCCCGGGCGTCGAATTCCTGCACGAAGGAGCCAGCGGGGCCTCGGGTGGTCAGGACCCATCCACCGGTCTCCGGGTCGGGCCGACAGAGGTCCTTTCGCTTGCGGATCCCGCTGCCGCGGGCCTCGGAACGGTCCAGGGCGTACCAGTCCGCGTTGAACGCCTCCGTCCCCGAGGCCTTGATCAGGCGCCCGATGACGTAGGGTTCGGCCACGGAGAGCAGGGGGGTGGACCCCGAGGGGGCGTCGAGGATCTCGGGCGTCCCGTCGCTGTCGATGATGGTGATCGTCGACCGCGGTTGCGGGGCGGTTCGGATGCCGGTCTCCCCCGAGGTCTGTCCGACGTTGGTCTCCACCCGTCGGCTTCCGCTGCCGACCACCGTCCGGGGGGTGAGCGCCATCGACCATCGCTCCCGGGACCGATCCAGGGCGAGCCAGTGACGCCGCTCCACGTCGATGGTGATCGACTTCTCGGGGTACTCGGAGACGACCTCGCCCGTGACGACCACCAGGAGTCCCGAGGGTTCGTCCGGTCCCGGGCGCTCCCGTGGCCCGCCGATCTCCACCGCCTCGATCGCCGCGAGGTGGGTCGAGACCTGCTGCCAGCCGAGCTCGCGCTCGGAACCGTCCGGCGCCCGTTCGTAGATCCTGTAGAACTCGGGTACCGAGTCCTCGGCCACGGACCGCAGTACCTCGGGCGTGAACCGCGCCAGCACCGAGCTCCCGGAGTCCATCCTGCGGCCTTGCTCGATGTTGCGGGCCTCCTCGGGTTCGATCCGGATTCGTTCGAGGATCCCGGCAATCGCCTCCCGGCCCCCCGCCTCGAAGGAGGCCTGGTCCGTGAAGACGTTTCCGTACAGGAACGAGTTCTGGTTGATCAGGTTGACCGAAAAGCCGTAGATGCCCTGGTTGCCCGACTGGTCGCCGGACTTCAGGGGAAACCGAAGGTAGATCAGTTCGCCGGGAAGTCGCGGTGCTCCCTGGAGTCCCTCGATCCGCAGGCCGAGGGCTTCCCGATCGAAGAGCCTGGCCTCGGGGTCGTTGGACTGGATGAGACCGACGATCTGCTCGATCCGGGAGGCCGGGGTCTCCCCGAACTGCCGGACCGGGGTCCGTTGGAAGGAAATCCGCCATTTGGAGGTCGGGCCGTCGGCAGTCATGGAAAGGATCCACTGGCCCTCCCGGCCCTGGACGACCTGGGTGACCAGTCCGGGACCGGTGGGATAGTGGATCCCGAGTTCCTCGGCGTAGCCTTCCCCCCATTCGGCCTGCGAGCCGGGTCCGGAGGCTTGATTGGCCGGGGCGACCTGCTGGGTGGCCTGCTCGAGGGCCGGGACGGGTGTTCTTACCGGACTTGCGGCGGACAGGCCGGGACGCCACGCCCCGTCGAGGAAGGCCGTACCCGCCGCGATGAGCACTGCATGCACTAGATGGGCTCTGGAGGAGGTCATCGGGACGGAACATCCTACCCGAATCCTGCCAGCCCACCTCGATTCGGGGACCGCCGTTCCCTGATTCCCGAAGGAGGGACCCCACCTTCGCGAGTGTTGACAGCCTGTCCTGAATCCTTATGATTTCCGATTCGCGCCTGTCCCACGGGTGCCTTGTCCCGAGCAGCCTCCACGACTTCATCGTCAACGGTGGGGGGGACTGCGCCAGCAGATCCCCGAGTGGTTCTCTCCGGGCAGGGCCAGCGTGCCAGGTCGAAAACGTTCACGAGCACACGCGGTGTGTGTCTCGGATGATCCTTGAAGCAACGTCCCGCGCCTCGGGGCGAATCCTGAATCGGTGGACCGAACCCCTATGGACGGCGGCAAGATTCGAATCCGAATGGAAGCCTACGACCACCAGGCCCTGGATGCCTCGGCGCGCGAGATCGCCGACCACGCCAAGCGGACCGGTGCGATCGTCGCTGGCCCGATCCCGCTGCCCACCCGGCGGGAGATCTACACCGTGAACCGGTCGCCCTTCATCGACAAGAAGTCCCGCGAGCAGTTCGAGATCAGGACCCACAAGCGGATCATCGACATCACCGAGCCCAACCCGCGCACCGTCGAGGCCCTCAACCGCCTCGTGGTCCCCGCGGGCGTCTTCGTCAAGATCAAGGCCTGAGCCACATTCCCCCCGGCCGTCCCCCCCGCGGGTTGGCCGGATTCGTTTCCAGAACCCGGCCGCGTCGCATCGACCAACGGCCACAACCGAAGCCCGATTGGACAACACCGTGCCCGTCGCACTCGTAGGTCGCAAGCTCGGAATGACCCGGTACTTCACCGAGGATGGAAGGAACATCCCCGTCACGGTGATCGAGGCCGGTCCCTGCGTCGTCACCCAGGTGAAGACGGTGGAGTCCGACGGCTACAGCGCGATCCAGCTCGGGTTCGACGACGTGAAGCCGCGCCGGTCCACTCGGTCGCTGATCGCCCACGACGCGAAGGCCGGGTCCGCCCCCAAGCGGGTGCACTTCGAGTTCCGCTGCGACGGGGACGACGAGGCCGCCGAGTACGAGGTGGGGCAGGTCCTCACCGTCGCCGCCCTCGAGGGACTCCTCTACGTGGATGTCGCCGGCACCAGCAAGGGCAAGGGCTTCCAGGGCGTCATGAAGCGCCACCACTTCCGCGGACTCGAGGCCTCCCACGGCGTCCAGCGCGCGCACCGCTCCCCCGGTTCCATCGGCGGTGGCGGCATCAACCTCGGCACCGGACCCAAGATCAAGAAGGGTCGCCGGATGGCCGGCCACATGGGCAACGAGCGGGTCACCGTCCGCTCCCTCGACGTGGTCTCCATCGACACCGAACGTAACCTCCTGATCGTCAAGGGGCCGGTTCCCGGTCCGGTGACCGGGATTCTCCAGATCAAGACACCCAGCAGGCTGTACAAGCCCAAGGCAAAGGCACAAGCGGCGGCGGCCAAGGGCTGACCGACGGATCGAGAAGGCCGGCAAGCCACCAGGCGGTCCGGAACCACTCGTTCACCACAACTTCCAAGGACCTGAGTCAAACCCTGCCACGCACCACAAAGTCAACGGTGCCTGGAGGGAACGGCGGAGCGGGCCAGGCGGCCCGGCAAGGTAGAGCAGACGATGATTGAACTTCCCGTCTACAACAAGAGCGGCGACAAGGTGGACGCCGTCAAGATCGACGAGACCGCGCTCGGTGGCCCGGACATCCGCAGCGCCCTGCTCAAGCAGGCCTACGTGATCGTCCACGGCAACCAGCGACAGGCCAGCGCCCGGACCCGGAGCCGCGGCATGGTCTCCGGCTCCACCCGCAAGATCTACCGACAGAAGGGCACCGGCAACGCGCGAATGGGCGCGGTGCGGACCGTCATCCGGCGCGGGGGCGGCGTGGCCTTCGCGAAGACCCGGGACAGCTTCCGCAGGAAGCTGAGCAAGCGCATGCGGCGCCTCGCCAACCGGAACGCGCTTCTGGCCAAGATCAAGGACTTCGACGGGAACCTCATCGAGGAGCTCAAGGTGGTCGACTCGCTCGACTTCGAGGTCCCCCGGACCCGCGACATGGCGGACATGCTCGCCGCGCTCGGCGTGGACCGGACCTGCCTGCTCGCCCTGGACCCCGCCAACCGGGAGGCCGCCCTCTCCGCCCGGAACCTGCCCGACGTGGACACCATCCGGGTCGACCAGCTCAACGCCTTCGACGTGCTCAACCACCGATACCTGGTCATCGAGCGCGCGGCCCTGGAGTCCTTCATCGACGGCTCCTGCTTCGAGGGCTCCGGCCGAGGTGGCAACAGCGACGAGAAGGAGGCCGCCTGATGGACACCCACACGATCATCCGCAAGCCGATCATCACCGAGAAGGCGACCTTCGACTCCAGCGAGTCGAACCGCTTCACCTTCGAGATCGACCGCCGGGCCACCAAGGCCCAGGTGAAGCGGGCCATCGAGGAGATCTACGGCGTCCGCGTCCTCGCGGTCGCCACCCAGCGTCGCAAGGGGGAGACCTCCCGCGGCCGGTACGGCTACATCACCACCAGTGCGATCAAGCGTGCGATCGTCAAGGTGCACCCGGAGGACTCGATCCAGCTCTTCTGACCCCCCCCGGCACGGTGGCGAGCACCCGCCCGGACCCAGGAAGCAACGAACGGACATTCCCATGGCGATTCGAATCTACAAACCAACGACTCCGGGACGGCGCAACGCCTCGGTCAACCTCCACGTCGAGGTCACCAAGAAGACCCCCGAGAAGTCCCTGCTGGCCCCGCTCTCCAAGACCGGTGGTCGCAACAACCAGGGCAAGAAGACCGTCCGCGGCCGCGGTGGCGGCCACAAGCGTCGCTACCGGCGGATCGACTTCCGTCGCACCAAGGACGACATGCCGGCGACCGTGGTGGGCGTCGAGTACGACCCCAACCGGTCCTGCCACATCGCCCTTCTGAAGTTCGAGGACGGCACCCTTCGCTACATCCTCGCCCCCAAGGACGTGACCGACGGCGACGTCATCCTCAGCTCCGCGTCGCAGATCGATCCCAAGCCCGGGAACTGCATGCCCATCAAGCACATCCCCACCGGCCTGATGCTCCACAACGTCGAGCTCGAGCCCGGTCGCGGCGGGAAGATCTGCCGCAGTGCGGGCGTCGGCGCGAGGCTCACCAACAAGGAAGGGCGCTGGGCCACCATCGTGCTTCCCTCCGGCGAGATCCGCCAGGTCTCCATGGAGTGCCGCGCCTCGATCGGGGTCCTCGGCAACTCCGACCATTCGAACGTCAAGCTCGGCAAGGCCGGGCGGGCCCGCTGGCTCGGTCGTCGCCCGACCACCCGCGGCGTGGCCATGAGCCACCACTGCCACCCCCACGGCGGCGGTGACGGCAAGTCCAAGGGCGGGCGCGAGCCCTCCAACGCCGCCGGCACCGGGGCCAAGGGCGGCCGCACCCGCCAGCGCGGCAAGAGCAGCGACGCACGGATCATCCGGCGCCGCAAGTCCGTCCGGTACGGACAGTTGAAGATCTAACCCAACCACTAGCAGGACCAGCACCATGTCACGATCAACCAAGAAGGGACCCTATGTGGACGAGAAGCTCTACATGAAGGTCCAGCAGCAGGCGGAAAGCGGAAACCGCACCCCCATCAAGACCTGGGCCCGCTCCTGCACGATCGTTCCCGAGTTCGTCGGGCACACCTTCCAGGTCCACAACGGCCGGTCCTTCGTGGACTGCTTCTGCTCGGAGGACATGGTCGGCCACAAGCTCGGTGAGTTCGCGCCCACCCGGCTCTTCCGCGGCCACACCAACAAGAAGGAAGGCATCAAGAGCTGATCATCCCCGGCCCTGAGCCGGATCACTCGCTCCAGGAACCCATCGATGACCTACCAAGCATCACATCGTTTCGCTCGAATCTCGCCGCGCAAGGCGAGGCTCATCGTGGACCTCGTCCGGGGGCAGGGCATCGAGGAGGCCATGGCCACCCTCGAGTTCTCCAAGCGGCGTGGCGCGTACTACCTCCGCAACGTGCTCAAGAGCGCGATCGCGAACGCGGAGGAGAAGGACGCCAACGTCGCCAGCCTGTTCGTCGAATCCACCTGGGTCGACGAGGGACCGACCATCAAGCGATTCCAGCCCAAGGACCGCGGCCGGGCCCACCCGATCCGCAAGAGGACCAGTCACATCCACGTCCGACTCTCGGAACGTTGACCACGAGGACAGAGATCAGCCCGCGGCACTGAAGGCCGTCGGAAGGACCAGTACATGGGACAGAAAACCCACCCATTCGGATTCAGAGTCGGAGTCACCGAGGCGCACAAGTCTCGATGGTTCGCTCCCAAGGCGCTCTTCGGCGAACTCCTCGTCGAGGACTATCGCATCCGCCAGTACGTCGACAAGCGACTGAACCGCACCCCGCCCTTCGCCGCGGTCTCGGACATCCTGATCGAGCGTACCCGCGAGGAGCTGACGATCATCATCCGGACCGCCCGGCCCGGCCAGGTGGTGGGTCCGAAGGGCCAGGACGTCGAGCAGCTCACCGCCGACCTGCAGGCCCTCACCGGCCGGAAGGTCGTGATCAAGATCGTCGAGATCCAGAACCCCGAGATCGACGCCACCCTGCTCGGGGAGGCGATCGCGGAGCAGCTCAAGAAGCGGACCAACTTCCGGCGCCTGATCAAGCAGCGCTGCGAGTCCGCGATGCAGAGCGGCGCCCTCGGGATCCGCATCCTCATCTCCGGCCGCCTGGGTGGCGCCGAGATGTCCCGTCGATTCGACACCCGCATGGGCTCGATCCCGCTGTCGACCCTCCAGGCGAACGTGGACTACGCCTACGTCCCCAGTCACACCACCTACGGCACCATCGGGGTGAAGGTCTGGGTCTACAAGGGCATGTACGCGGACGGGGACGACGACCAGACCCAGTCCAGCGCGGCCGGCGGTCGCGCCCCATCCAGAGGGAGGCACTGACCCATGCCGATGCTCCCCAAGCGAATGAAGTTCCGGAAGCAGCAGCGCGGGCGACTGCGCGGCAACGCCACCCGGGGCAACTACGTGGCCTACGGCGACTACGGACTCCAGGCGCTGCAGCCCAAGTGGCTGACCGCCCGGCAGATCGAGGCCGGCCGAATCGCCGCGCAGCACTTCCTGCGCCGGCAGGGCAAGATCTACATCCGGGTCTTCCCCGACAAGCCGGTCTCCAAGAAGCCCCTCGAGACCCGCATGGGCAAGGGCAAGGCCGAGGTCGACTACTGGGCCGCCCGGGTCAAGCCCGGCACCATGCTCTACGAGATCTCGGGTGTCACCGAGGAGATCGCCAAGGAGGCGCTGGCCCGCGTCGCCCAGAAGATGCCCGTCAAGTGTCGATTCGTAGGGAGGCGCCTCTCGGTCTGACCGCGCCCCGCGCGCCCGGCCCCCGGAGCTGAAACCATGAAGTCCACCGAAGTACACAATTTCAACGACGAGGAGATCAGCGTCGAGATCGATCGCCTCAAGAAGAAGCAGTTCGAGCTGCGCTGCCAGAAGGTGACCGACAAGATCGAGGACACCTCCCAGTTCAAGAAGGTCCGGCGGGACATCGCCCGCCTGTACACCGAGCGTCGTGCTCGACAGATCGCCAAGTCCGAAGACAGTGAGGTCACCGCGTGAAGGCCAAGACGGTTGAAATTTCTGACAAAGCACTCCGCAAGACCGGGGTGGTCGAGAGCGACAAGCGGGAGAAGACCCGCACCGTGGTGATCAACTACCTCTCCAAGCACCCCAAGTACGGCAAGTACATCCGCCGCCGGACCGTGCTCCACGTCCACGACGAGGAAAACGTCTCCCGCGTCGGGGACCGGGTCGAGATCGCCGAGTGCCGACCGATCTCCAAGACCAAGAGCTGGGCGATCACCAAGGTGGTCGAGCGAGCCCAGGCCGGCATCGAGGCCGGCTGACCCAGAGAACCAAGACAGAGACCAGGAAGCGACCCAGCCATGATCCAGAAAGAATCACGCCTTGAAGTGGCGGACAACAGCGGAGCGAAGATCGCCCAGGTGATCGGCGTGCTCGGCCGGAGCACCGCCCGTGGCCGCTATTCCCGACCCTCGATGGGCGTCGGGGACAAGGTCGTCTGCACCGTCAAGAAGTGCCTGCCCAACTCCGACATCAAGAACGGCGACAAGGTCCGTGCGGTCATCGTCCGCACCAAGTACCCCACCCGCCGGCCCGACGGGTCCTACGTCCGGTTCGACTCCAACGCCTGCGTGATCCTCGGCGAGGACGGGAACCCCAAGGGGACCCGGATCTTCGGCGCGGTCGCCCGCGAGCTTCGCGAGAAGAACTACATGAAGATCGTTTCACTCGCATCGGAGGTGGTCTGAGATGGCACGTCACATCAAGCAGGGCGACAGCGTGATCGTCACCGCCGGCAACGACAAGGGCACGGTGGGGGAGGTCATCTCCGTCAACCCCAAGCACGACACCTGCATCGTCAAGGGCGTGAACGTCCGCACCAAGCACATGAAGCCCACCCAGCAGAACCAGCAGGGCGGGATCGTCAAGACCGAGATGCCCATCCACATCAGCAACATCAGTCCCTGCGTGGGCGGCAAGCCCAGCCGGGTCCGCTTCGAGACCGACGCCGACGGCAACAAGCGCCGCGTGGCGGTCCGGGACGGGTCCGAGCTCCACGTCCTCCGTGGCGAGGGAGCCGGCAAGTAACAGGAACCGGGAACAGCATCGGCGGATGAAACCCCCGCCCACATTCGGAGTAACAGGAAATGGTCACCCAGGCGACCACATCACGATTGAAGCAGAAGTACCTCGAGGAGGTCGCGCCCAAGGTTCGCGAGAAGTTCTCCCTGCAGAACGTCAACGCCCAGCCGCGCCTCGAGAAGATCATCATCACCGTCGGGGTGGGCAAGGTGCTCGAGAACCAGAAGCTCAAGCCCGACGTCCGCGACACGGTGATCTCCACCCTCACCACCATCTCGGGCCAGAAGCCCCTCATGGTCCCCGCGAAGAAGTCGGTGTCCAACTTCAAGGTCCGGGAGGGTGCGCCCTCCGCCTTCATGGTCACCATGCGTCGCGAGCGGATGTGGAACTTCCTTGATCGCCTCATCAACCTCGCCACGCCCCGGATCAAGGACTTCCGGGGCCTGAGCCGCAAGTCCTTCGACCAGGGCGGCAACTACGGGATGGGGCTGACCGAGCAGGCGGTCTGGCCCGAGATCAACATGGGCGCCGTCACCTTCAACCACGGCATGAACATCAACCTGGTGATCGCCAACAGCGACCCCGCCAAGAGCCTCTACATGCTCGAGGAGCTGGGCGTGCCCTTCACCACCGAGAACACCAAGGGTCGCTGAACCGCGACCCATCGACCCCAGAGACCAGAGGAAACGACCACATGGCCAGCAAGCGAACCTTTGCGAAGATGAAGCGGGAACCCAAGTTCTCCACCCGGCGCCAGAACCGGTGCGAGATCACGGGACGCAAGCGCGGTATCTACCGGAAGTTCCGGGTGAGCAGGATCATGCTCCGGGAACTCGCACTCAAGGGCCTGGTTCCAGGCATGCGCAAGGCCAGCTGGTGATTGGATTCCGCCACCCAGGGCGAGGAGCTTGAACCTATGTCAATGAACGACCTCACATCCGACATGCTGACCCGCATCCGCAATGCGGTCCGCAACAACGCCAAGCAGGTCAACGTGATCAGCAACAAGCTGAATCGCGGGATCGCGGCGGTCCTCGAGAACGAGGGCTACATCAACGGCTTCGAGTGCGTCGAGGACGGACGCCAGGGCCTCATCCGGATCGACCTGAAGTACGGATCACGTGGAGAGAAGCTGATCAACTCCGTGGATCGGGTGTCCAAGGGTGGATGCCGGGTCTATCGCGCGGTCGACGACATCCCCCGCCCCCTGCAGGGCCTCGGGATCGCGATCGTCAGCACGAGCAAGGGTGTCATGAGTGATCGCCGGTGTCGCGAGGAGCGCATCGGCGGGGAGATAGTCGCAACGGTCTGCTGATCGAGGATCAACCACGCGCGGGCCCGGTCGGGTCGGAGCGCAGAACCAAGGAATCAACGATGTCCCGCATCGGTAAGAAATCAATCGCCGTCCCCTCCGGAGTCAAGGTCGCGGTCCAGCCGGGCGCCTGCTCCGTCCAGATCGAGGGCGCCAAGGGGTCCCTCTCCCTCAACCACCGCCCGGAGATCGCCGTGGAGTGGAACGAGGACGAGAAGTCGATCTCCTGCCGCCTCGCGGACGGGGTCGAGCTCAACGGGTCCAGCAAGGCCTTCTGGGGCCTCACCCGCTCCCTCATCAACAACATGGTCGAGGGCGTGACCAACGGCTACACCAAGAAGCTCGAGATCATCGGCGCCGGCTACAACGCCAAGATCCAGGGGCGCAAGCTCGTGCTCAAGCTCGGGTACGCCAACGAGCTCGTCTACGACATCCCCCAGGGCATCGAGGTCTCCTCGGAGCGCGAGATCGTGACCGTCACCGGCATCGACAAGCAGCTCGTCGGCGAGTTCTCCGGCAAGATCCGGAAGTCCCAGGAGCCCGAGCCCTACAACGGCAAGGGCGTCCGGTACCTCGGCGAGCAGATCATCAGAAAGCAAGGAAAGGCCTTCGGCTCCTGATCCCCGCGATCCGGACCGGACACCCCCGAAGGGACCCATCATGGACAAGGCACAAGCACGAACCACACGCCGACACCGACGCAAGCGGGGGATCCGCAAGCAGATCACCGGCAGTGCCCAGCGACCGCGACTCTCCGTCTTCCGGTCCCTGAACCACATCTACGCCCAGGTCATCGACGACCTCAAGGGCCACACCCTCGCCTCCGCGTCCTCCAGCGAGTCCGGGCACGAGGGATCCACCGGCAACGTCGACGGCGCCAAGGCCGTCGGCACCCGAATCGCCGAGCGGGCCAAGGCCGCCGGCATCGGCGACGTCGTGTTCGATCGAAACGGTTTTCTCTACCACGGGCGCGTGAAGGCCCTGGCCGACGCCGCCCGGGAGGGTGGACTCAAGTTCTGACCCCTCCGGTCTAGACGGGACTCACACATGGCAGAAATGGTCGACGAATCAACCTCACTCGAATCCACCACCGTGGGCATCTTCCGCACCGCGGCCACGGTCAAGGGCGGCCGGCGCTTCAGCTTCGGCGCGCTGGTGGTCATCGGTGATCGCAAGGGAACCGTCGGAATCGGATACGGCAAGGCCAACCAGGTTCCGATGGCCATCGAGAAGGCCCAGAAGGACGCGAAGAAGCACCTGCTGAACTTCAGCCTCCAGGGCAAGACCATCACCCACGAGGTCGAGGGTCGCTTCGGCGCCTGCCGGGTGCGGCTCGTCCCCGCCTCCCCGGGTACCGGCGTCATCGCCGGGGCCTCGGTGCGAGCGGTGCTCGAGCTCGTGGGGATCCAGGACTGCCTGACCAAGTCCTTCGGTTCGACCAACAGCAAGAACCTCGTCAAGGCGACCATCGACGCCCTGGGCCGGACCCGTTCCCGCCAGCAGATCGCGGAACTCCGGGGCGTGGAGCTCGAGCCCACCTCCGTGGAGGAGGCGATCGAGCGCGGCAGCAAGTTCATGCCGGTGGCCAGCTCCTCCGAGAAGGCCCAGGCCCCGGTCAACACCGTCGGCGAGGAACGTCGTGGTGGCCGTCGCGGAGGCGGCGGACGTCGGGGTGGTTCCGGCGGCGGACGACGCGGTGGTGCGCCCACCCCCGAGGCAGCGGCCCCCGCCGCCCCGGCCCCCGAGGCTCCGGCCCCCGAGGCCCCGGCACCCGCAGCCCCGGCCCCCGAGGCACCCCCGAGCCAGGACACCGCAGGTGGGGATTCGACCACCTGAACGTACGAGCCTCGATCCGGCGCGTGCCTGGTCGAGACAGGATGATGAAACTGGGTCCCGCGACCGGGACCGTCCACGAAGCCCCGCACGGGTGGAGTACACAAGCCATGATGATCCACGAGATCACTGAGAAGGTCGGACGATACAAGGCGCGCAAGCGGATTGGTCGTGGTGAAGGCAGCGGACACGGCGGCACCGCCGGTCGTGGCCACAAGGGCGCCGGGTCCCGTGCCGGGCACTCGCGTCGAGCCAGCTACGAGGGTGGACAGCTCCCGTGGTTCCAGCGCTTCCCCAAGCGAGGCTTCTCCAACGCCGCCTTCACGAAGCGATACCACGTGATCAACCTCAAGATGCTCGAGGATCGCTTCGACGACGGAGCCGCGATCGATCTCGAGGTCCTCGCCGCGAAGCGGCTCGTCCGGGACACCAACCTTCCGCTGAAGGTCCTCGGGGAGGGCGACCTGAGCAAGAAGTTCACGGTGACCGCGACCAAGTTCTCGGCCAGCGCACGAAAGAAGATCCAGGAATCCGGTGGCACCGCGGTCGACGCCGTCCGGTCCGAACCAAGCAAGGATTGAGCAGAACCCCCTGATGATTCAGGCATTTCTCAACATCTTCAGGATCGCCGACCTCCGGAACAAGGTCCTCTTCACGTTCTCCATGCTCGTGATCTATCGGATCGGGTTCTGGATCCCGCTGGTGGGCGTCGACCAGACCCAGCTGGCGGAGACCGCCAAGAAGGCCCTGTCCGAGAGCGGGGACGAGGCGATGTCCGGCTTCGCCCGCATCGCCCAGTTCGCCTCCATCTTCTCCGGCGGATCCCTCAGCCAGTCGACGATCTTCGGGCTCGGCATCATGCCGTACATCACCGCCTCCATCATCTTCCAGCTGCTCCAGTCCGTCCTGCCCCAGCTCCAGGAGCTGAAGAAGGAAGGCGCCAGCGGCCAGCAGAAGATCACCGAGTGGACGAGGTACACCACGGTCGGCCTCTGCCTGATCCAGGGCTTCATGTGGCTCTGGTACCTCCGGACCGAGAACCTCGTCCAGCCCCAGTTCACCGGTGGCATGAACTTCGCGATCTTCATGGTCGCGGGACTGACCGCGCTCACCGCGGGCAGCATCTTCCTGATGTGGCTCGGCGAGCAGATCGACAAGTACGGAATCGGGAACGGGGTCTCCCTGATCCTGACCGCGGGCATCCTCGCCCAGATGCCCAACGCGATCGGCTGGGTCTACGCGAACTTCAACCCCTCCCAGCAGTCGGAGCAGGGGTCCCTCGGCATGCTCGCGCTGATCTGCCTCGTCATCGGGTTCATAGGCGTCACCGCGGGCGCGATCGTCATCACCGTCGCCCAGCGGCGGATTCCGATCCAGCAGGCCAAGCACACCCGCGGCCGCCGGGTCTTCGGTGGGCAGCGGCACTACCTCCCCCTGCGCGTGAACCACGCCGGCGTGATGCCGATCATCTTCGCCAGCTCGCTCATGATCTTCCCCTCCGCCTTCTTCGGGTTCCTCTCGACGAGGGCCAGCCAGGGGGACAGCTGGGGGTGGTGGGTCTCGTTCACCAGCTTCATGAGCTCGAACATCCAGATCGGGAACTACCTCTACGTGCTGGTCGAGATCCTGCTGATCTACTTCTTCAGCTACTTCTGGACCACCGTGCAGTTCAGCCCCGACGACATGGCCAAGCAGCTCAAGGACCACGGGTCCTTCATCCCGGGTCTCCGTCCCGGTCCCCGGACCGCGGAGTACCTCGAGACGGTCATGGAGCGCGTGACCTTCGTCGGCGCCGGGTTCCTGGCGATCATCGCGGTGATCCCCTCGATCGTCGCGGACCAGTTCGCCATCCCCTTCATGGTGTCCCAGTTCCTCGGTGGGACCGGGCTCCTCATCGTGGTCAGCGTCTGCCTCGACCTCATCCAGCGCATCGAGGCCAACCTCCTGATGCGCAACTACTCCGGGTTCCTCTCCGGGGACGACCCCAAGGGGCCACGCATCCGGAGCGCCAGGAACTGACCGCCATCACCCGGACCAAGCCATGAACAACCGATCTCATTCATTCCTCCAGACCGACCACCGGCACGACGCGCGTGAAGGAGACTGTTCACATGGGTAAGGAAGAGAAGATCACCATGGAGGCCGAGGTCGTGGAGGCGCTGCCCAACGCGCAGTTCCGCGTCCGGCTCCCCAACGACCACGAGATCCTCGCATACATCAGCGGCAAGATGAAGACCGCCCGGATCCGGACCGTCCCCGGGGACACCGTGACGGTCGAGATCAGCCCCTACGACATGAGCAAGGGCCGGATCATCTACCGAGGCCCCATGCCCCGACGCGACCGCGGGGCGGAACCGGCCCAGGAGGCGGGAGCCAATCCCCAGGCCCCGGCGGCTCCCGGCGGGCCGCCACCACAGGGCACGCCCCCGACCGGCACCTGACGCCGACCGACCCCACGGAATCGAACACCAGCCAGATCAACCCACGTGCCCGAAAGCGGCCAGACCAAGAGGACCAGTGACATGAAGGTTCGAAGCAGCATCAAACGCAGGACCAAGGATTGCCAGATCGTGATTCGCAAGGGTAAGCGTTACGTGATCAACAAGAAGAATCCCCGCCTCAAGGCCCGACAGGGTTGAACGGGACCATCGAGTAACAACGGAGCCCAAGAATGCCTCGTATCGCCGGCGTCGACATCCCCGAGAACAAGAAGATCCTCTACTCGCTGCAGTACATCTACGGCATCGGTCCCAAGACCGCCGAGACCATCCTGGAGCGCACCTCGATCGAGCCCGATCGCCGGGCACGTGACCTCACCGACGAGGAGGTCGCGTCCATCGCGGTGGAGATCGACAGCAACCACGTCGTCGAGGGCTCGCTCCGTCGACAGCTGCAGCAGGACATCCAGCGACTCAAGGACATCCGCTGCTGGCGTGGCGAACGCCACCGGAAGGGACTGCCCGTCCGGGGCCAGCGGACCCGTTGCAACGCGCGCACCCGGAAGGGTCGCAAGAAGACCGTCGCCGGCAAGAAGGGTGTCAAGGGTTGATCCCACCGGATCGCACCCTCCAAGGAGACTGAACCATGGCCACGAAAAAGAAGATCCGGAAGAACGTCATCAAGGGCATCGTCCACATCAAGGCGACGTTCAACAACACGATGGTGACCATCACGGACCCCAATGGGGAGACCCTGTGCTGGGACTCGGCCGGCACGGTCGGTTTCAAGGGCTCCCGCAAGTCCACTCCCTTCGCCGCCACCCGCGCCAGCGAACGCTGCGTGAACAAGGCCAAGCGCATGGGCATGAGGGAGGTCGAGGTCTTCGTGCGGGGCCCCGGCCCCGGTCGCGAGTCGGCGATCACCGCCCTCCAGGCCAACGGACTCAAGGTCGTCGCCATCGAGGACCACACCGGCATCCCCCACAACGGGTGCCGCCCCCGCAAGCGTCGTCGCGTCTGACCTCGCCTGCACGAACCACGCCCCGATCGCTTCGTCACGCGGTGGGGGTACAACTCGGGTGCACAGAAGGCCCCTAGGCCCGCGTCGACAGGCGGGTCTCCGAGGACCGCGAGGCACCCGATCAAGCCGTTTCAACCGGTTCTGTCGAACCAAAGGAGCCTGACGATGCACGTACGATGGAGAGGACTCGAGCTTCCCGCCCGGGTCGAGAACGACAAGGAACTCAGCAGCGCGACCTTCGGCCGCTTCGTGGCCGAACCCTTCGAACGCGGATTCGGGACCACCGTGGGCAACAGCCTCCGACGGATCCTCCTCTCCAGCATCGAGGGCACCGCCATCACCAAGGTGCGCATCGGCGGGGTCTCCCACGAGTTCTCCACCATGCCCGGGGTGATGGAGGACGTCACCGACATCATCCTCAACATCAAGGGGATCGTGGTCAGCATGGATGCCGACGAGTCGCGGACCATGAAGGTCGAGGTCCAGGGGCCGGGCGCGATCACCGCGGAGATGATCGAGGCGGACACCGCCATCACCATCCACAACCCCCAGCACGTCATCGCGACCCTGACCAGCGACGTGGAGTTCTCGATCGAGTTCACGGTCGAGCGGGGCCGGGGCTACATGCCCGCCTCCGAGCAGTACAACTCCAACGACGAGCAGGTCATCGGCGAGATCCCCATCGATGCGGTGTTCTCCCCCGTCAAGCGGGTCCGCTACCGGACCGAGGACACCCGCGTGGGCCAGAAGACCAACTACGACAAGCTCATCATGGACATCTGGACCGATGGCACCATCACCCCCGAGATGACCCTCGTCGAGAGCGCCAAGATCCTCAGGAAGCACCTCAACCCCTTCGTCCAGTACTCGGAGATCGGCACCGAGACCCTCACCGAGGAGGTCATGTCCGCCACCGACGAGGACCTGGAGCTCCTGCGCAAGCTGCAGCTGCCCATCTCGGAGCTGGAACTCTCGGTCCGTGCCAGCAACTGCCTCGAGAGCGGCCGCATCCGCCAGCTCGGCGACCTCGTCCAGCGGACGGAGGACGAGCTGCTCGCCCTGAGGAGCTTCGGCCGCACCTCGCTGCGTGAAGTCAAGAAGAAGCTTGAGGACCTCGGTCTTCATTACGGAATGCAGGTCCCCGAAGGCTGGCAGGAAGCCTGAGTCGGATCCAGTCCAAGTCCCGCACCGCGGGAGGAGCACCCTAGTCATGCGTCACCGAATCCACGGCAAGCAACTCAACCGCAAGAGCGAGCACCGGCGTGCCATGTTCAGGAACCTGGCCTCCGGCCTGTTCGAGCACGGCCAGATCGAGACCACCATGCCCAAGGCGAAGGCCGTGCAGTCCTTCGTCGAGAAGCTCATCACCACCGCGAAGAAGAGTCGCGGGCTGGCGGGTCGACGGCAGCTCGAGGCCAGGCTCAACGACCGCAAGGTCTTCACCTGGCTGGCGGATCCCAACGTCCCCGAGGACAAGAAGCTCAACGCCTACTTCGACCTGCCCTCCGAGGACCAGATCGAGTTCAACCGCTACGGCGAGGTCCGCAAGGCACCCCGCCTGGTCCAGCACCTGATCGAGCGGGTCGCACCGATGTTCGAGGATCGAGACGGGGGCTACACCCGGATCATCAAGCTCGACAAGCATCGCCTGGGAGACGGCACCGACCTGGTGCTGCTCCAGCTCGTCGGCCAGGAGGAGGGCCCCCAGGTGGGGACCGGCACCTCGCGCCGGCGGCAGGCCGCCGACAACCGGACCGCCTTCGCCGCGGGACTTCGCAAGGACTCCGGATCCTCCGCGGTGGCCGAGCCCGCCGAGGAGGAGGCCGCCGTCGACGAGGCGGCTCCCGAAGCCGAGGCGCCCGAGGCCGAGGTTCCTGAAGTCGAGGAGGCCCCCGCGGTCGAGGAGGCGGCGCCCGACGCCGACGCCTCCGACGAAGCGGATGCCGCCAAGAAGGACGACCCGGACGAGTCCTGACCCGGCCCGCAACCAGACGCATTTCGAGCCAGCCGACGGACCGCCACCGTCGGCTGGTGGTCTTCATAGGGTAGACTGCCCCCATGCTTGCCGAACTTGACGACATCGAGCGCTCGGCCCTCGAGGCCCTCACCGCGGTCGACGGTACCGAGGGTCTCGAGACCTGGCGCATCGCCTGGCTGGGCAGCAAGGGCGAGCTGAAGGCGCTGATGCCCCGGCTGAAGGACGTCCCGAAGGACGAGAAACCCGCCACCGGGAAGCGACTCAACGCGCTCAAGTCCGCCCTGGAGGCGGCCTTCGACGAACGGCGGACCCAGCTCGCGGCCGTGGCCCCGGTCGGGCCGGCGGTCGACGTGACCGAGCCCGGGCTCCCCACGGGGCGAGGGGCCCGGCACGTCCTCAGCCGGACCATCGACGACGTGCGGGAGGTCTTCGCCCGCATGGGCTTCGTGCACACCGAGGGCCCCGAGGTGGAGGACGAGTGGCACAACTTCACCGCCCTGAACATCCCCGCGGAGCACCCCGCCCGGGACCCGATCGACAACTTCTTCATGGGGGACACCGAGGGCGCCCGCACCCTGCTCCGCACCCAGACCTCCACGGTGCAGATCCGGGTCATGGAGCGCCGGTCGCCGCCCCTCAAGATCATCGCCAGCGGCCGCGTCTATCGCCCGGACACCCACGACGCCACGCACTACTCGATGTTCCACCAGTGCGAGGGACTCTGCGTGGACCGCGGGATCACCATGGTGGACCTCAAGACCGCGCTCTTCCAGTTCGCCCGGGCGTTCTTCGGTCCCGAGGCCGAGGTCAGGATGCGTCCCGGCTACTTCCCGTTCACCGAGCCGTCCGCCGAGATCGACATGAAGATGCAGGTGAAGGGGGAGTGGACCTGGGTCGAACTGGGTGGCTGCGGCATGGTCCACCCCAACGTCCTTCGCTCGGTCGGGATCGACCCCGAGGAGTTCAGTGGCTACGCCTTCGGGCTCGGGATCGAGCGAATCGCGATGCGCCGGTACGGCATTCCCGACCTACGCTGGCTCTTCGACAACGACGCCCGCTTCCTGAACCAGTTTTGAACGGCCATCCGGGGCAGGAATCATCGATTCCAGCCTCTCAGGGGGGGTTCCTCACCAGTTCGGTGTGGAAATGGCTCAGAACATCCACAAATCCGACCTTGCGGTTGTGTCGCTAAATCACACCCGGTACAGTCCTTACTGAAGAGATTTGAGGCAGGGAACAATCTGTGGGAATTGGGCTCCTCGGGATCGCCGCATCGGCGTGATCCCGGGCGTGTTCGACGCTTCCAACTGCGGTGCCTCGGAAGAGCACCGTTTGATTCCCAAGTACTTGAGAGAAGACGAGTTTGAGTAAAGGAACGATTCCCATGAAGAACGTACGACTGATGACCGGGATCGGAACCCTCTGCCTGGTGGCAGCGGGTACCACCGCGAACGCGGAGATCCTCTTCACCCAGGGGTTCGAGGGCGAAGACTACCTGGGCGGAAAGTATTTCGCCGACAACCCTGATGGCATCCTGGAAGGTGAGACCTTCAGCCTCGTGAACAACGCCGAGCAGGCCGCGGTCAACGGTGAGGGCTTCTACGCCACGATGACCTACACCGGCGGCAGTGGCCTGTCCGACGGCGACTTCGTCGGCGTCAGCAATTTCGCCGGCGCGGTCGGCGAGTACACCGAGGGCACCCAGGGCTACCAGATCTCCGACTCCGATGGCATCTTCAACCTGTACCTCGACGGGGTCGCGGGCGCCACCTCCGTGTCCCTCGACTACTTCGTGAACTCCACCGGCTATGAAAGCCTCGACTTCATCTCGATCTCCGCGGGTGGGGTCTCCGGACTCAACACCATCGACCAGGACATCGACGACCTCGAGATCGAGGGTGAATGGCGGACCATCACGTGGACCAACCTGACCTCCTCCGAGGTGGTCATCTCGGTCGACTTCAACTCGGCTTCCGAGGCGATCTACATCGACAACGTCCAGTGGTCCAGCACCCCGATCCCCGCCCCCGGCGCCCTCGCGCTCCTCGGGCTGGCCGGCCTGGCCCGTCGCCGACGCGCCTGAGACCCGCGATCATCGCCCCGCCCGGCTCGGCCGGGCCAGGAGCGAAGATGAGAAGACAAGACAGCCCGCTGGGAGACCAGCGGGCTGTCTGTATTCGGTGGGTGGGGGGGCGGCGGGTCGCTTGGGTCGGCGTTCACTCCGTGGTGGGCTCCCCGGTCCCGGCGCCGGAGGCCTCCGGGGGCGTGGCCTCGGTCCCGGGTCCGTCCGCGCCGGCGGCCGCCTCGGCCTCCGCCTGCGCCGCCTCCCGCTTCTGGTCGTTCTCGATCTTCTGGACCTTCTGGCGGTCGGGGGCGATGACCATCGTCATGCGCCGTCCCGCCATCCTGGGGGCCAGCTCGATCTTCGCGATGTCCTCGAGCTGCTCGAAGATCTCCCGCATCCGCTCGCTCCCTCGCTCGCGGTGCGCCATTTCACGCCCGCGGAAGTTCTGGACGATCTGGACCTTGTGCCCCTCCATGAGGAACCGCCGCGCCTGCTTCATCCGGATCTCGATGTCGTGGGGGTCGATCTTCATCGAGCGCCCGAGCCGCACCTCCTTGAGCTCGGTGGGCTTGGTCTTGTTGGCCCGGTCCTTCTTGGACTGCTCGTACTTGTACTTGCCGAAGTCCATGATGCGGCAGACCGGCGGCCGCACGTCCGGCGCCACCTCCACCAGGTCGAGCCCCAGCTCGTGCGCCTTGCGGCGGGCGTCGTCGGTCTCGACCACCCCGACCATCTCGCCGGTCTCGTCGATCAGCCGGATGGGGGTGATGCGTATTCGTTCGTTGGTTCGGGGGCCCGAATTGGCCTGGACTGGTCGTTGGAAACGTCTGCGGGAAATGGGTTCGGTCCTTCTTACTGTCGACGATCGTCGGTGGTGCTTGAACGCCGGTCCATGCGACCGGCTGCCCGGCCGTGGTCCCGGCCGGGGGCTGCGTTCATCTCGATGCGGGGGGCTGCGAGGAGGGACTGGAGGTCGACCGGGCTGTCATGCCGGGTCGTCGGTCCGTCCGGATGTCACGTTCGCCTGAGCTGGTGCAGTCAAGTGGGAGATCCGGGTGCCCCTCCGGGCACGTCCTCTGGGCCGGAACAGCAACGTGCTGTCCGCTCCGTGAAGGTACCCGCTCCGGGGGGGGGCGGCAAATCGAATACCGGGGGATTCACGGTTCTTTCAGGATTCGAGCGCGTGGGCCTGCAGGTCGGCGAGACTGGCCACCTCGAGCGCGGAGGCCTCGGTCGCCTCCAGGACCACCGGAGGGGCGCACCCCGCCGCCAGGGCCTGAACCCACCGGTCCGCGCAGAGGCACCACTGGTCCCCGTCCCGAAGCCCCTCGAAGCCGTACTGCGGCATCGGGGTGGAGAGGTCGTTGCCGACCGCCTGGCTGAAGGCCAGGAACTCAGCACTCACCCGGACGCAGATGACGTGCCGTCCCCCGTCCTCCGGGCCGGTCTCGCAGCAGCCGGTCCGGAAGAATCCGGTGAGGGGGTCGAGGGAGCAGGGAGCGAGCCGTCCGCCAAGGACGTTTCGCGGTCCGGGTTCGGTCTTTGCATCGGTCGAGATCACGTGTTCACCTCCTCGAAGTGTTCCATCAGGGAGGACGCGCCGCGGGACTCGGATTCCCCTGCGACCGAATCGACGAAGGTGTCCAGGGGCAGCGCCCCGAGGTTCTGTTCCCTGCCGAACGCCCGCACCGAGACCGAGCCCTG
>PKCS01000097.1 GCA_002862305.1 Phycisphaerae bacterium | reverse complement strand
GAGCATGAACGCAGCTGCCGGGGGCGGCACCTGCGTTCATGCGTGTGGTTCATGGGGAACTGAAGTGGAGCCGATCGGGATCGAACCGACGACCTCTTGTATGCCATACAAGCGCTCTCCCAGCTGAGCTACGGCCCCAACAAGATGCCCTGACGGGCGGGTCCGGGACACCACTTTCGTGATACCCGGAGGGAAGAAGGTAGCGCAGACGGGGCCGGGTGGCAAACAAGGGCCCCGGACACCGACCGCACCGACTTCGGGGCGGGAGATCAGGCGAGGGCGGCGTCGATCGCGTTGGAGAAGACGTCCTCGCCCTGGAGGCCGACGAACTTGTTGACGACCTCGCCATCCTTGATGAGCACCACGGTGGGGATCGACTGGATGGAGTACTTCAGGGCCGTCTCGCGATTCCCGTCGACATCAAGCTTGCCCACCTTGACCTTGCCGTCGTACTTGGTGGCGACCTGCTCGATCGTCGGTGCGAGCATGCGGCAGGGCTGGCACCATTCAGCCCAGAAGTCCACGAGCACCGGTACCTGGGCATCGAGTGCTTCGGACTGGAAGTTCGCGTCGGTGAATTCGATCATTGCGTCGCTGGCCATGTTCTGGGGGCTCCAAGCTGGTGTTCAGTTCGAGTGACCGGCGCCGGGCCGGTGAAGGGCTTCAGATGGTACCACCGGACGTGGTCCCGGGTCGGTGGATCTCGGCGGCGACCAGCAGCGTCTCCCGCGTGGGAGCGACGTCGTGGGTCCGAAGCACGAAGGCACCCAGTTGGGCGGCGACCAGCGCCACCGCCAGTGAACCGGGAAGCCGCTCGGAGGGTGCCTGCCCGCCCAGGAGCGCACCGATGAAGCTCTTCCGGGAGGCACCGATCAGGAGGGGACGGCCCAGCGCGGCACGGAGATCGGGGAGTCCCCGGACCAGGTCGAGATTCTGGGGGACGGATTTCCCGAACCCGAGCCCGGGGTCGAGCACGATCTGCTCGGGACCGACCCCGCGAGCGACCGCCGCATCAAGTCGCTGGCGGAGGTGCTCGGCGACTGCGGGGACCACCCCCGGGGCTCCGTACTCCGGATCCGACTCGTAGCGATCGCTGTAGCTGTCGCGCAGCGGATCGGTCAGTCGATGCATCAGCACCAGGCCCGCTCCGCGTTCGGCCACCAGGTCCAGGAGGGCCGGATCCTCCGTCCCCGCGGAGACGTCGTTGACGATCGTGGCCCCGGCATCGAGGGCGGCTTCGGCCACGGAACGGTGGGTGGTGTCGATCGAGATCGGGGTCGTGCACCGTTCGCGGATGCCCGCGATCACCCCGCTGGTTCTCAGGCGCTGCTCCTCCGGAGGCACCCTTGAGGCACCGGGGCGGGTGGACTCGCCTCCCACGTCGATGATGTCGGCTCCCGCGGCCCGAAGCTCGTCACCCAGGGCGACCATTCCCTCGAGGTCCCGGAAGGTGCTGCGTCCATCGTGGAAACTGTCCGGGGTGACGTTGAGGATGCCCATCACCAGCGGCATCGTCCCCCCGCCGAGGCGGTCCGGTCCGCAGGACCATTCGGGCTGGTCGGGCAGGCTGGATTCAGCCATCATCGGGATCGGTCCCCCCTGGAGCCGGGGTGCGCCCGTAGCCGCGCAGGTGGGAGTAGTCGCGGATGAACTGCTCGACCCCGACCTCGATCACCCCGGAAGGGACCAGGAGGGCCATCTCGGCGATACCCCGTTCGTGTCCGAAGTTCAGCACCACCGGGGGGGTGCCCTCGGGAATCTGCGGCATCCGGTCCGGTTCGATCCCCGGAAGGGAGCGGGCCAGCTGCCCGAGGAGCTTTCCCAGACTCCCGAAACCGACCGCGATCTCCACGTCCGGTGCGGCCATCAGCCAGGAACGCATGGACGAGAGGACCGGATCCTCCTCGAGGCTGGTCCCGCCGCCCGCGGCGGCCAGCGCCCGGTTCCAGACATCGGGACGCTGGGAGAAGGTCAGGACGAACGCATCACCCTCGGTGCCTGCGAAGCCCGCCAGGCCCCGGGACCCGAACATCGTCTGCATGAACATCCGCTCGATGGCGGAACGCCCCAGGGACTGCTTTGAGCGCTGCGAAGGCGGCAGCACGGTCTCCTTGATCTGGAAGGCATCGGAGACCCCCCCGGTCCTGAGGGGCTTGTCCTCGGTCCAGATCGTCTCGTAGCGCACGCCATCACGCTCGCCGTCCATCGCCTCGAGCTCGGATCGGAACCGGGCCTCGAGTGCCGCGGGATCGGGGCCGGTCACCACCAGCGAGGAATCGTTGAGGAAGCCCCCGAGCGCGATCCCGAGCCGGCTGGGATAGACCGCTCCCTGGAGCGAATCGATGCGAAGGGCGGGATCCTCGAACCAGGAGCCGCCGAATGGGGGATCCATGCCGAGCAGCCCGGAGATCCGCTGGAGGTTGGACATGCCGCCGAGACCGGCGACGTCGACACTCATCGCGAGGTAGAAGGGAGCCAGGGGCAGCCTCCCCAGCGGAGTGGTCGCATGGTCGCCCCCCTCCAGCAGGCGGCCGAACTCGGTCTCCGGGTCGAAGACGGTGAAGCTTCGCATCGAGAACCCCAGCGGATCGAAGTTCACGAGGACGGTCGAGGCCTCGAACGCCTGCTCGATCGCCGGAGGCAGGCCTTCCCGGGGTGGCGAGAAGCCCAGGCTGCGTACCGGGATCCCCTGGCTGGTCTCGGCGGCCAGTTCGGACATGGTGTCCAGGAACCTGCGGTCCGCCCACAGCAGGAGATCGGCCTCGGCGAACAGGGCGAGCTGTCCCTCGGTGAGTCGGGCTCGAACCCGCTTCGCCGATCCCTGCCCGGGGGCGTAGGACTCCACCATGCCCCGGTCCGTGCCCAGCAGCACGTGTCCGCTGCATTCCTTCGCGAAGACCAGCATCTCGTCCCCGGTTCGCCAGCCCGCTCCCTCGGGCGTGAAGTTCGACTCGAGGAAGCGTGCGGGATCCAGCGTCGGCACCATCACGAGGGGACTGGTTTCCCCCGGGGACGCGGGGTCCGGCTGGAGCCACGCCACCATCGAACCGGCCTCGTCGAATTCGGCCCCGAACCCGACTGCGGCCTTGAACATCTCGATCGGACGGCCCGCGAGCACCGAGGCCGGCTGGTTGGTGGCGTCGATCAGGGCGCCGAGGTCGTCGTTGAGCAGGTCGAGGTCCGGGACGACCGCAAGGGCGGCGGCCTCCTCAGGGATCAGCGCCAGGGCGCGATCGAGGTCCGTGGAAGCTTGGCCGGCGTGCACGAGGAGCGTGCATCCGCAGAACAGGGCGTGGGCGAGCATGGGAACCCTCCGGGGTTGGTCGGGACGATTGCCTACTGTACAGGGTGCTCCGGGATGCCGGGCCCGTTCAGCCGCTGGTCGAGGGGGGCTGCGCCATCGCCTTGTCGATGCTGGCCGCGATCTTGGGGCTCGACGGGGTCACGGTCGACCCGAAGAACTCCACGGCCCGCCCGTCCCGGCCGACGACGTACTTGCTGAAGTTCCAGCCGGGCAGCTTGCCGGTCTGGGTTCCCAGCAGGGCGTAGACGGGACTTCGCTGTTCGTCGCTCTTGATCCGCACCTTCTCGAACATCGGGAAGGCGACCCCGTAGCGGCTCGAGCAGAAGGTCTTGATCTGGGATTCCGAACCTGATTCCTGACCACCGAAGTCGTTGCAGGGGAACCCGAGGATGACGAAGTCGGAATCACCTCGTTCCTCGAAGAGCGCCTGCAGCTCCTCGTACTGGGAGGTGAATCCACAACGACTGGCCACGTTGACCACCAGGGCAACCTTGCCGGAGAACTCCGCGAGCGAGCGGGGGTTCCCGTCGATGTCGACGACCTCCAGGGACCAGAGCGACTGGTCGGACCACTTGGCCTGGAGCTCGGGCGTCTGGGGGGCCTCCCGGGCGCAGCCAAGGCCGAAGGTGGCCAGCGCGGTCCCGACCATGACGTTCCGGGCACGATTGATCGAACGCTTGATGCTCATGATTGAATGGTAGCCTCGCTAGAGCGCGTTGACATCGAGCTTGGAACGAATGCGCTCGAGGCTGTCCCGCACGAACTTCATGCTGGGCCTGCGATCGGGTTGCATCCGGAGGCACTGGGCGATCAGGTCCGCGAGCTCGGAGGGCACGTTGTGCAGCCGGTCGGGCTCCTGCCACTTCTCGGTGTCAACGCGCTGCCCGCACAGCATGAAGTACATGGTCGCACCCCAGTTGAAGACGTCGGTCAGGTAGGTGACCGCGTTGCGCTTGGCCTGCTCGGGGGCCATGAACCCGGGCGTGCCCTGGATCCGTTCCTTCACCATCATCAGCGGACAGGCCTGGCCGAGGTCGATCAACAGGGGCTCCCCGGTCCGGTTGTCGACCAGCACGTTGAGCGGCTTCATGTCGGCGTGGGCGTAGCCGGAGATGTGCATGTGGTTGAGGGCGTCGGAGACCTTCACGAACATCGCGAGCATCTCGCCGAGCGAGGGGTCGTTGTGCTTCTGCCATTCGTGAAGATCCTCCCCGTCGACGTACTGGAGGAGGAGTCCGACGTCGGTGGGGTTCTTCTTGCCGGGATGGTAGATCACCTCGCGGGACTGCCGGATGTTCGGATGTTCCACCGCGACGGAGATCTGGTGCTCGTTGTCAAGCTGCTCGATCCAGCGTTCATCCTTCTCGCCCTCGACCCGTACGTGCTTGAGAAGCAGGATCTCGTTGTCCCGGGTGCTGACGCACCAGCAGCGACTTCTGGCCCCATCACCTTCGTGTCGCAGCGCGGTCACGCCGAATAGCTTCCTGATTTTCAGTTTCTCGTCCGACATCTGGAGCGGGACAACCTCGTTGGGGGACTCGGGGACAGTCAGGTCCGACTCGGACCGATCGGAGAATTCGGTGCTGGATCATCGGCATCCACCCCAGTGATGCGACCAGTCGGGGTAGAACGCGCATCCTACAATTCGGCCACGGACTGATCAAACCCGGGGCATCCACGAGGCGGACTTTCCGGCGAACGACACCTTCGATCGGGCTGGGCGGGCCGGGGCGGTCGCGGGAACGACCTACTCCACGGTCACGCTCTTGGCGAGGTTACGGGGCTTGTCGACGTCCTTGCCCCGCATGACCGCGGCGTGGTAGGCCAGGAGCTGGAGGGGGACGGAGGTCAGGATCGGCTGGAGCGCCTCGTTGACGTCCGGGACCCAGAACACCTCCTGGCAGAGGGATTCGATCTCGGTATCGCCCTCGGTTGCCACCGCGATCACGTGGCCTCCGCGACTCCGCACCTCCTCGATGTTCGAGAGGACCTTGCGATACTGCGAGTTCCGGGTGGCGACGAAGACCGTGGGCATCCCCTGGTCGATGAGGGCGATGGGCCCGTGCTTCATCTCCGCGGCGGGCATGCCCTCGGCGTGGATGTAGCTGATCTCCTTGAGCTTCAGCGCCCCCTCGAGCGCGACCGGATAGTTGATGCCACGGCCCAGGAAGAGCCAGTTCTCGCGATCGATGTACCGCGCGGTGGCTTCCCTGATCTCCTCCGACTGGGACAGGATCCGCTCGACCTTCTCGGGAAGGGAATCCAGGGCGAGCATGAGCGACTTGAGCTGCTCCTGGGAGAAGAACCGGCAGCGACCGACGAATCCCGCCAGCATGACGCTCACGAGGACCTGTCCGAGGAAGGCCTTGGTGGAGGCCACCCCGATCTCGGGGCCGACGCGCAGGTAGATCCCTGCATCGGTCTTCCTGGCGATCGACGAACCCACCACGTTCACCAGCCCGAGGGTGAGCCCCCCCTTCTGCTTGGCCTCCTCCAGGGCGGCGAGGGTGTCGGCGGTCTCGCCGGACTGGCTGATCGCGACGACCACGGTCCCCGGCTCCACGATCGGGTTGCGATACCGGAACTCGCTGGCGAACTCGACGGTGGCGGGGATGTTGGCGATCTTCTCCAGCAGGTACTTCCCGACCATGCAGGCATGGAGGGCCGTACCCTGGCCGACGAAGACGAACCGGCTCGCGGTCGACAGCTCGCGAACGAACTCGGAGATGCCGCCCAGCACGATCCGGCCGTCGCGGAGGTCGAGCCTGCCCTGGGTGCACCTGCGAAGCGCTTCGGGCTGCTCGAATATCTCCTTGATCATGTAGTGGTCGTATCCCCCGAGCTCGATCTGGCCGAGGTCGAACTCGAGCTCCTGGACCTGCGGGGTCACGACCACGTTCTCGAGGGTCGTCGTGCGGATGTCGCCGGGGGTGATGCGTGCGACGGTGTAGTCATCGAGGCTGAACGCCTGCCGGGTGTGGGCGACGATGGCGCTGGAGTCGCTGGCGACCACGAACTCATCGGATCCGATCCCGACGATGAGCGGGGAACCCTTCCGGGCGACGACCAGGCAGTCGGGCTCCCGGGCCGAGATCGCGGCGATCGCGTAGGCGCCGGTGACCTCCTTGAGGGCCGCCTGCACCGCCTGCTCGAGGTCGCCCTCGTAGAACTCGCCGATGAGGTGCGCGAGGACCTCGGTGTCCGTCTCGGACCGGAACTCGTGTCCCTTCCCCTCGAGCCACTTCTTGATCGTGGCGTGGTTCTCGATGATGCCGTTGTGCACGATGGTGACGACCCCGCCTTCGGACTGGTCGCTGCGCTGCGGGTGGGCGTTGTCCTCGGTGACGCCGCCATGGGTCGCCCAGCGGGTGTGGGCGATGCCGAGGGTGCCCGAGAATCGGCTCCCGTCGGAGACCTTGGGGACCAGGTCGTGCACCCTCCCCACCGTCCGGGCGACGTTCAGACCACCTGCGTCGAGGGTCGCGACCCCCGCGGAGTCGTACCCCCGGTATTCGAGTCGCTTGAGTCCCTCGAGGAGGATCGGCAGGGCGTCCCGGGCTCCGATGTAGGCGATGATTCCACACATGGCGGTCGACTCCGAGGTGCCGTGCCCCAACCACTCCGGGAACGGCGGCAACGACTAAGGGTACCCGAGGAGGTATCATCAGCGAAGGAAGAACACCGGGTTTCGCAGCGTCGATAATACCTCTGGAAGGGGCCCGGCAGGACAGGGGCACCATGATCACCGGGTGCCACTCAGCAGGAATTCGGGATCGCGTGAAGTGAACACGGACATCGAACAAGCCAAGGACCAGGTGAGGCGTCGGCTGCTGGCGATCGCCGGGGGCCTGGGAGGCGAGCGTGGTGACCGGGAGGCGCGGATCCGGACTCACCTCGAGGGCATCGTCGATCGCCTCGAATGCAAGGTGGTGATGGGGTTCGCACCGATCGGCTCCGAGCCGGACATCGGACCACTCCTCGAGGGGTGGCGGGAGGCGGGTCGGGAGGTCTGCCTGCCGGTGGTCGGGCCCGACCCGGGCATGATGGAACCGGTCAGGCTGCGGGAGGGGCTGGCGACCCTCGGTCGTGATCGCCTCGGCGTCCCGACCCCCGAAGGCCCCGCGGTGGCCACGGAGCGTCTGGATGCGGTCCTGGTCCCCGGGTGCGGGTTCGACGCGGGCCTCACCAGGTTGGGACGGGGCGGGGGGTACTACGACCGCTTCCTTGCGCGCTGTCCGGGAGTCGCCGCGATCGGCGTGTGCTTCGAATCCCAGGTCGTCCAGGTGCTGCCCACCGAGGCCCACGACCGAGGGGTCGACCTCCTGGTCACGGAGCAGGGTGTCCGCTCGATCGCTGGATTCGGGGGGTCTGGAAGCCACGACGGTTGAGGTTGAGGAATTGGGGAAAAGCGCGATGATCCCCCGGGACTGGGTAGGATGTCCGGTCACCAAGGCGAAGGCGGAGCAGAGATCATGGCACTCGGCAGTCAGTCAGGACAACAGATCGGTCGCAACAAGTACATGTACCGGCGCCGCAAGGGCCGTTCCGGGAAGTGGATGGTGGTGCTCGTGGTGCTGGCAGGCGGTGGGGTGCTGTTCTGGCTGAGCCTGCCCGGCCCGCGAAGCACGCAGGCTTCCCAGGAACCCACGAGGGCCCTGGTCGAGCGGGCGACGGCCCAACCGGCCACCAACGAGCCCCGGACCGCCGCCACCCCCCCGAGCCGACCATCGGTCGCACCTCCCCAGGCGCCCCCCTCGAGCCCACCCCTGGCGACTGCCCCCAATTCGCCACCTCGAGGCGCCACCCTGCCCGCCGAACAGGCCAGCGAGGCGTCGTCAAGGGCGGATCGTGCCAGTGAACTGCTCGCCGGAGGCCTGGGCATGGCAACGGACGTCCCCGCGAGGGCGGCGACCGGAACCACCGACCCGGCCGCGGTCACGGTGGTGGTGGACGCCCCCGGGTCGACCGGGGCCACCGACCGGCTGGACGAGCTCGAGGAGCTGGCGGGCCGGGATCCAATCAGCGCTCGAAGCAAGCTCACCGAACTGGTGATCGCCGGAGACCTGCCCCCGGGCGAGGCGTTCCGCGCACGGATGATCCTGAACCGGCTGGGGGAGATCCTGATGTTCGACCCCTCGGTGCTCCCGCAGGATCCCTTCGCCGCGAAGTACGTCGTGCAGCCGGGGGATTCCCTGTCCCGGATCGCGAAGAACGCGAACCTCAAGTCCGAGTGGATGATGATCAAGCGGATCAACCGGATCACGAATCCAAACTCGATCCGGGTCGGGCAGTCCCTGAAGATCCCGGTCGGGACCTTCCACGCGGTGGTCAGCAAGTCGGATTACCTGCTCGACCTCTTTCTCGAGAACGACCAGGGCCGGGTCCTGATCGCAAGTTGCCCCGTCGGGCTCGGTGAGTTCGACGCGACCCCGGTCGGGAGGTTCGTGGTCCGCGAGCAGTCGAAGTTGATCAATCCCCAGTGGAGGAACCCGCGAACGGGTGAGTTCTTCTACTCCGACGACCCCGAGAATCCGATCGGGGAGCGTTGGATCGGGATTCGCGGGATCGACGAGACCAATCAGGAGCTCCTGGGCTACGGCATCCATGGCACCATCGACGCGGACTCGATCGGCCGCATGGAATCCATGGGCTGCATCCGCATGCACGATCCCGACGTGAAGCTGGTGTACGACGCCCTGACCGAGCGCGGGAGCATCATCGAGATCAGGCCGTAGGCCACAGGCCGGGCAGGCGAGTCCGGGATGCGGCGAGGCGTTTCGGGCCCGATCCAGCGGATTAGGGTGCGTAACTGCCTGAAAAACGCAGGCTTGGAAGAGAACCCGAAAATAATCGATCGTTGATATTGCTAGCCGTACTGTCTAGACTTAACCTTAATCAGACACCTGATCACCCCAGAAACGAGGCCCACCAGGGCCTTGGCCCATGACCGACAACCCGATGTCTCACTCAAGGAGTATCTGCTGATGGCCCTCCCCACGACCACCCTGTTTGGAGCAATGCTCGTGGCGGGCGCCGCGACGGATCTGCCCCTCGCCGCCGAGAAAGGCGCCACCTCGAACGTCGTGGAAGTCGAGGGCCATCGTGACTTCAGGCAGCACTTCCCCGAGAAGCCGCTGGGCGAACGGCTGCCCGTGGCGGTGCGGACGAACCTCGACTTCATCCCGGTCCCGATCGTCTCGCTGGAAGCCCTGGACCACGCGCAGTTGATGTTCGAGGGGGAGGCCCTCGAGCGGGAAGGCGCGCCGTTCCGGTACGGCGTCCCGAGGAAGCTCGAGGTCCTGGAGGCCGACGGCATGTGGATCAACGTGCCCGGGGGCCGGATCTGGCAGGTCGTGGTCCACTCGACCGATGCCGAGAACCTGATGGTGAAGGTCGAGAACATGAGCCTCCCCGAAGGAGCGGAGCTCAGGAGCTACGTGCAGGGCCTCCCGGAGACGGTGAACGGCCCCTTCACCGACCAGGGGCCGTCGAAGGACGATCCCGGGACCTTCTGGACGCTCATCGAGGCGGTGGACCGCGTGGTCATCGAGTACTTCGAGCCTGGTGACGCCCCGAGGACACCCGGGCTTCCCTTCGAGCTCACCGAGGTCATTCACGGGTACGTCCCCATCCTCAAGGACGGGTTGGCGGGCTCGTCGGGGTCCTGCCACAACGAGGCCACCTGCTATCCGGACTGGGCCGACGTGGGTGACGCCACCGCCCTGGTCCTCTTCAGCGGTTCGCTCTGCTCGGGACAGCTGATCGCGACCTCGAACCAGAACCAGACCGCCTACTACATGACCGCGAACCACTGCATCTCGACCAGCGGGACCGCGTCGAGCGCGCAGTTCATCTTCAAGTACGAGCGCCTGGGGTGCACCGGACAGGTGTTCCAGGGCGTCGCGGCCTACGGTTCGTCGATCGTCGGCACCCAGAGCTCCTCGGACAGCACCCTCCTGCAGATCAACGGGTCGGTGCCGAACAGCGTGTTCTACGTGGGATGGACGACGAACAGCGCCTCCATCAACACCCCCATCACCTGCCTGCACCACCCCGCGGGCGATCGCATGAAGTACAGCACCGGCACGATCGTCAACAACCCGGTCTGCGGATCCAGCCTCGGCTGGTTCGGGGTGGTCTGGAACGACGGGGTCACCGAGGGCGGTTCCTCGGGTTCCGGCGCGTACCGCACCAGCGACCAGAAGCTGATGGGGGTCCTGACCTGCGGATCCAGTTCCTGCGGGAACCAGAACGGGCTCGACGGCTACGGTCGCTTCGCGAGGGCCTACAGCTCGGGTGGCTTCAGCGAGTACCTCGAACTCGGACCTCCCGGGGACGACCCGCTCGACGACAACGACGACTGCAACAGCGCGTCGTTCCTCGAGGCCGCGGGAAGCTACAACGACCTGATCGTCAAGGCCAAGGACGAGGACTGGTACCGGGTGACCGTGCCCCCCTTCCAGACCGCGCGATTCGACCTCGACTTCGTCGACTTCAACGGCGACATCGACATCGAGCTCTACGCCCTCAGCTGCAGCGGAGACCTGGTGGCGGTCGGGGACACCAACACCAACGACGAGTCGGTCCAGTGGTCGAACTACGAGCCCGGCAACAAGCGGGTCTACGCGCGGGTGTTCCTGTACGACGGCGACCAGAACGACTACGACCTTGACCTGAGCTTCACCGAGAACCCCGAGCCCGTCGGCCGCTGCTGCGCCTCGGACACGTTCTGCACGAACGAGACCCAGGCCCTCTGCGAGGCCGCGGGATTCACCTGGGGGGGATTCGGTACCTCGTGCTCCGAGAACGCCGCGCCCTGTGCCCCCCCGAGTGGCGCCTGCTGCGTCGGTGGAAACTGCATCCCCAACCTCGCCCAGGACACCTGCGCCTCGGTCGGCGGACAGTTCGCCGGAGTCGGCAGCACCTCCTGCCTTGCCGACTGCACGGTCGACGAGCCCTGTGAGGGCGACACCGACGGGGACGACGTGGTCGGTGGTCAGGACCTCGCCAAGGTGCTGGCCAACTGGCAGACACCCGCGGGCGACCTCAACGGGGACCTGATCACCGATGGTCAGGACCTCGCCCTGGTGCTCGCCAACTGGGGCCCCTGCGACGGCTGAGTCCCCCCGGACGGGGCGGCCTCGCCCCGGAATGAAGTCGAAGACACGGCGCCCGTACCCACGGGCGCCGTGTCGTTGGCACTCGGCCCTCGCGGGGGGCCTACCATGGTGACATGGTCAGCAAGCACGAACACAAGGAGCGTCCGGTCATCGGACTCACCATGGGCGACCCCCTCGGGATCGGTCCGGAGATCGTGGTGCGTGCGCTGACTGATCGGGCGACGCTGCCTGACGCCAGGTTCGTGGTGTACGGCTCGAACGAGATTCTCAACCTGGTCGCCGACCGGATCGGGGTCAAGCCCAACTGGTCGCGCCTGCCCCACGACTCCCAGCGACGGAACCTGGCCATCGAGGATCCGATCGTGGTGCTCGACTACGAGCAACCGGAGACCCTCCTCCGGGAGGAGGCGGGCCCCAGTCCCGCGGGAGGAAGGCTCTCGTACGAGTTCGTCGAACACGCGATCGCCGATGCCATGCGGCAGAAGGACGACCCAAGGCAGCTGGACGGAATCGTGACGGCCCCGATCTCCAAGCAGGCGTGGTCGATGGTCGGCAGTCGCTTCCCCGGCCACACCGAACTCATCACCCATCGGACCCGGGCCAAGCGGTCCACGATGCTCTTCCGGTCCGACAAGCTGACGGTGGCGCTCGCGACCGCACACGTTCCGCTCATGGACCTGCGGAACACACTGACCATCGGCAAGGTCTTCGATCCGATCGACCTGGGCCACCGGTTCCTGCGGGACCTCGGCATCGAGCATCCGAGGATCGCGGTGTGCGGGTTGAACCCCCACGCCGGCGAGAACGGCCTGCTCGGCGACGAGGACCTCAGGCTGATCGTGCCCGCCATCGACATGGCCAGGAACGCCGGCATGGACGTGCACGGCCCGTTCCCGGCGGACACCCTCTTCATCAGTGCGGCACGTGGGGACTGGGACCTGGTGGTCGCGATGTACCACGACCAGGGGCTGATCCCGGTGAAGCTGCTGGGCTGGCGGGATGCCGTCAACGTCACGGTCGGGACGCCGCTGGTGAGGACCAGCCCCGATCATGGCACCGCCTACGACATCGCCCGGCAGTACCAGGCCGACCCCTCCTCGATGATCAGCGCGATCCAGCTGGCCTCGCGACTCGCCCAGCAGAAGCTGCTGGCCGACCGCAAGGCCTGAACCGCGGCATGCGGGCGTAAGGAGCCCCCGATGCCCCGACCGCTTCCCTGCGGCCGGGGCACCGGCAGGCACGCGCGAAGGCGCACCCCCGGTTCAGCGGCGACGCGAGCGAGCGCCGAGGCATCCACCACCGCAGGCGAGGATCGTTCCCGGCGAGGAGACCGCGCTGATCCTGAGGTTGTCCAGACGAATGGTCCCGCTGCCGGACTCCGCCCCGCCGAGCAGCAACCGGATCCGACCGGCGCCGTCGGAATCAGGGAGGGCCACCGAGACCTGGTGCCAGGCCCCGTCGGCGAGCCCTCCCCCGAAGGAGGCCAGCGACACCCACTGGTCCCCATCGAGGGCCTGGATCAGGTTCTCGTCGAAGCCGGATGGGGTCGCTCGAAACGCGAAGGACAGCTCGACCGGTCCCTGGTGGGAGAAGGCGAGCTCGAGGTGACGGTCGTTCATGGAACTGCCACGCACGCCGAGGGCGAGGCCGGCGGGTATGCCATCGGATGCATTCATCTGGGATCCGGCATAGACCCCGAGACCGCCGGCGACGGAGGTCGCATCGAGGGTCCCGGATCCGGTGTCGGCCTTGAAGGTGCTCGCCTCGCCGTCGAGCGCATTGAAGCTCCACGCGGACACCACATCCCCATGCACCGCGTGGGTGGAGGGCCAGAGCAGGGAGGCCGCCGTGAACAGGGTCGCGCAGACAGTCGTTTTCATGATTGATTCCTCGGGTTCGGGTTCACTGAAGCAGCGAAGACGACATGACTTCGCGACCCGAGCGTAGGGGCGGGGATTCGACATGGCGGAGTCGATGCACAAGCGCCCGGGTGCCACGGAGCGGATGCCGGGGGACCGTCGTGCGTTCGGTACGCGTCGTGATGTGGACTAGAGGCCGAGGATCGGCAGCGCGTCCGCGAGCCGTCGTTGGTTGGTGGGGTCGATCAGCCAGAGCCAGTCGTCGAAGAGGAACTCGAAGCGTGCCGCCAGCAGGGCGATTCGACCCATCACCGTGAAGCCGAAGGCCGCACCGAAGGTGATCATGAGGTACCAGATGCCCACCCTGGCGGCCCCGCCGACCGCACCCTTGTGCTCGACGGAGAAGAAGAAGTAGGCCAGGCAGCAGAGGACCCCGAGCACCAGCAGGACCGAGGCGAGGCTCGACCAGATGGTCGTCCAGATCATCATGAAGGTGCTGGAGTCATCGCCCCCCGGGACGTACAGGGAGCTGATGGTGATCCTGACCTGGCTGAGCAGGTCGCCCTCGGTGTACCCGACCAGCCTGAGGCCGGCCATGGTCCCGACGATGAAGGCGAGGGGCCACAGGCTGAGCCAGCCGCCCTTGGGAACCAGTCGGCAGATGAGCATCACGCCAAGCACGAGGGGGATCAGGTAGATGAGGTTGGTGAACTGGACCTCGGAGGAGGGCAGGGCCATTCCGGGCGTGAGGTATTCCTGGGCGAATCCCGGCAGGAGCCTCTGGATGAGGTTGGGCACGATGGTGTCCCAGAAGCCCACGACCATCCAGTAGGCGGCGGACACCCCGACCACCACGCTCTCCGCGAACTTGTAGAACGGGTTGTCTCGGTAGAGGAAGGAGTAGATCGCCAGGGTGAAGAATGCACCGATCCACAGGCCGATGGTCCGTGGCCACGAGAGGATGATCGATCCACCACCGGCCTGCTCCTGCGCGAAGTAGGCCTTGGGGGGGACGGTCCGGTACTCGGTCCACTGCTCGGTCCGCGCATCCGGGTTGTCCGCCCTGAATCGGTCGAACTGGGCCTCGTCCATGGTGGTCCACGTCGAGGGGGACGCCTCCCCGAAGTAGAGGTCGGTGGGTTCCACGTAGACCTTGCCCATCCCCTGTCCGATGAAGCAGCGGACCACGATGAGGATGATGGATACCCCGAGAATCACGGCCCAGGTGGCGCGTTGTCGCGGGGTCATTGGTTCGCTGACCGAATTCATGATCCACCCCCCCGTCGTCGCTGCGCGAAGAAGATCACGTTGCCGAGGATGATCAGGAACACCATCAGCAGGTGCGCGAAGAGCTGCGGACCCATGCGTCGCTGGCCCTCGAGATACTCGCCGGGGATCGGCTCGGTGGCGGCCTCGATCAGCGCGGCCTTCGCCTCGGGGCTGAGGGTGGAGGCGGCGGCGGAGACCGTCCAGGTCGAGACCTGGTCGGGACTGGCGGCGAACTCGGCGGCCAATGGTCCGGCCTCACCGGGCGGGAGCCCGGCCTGCTCGAGGATCCCGGTCAGCTTGTCGAGTCGGACCCACTGGTTCACGAGGTACTCGTATTCGGCCGCACCCTTGATGGCGCCGAGGAGTCCCTTCAGCTGGTTGGGGAAGTAGGGATAGAGCTGGGGTGCCTGCACGCCGGTCATGCCGCTGACCAGGGGAATGTTGAACTGGGTGGAGGCGTACAGGACCCACTCCTTGGAGCCGGGGTACCCGGCACTGATCTCCGCGATGAGATCGAAGTCCTCGAGGTTGGTGATCCCGCTCATCATGGGGATCTGGGAGAGGGTCGTGCCCTCCACGTCGGTCCGGAACTCGGTGGTCAGGTCCACTCCCATGACCTTGATCACCTGTTCGTTGCCTGCCTTGAACCCCAGGTTCACGTAGTCCTCCCCGTAGACCATCTCCGGGTAATGGACCTTGATGACCTTGTTGACCGCATCCATGATCATCTGCGGTCCCACCGGCCACAGGGATATGAAGTACATGCGGTGCCCCTTCTGGGCGCACTGGTGCACGAGCGACACCGCCATGGGGTTCAGTTCCCCGGCGGAGGCCGGGTCGAAGTCGAATGCGAGGAGGACGTTCGCCCGCCGGCCCTTGGCCTCGCCCGCGACGTCGACTTCGTCGAAGAACGCCTCGGCGAGCGGGGTCGGGGTCTCGGGGAAGGTGTAGCCGGTCAGTCCGATCACCAGGATCGGGACCCCGACGCAGAGGGCCATGGCCAGGAAGATCCAGCGGCGGTCGAGGTTGTTCAGGAAGTTCATCACGCCGTCAGTCCCCCGATCCCAGGAATGAACGATCGATGCCGAGCATGATCTTGAGGGAGGTGGACGCGATGCCCAGGGCGATGCCGATCATGATGGCCCGGGTCCCGGCGGTGTTGAACACCTGCATGATGTAGATCCGGAGGTTCTCCAGTCGCAGGTCGCCGAAGGGCCCGGCGTTGGGGATCCAGTCGGTGAGGAAGACCCCGGCGGACACGCTACCCAGCAGGATGATGAAGGCGGTCCCCAGGAGCAGGATCGCCTCGAAGTTCTTCGCGCGGAACGCACGGAAGGCCGCGGACGCCACGTAGAAGGCGAGGATCGAGAACATCGTCGCGGTGAGCGGCTTGAACACGTACTCGTAGGCCCACCAGAACCCGCTCCCGGTCCCCTGGGTCTCCCCGCTGAAGTGGACGTCGGGGTAGCTGGGGTTCGGGTAGGTGCCGATCTTGAAGAGTCCCACGAACAGGGTCACCAGGAAGCAGACCAGCACCACCCCGGAGTAGCCCCACCCCGCGCCCTGGTCGGAGATCTTCTTGAGGTGGACCTTGAGCAGGTTGCCGCCCCCCAGCACGAACGCGAAGGCCGCGAGGATGTTGAAGAACTGACCCGCGATCTTGCCCCATTCGCTGGTGTAGGGGATGAATGCGGACACGATCATCACCAGACCGGCGATGCCGGTGATCAGGAGTGGGATGAGTCGGGTCAGTATCTGCACGAGGTGTCCTGTGAATCAGCTTCCGAGGATGACGTCCTTGAGGAATCGAACCGCCTCCTCGAGGCCGGTCGAGCCGGAGATCGCCTGGATGGTGGCGAGGACCACCCCCACCAGGATGAACAGGCCCGCGAGGATCTTCCCGACGTCCTGTCCCTTGAGGCTGCCCAGCTGGTCGGGCTGCCCGGAGAGGTAGGCGCTGGCCGCGAAGAACTCCTCGCCGATGAGGGTGTAGTCGCAGGCCGCGACGAAGAACGGCAGCTGGCTGGGGTTCGCGGTCCCGGCGATCTGGATCGCGCCCACCGAGTTGCCGGTCTCCGCGAGGATCAGGCTCTCCGCGAAGAAGGAGCCCATGTAGAAGCAGGCCGCGGGCTTCTCCCGGGTCATCATGCCCGAGACGTAGGCCACGAAGCCGAACTGCTCGTCGGTGACGTAGTAGATGAGGTCCGGGTTGTAGGCATCGGGTCGGCCGGCCGAGAAGTAGGAGGCGTGGACGGTCTCCCGGGACGCGGTCATCACCAGCGAACGACTGGTGGGCACCTCGATCTTCGCGTCGTACTCGGCGGCGGTCTTGGCGACGCGCCCGAGCACGGTGACGCCGGCGACCGTCTGCAGGTCGTCCATGTCCTGGATGCCGTTGATGTAGAGGATCGACCGACCCATCTCGGTCGCGCGCCCGACCGCCTCGTCGACCGCCTTGAGGCCGGCGATGGTCCTGATCTTCATGACCATCCCGCCACGTGCGAGCACCACGAAGACCAGCACCGCGGCGGAGATCAGGACGAGCGCCACCAGGAGCGGGAGCTTGCTCAGGTTGAACCAGGCGGCCTCGGGGACCACCGGGGGGGATGAGGCGGAGGGGGCCGAGAGGGACTTGTCGGCGCCGATCGCGCGGATCGCGAATTCGTAGGAGCGATCCTTCTCGAGGCCGGTCGCCTCGTAGTCGGTCTGGCCGGCGGGCACGATCGCGATCGATTTCCACTCGGGCTGCTCGACGGGCACTGCGACCGGATCGGCCCGGACCTCGAGCCGGGCCTGCTGGTCCGCGTCCTCGGGGGCGATCCCCTCGCCCTCGAGCAGCGACTCGGTCTCCCGCTCCGCGGCGGCGTCGGCGGCCCGTTCGGTCTGGTCCGCGAGTTCCGCCGCCGTCACCCCGAGTTCACGCGCCAGCACCTCGTAGCCCTGGAGCTGGTCGAGGGGGGTCGTGGAGGCGGTCCATTCAAGGAAGATCACGCCACCGCCGTCCCAGGGCTTGTCCCGTGCGGACAGCTCGGTGGGCGGCTGGGGCGGGGCCGAGGCCGGGGCGCTCGTGGAGCAGGCGAACGCGGCGAACAGGGCGCCGAGGATCCAGGCCAGGGGATTTCTTAGCTCGATGCGCGGCACTGAGGCTCCACGGCTGGGATCGTTGATCGGACTCAGGTCTCGATCAGTTCGACGTTCGCTCTGGGTACGGTAACGACTTCCCCGGTTTCAAGCGACACCTCGAGCACCCGGGACTTCGAACCCGAACCCAGGACCTGCGGAGCCTCCGGCAGGGAGGCGACGGTCCCGATGAGGCCGAAGTAGGGATCCCGGATGACCCGGACGGGGGTCCCGAGTTCGAGCACCCCCGACTCGGTCGAGCCGGTGGAGTCGCTGACGCCCGCATCCCCGACCGGGATCAGGATTTCCGGCCGCATGACCCCGGCTCGAATCTGGGTCGCGCCGTTGACCGACGCGGAATCACCGCTCCGGGCCTTCAGCAGGTCGTGCGTCCGGCGGGCCATGGAGATGTCGCCGAACCCCTCGGTGATGATCACCGTGAGGCCGATGCGCTCGGTTCCCGTGATCGCGACCCCGAGGTCGTAGCCGAGGATGTCCTTGAGGTCGGCATCGTCGATCCCCCCGGAGACCACCGCGGCGACCCCGACCTCCCGGGCTCGCGCGATCGCCTCGGAGGTGACGCGGGCACCGCCCACCACGATCGCTCCCTGCATCGACTCGTCCACCATCGAGGCCTCGAGACGCTGGTCGTGCCGGTCGCAGGCCATGGCGATCGGCCCCGACGTCTCGCCGCCGACCCCGAAGATGCCCTGGATGAGGGTGACCTGGTTCTCGATCACCACGCCCTCCTCGGGCAGGACCTCGGTCACCTTCCCGGGAAGGAAGGCCTTGACCTGCACGGGGATCGACTCGCCGCGGATCATGACCTGTCCCGTGGCCTTCGAGATCGTCTCGAGCGTGCCACTTGCCGGGGCCTTGCATTCGCTCTTGAACATGCCGAAGACACCCTTGTTCCGGGCGATGGGCTCGTCCTTCTCGACCGCGTCCCCCTCCTGCTTCAGCATCAGCTGGGGGATGTCGCCCGGCTGCGCGGAAAGCAGGTTCGCGACGTTCAAAGGCGTGATGTCACCGTCCATGAAGGTCTCGGCCACGATGGTGTCGGCCTCCACCACGTCACCCGCGGCGACCCGGAGGGTCCCGGGGATGGGAAGTACCCGATGGGCCTGGTAGGCGGTGGAGGCGGCCACCTTGAGTCCGGGGGTGTAGGCCTTGGCCATCAGTCGGCACTCCCCTCGCCGGGCGGCACCGCCTCGGGGTAGAGGTCCACCGCGTCGATCACCCCGGAGACCGCCTGTCGGCAGTGTTCGGGATCCTCGGGAAGGGAGAGCTCCCGACCCCGGGCGTCGAGGATCAGCCCCACGGTGCCGCCCCGGACCGTCCGGCTGACGGTCTTGCCGGGCCCCGCACCGAGGTCGAAGCCGCGGGCGGGCTTCGCCTCCAGTTCCGCGGTCTCGTCCTCGCCGAGTTCCACGACCGTGATCTCGCCGAAGGCGAGCTCGCCCGATCCGCGGGCGCCGGAGTCCAGGGACCAGGAGAAGCAGGGACGGCCGGGCTTGCCCGAACCCTTCGGGGCGACGCAGGTGCCGAGGTAGATCAGGCAGTCCCGCTCGAAGACCTCCATCGCGGCCCGGGGGTGGACGGAGGAGAGCACCCCGAGGTGGGGCATCATGAAGATCGAGTCCTTGGCGAGCTCGGTGATGCCCTCGGGCTCGAAGGCGTCGATCAGGAGCATCGCGGTCTGGTGCATGCGGGGTGCGTGGCTGAGGACCCCGCCGGAGGCGACCAGCAGGTCGAGCTTCATGTTGTCGACGATGGTCTCGCCACCCGACTCCTGGCTGAAGGTGTCGCCGACGGTGCGCTGCTGCTGCACCCCCTTGAGCGTGGTGGCGAACTCCTTGTGCTGCAGGTACGCGAGTCGCAGCGCCTCGCGGGCGACCGCCTGCTCGAAGATCAGCGCCTCGAGCGACTGGGGGATCGTGGTGGGACGGATCATCTTGTTCTTGACCCGGTTCCGCAGCTCCCGCTCGTTCATGTCGATGTGCACCCACCGAAGGATCGAGGGCATCGTCGCCTCGGCGCAGACGTTCGAGATGGAGTAGCTCATGCCGAGGTTGGCGCTGACCGTCCGGTTGAAGGTGCCGTCGAAGACGCTGAAGACGTCGGTGGTGGCGCCCCCGATGTCGACCCCGACCGCATTGATGCCCCGGCCGCGGGCGATGGTCTGGAGGATGTCCCCCACCGCGCCCGGGGTGGGCATGATGGGTGCGTCGGTGATGGACATCAGGGTGTCGTACCCGGGGGCGTGCGCCATCACATGCTCGAGGAAGACGTCGTGGATCATGTCCCGGGCGGGTCCCAGGTGCTCCCGCTCGAGGGAGGGCCGCAGGTTGTCGGTGATCTTGAGGTCGAACCCGCCGGAGCCGAAGACCCGGTCGATCTCGGGTCGGGCGTCGGTGTTCCCGGCGAAGATGATCGGCAGTTCGTAGGACTTCCCGAAGCGGGGCCTCGGCTTGGCGGGTGCGATCAGCTCCGCGATCTCGGTCACCTTCTTGGTGTCCCCGCCGTCGGTTCCGCCGGAGATCAGGACCATGTCGGGGCGGAGTTCGCGGATGCGCTGGATCTGCTCGTGGGGGCGACGACGATCGTTCGCGGCGATGGTGTCCATCACGATCGCGCCCGCGCCCAGCGCGGCCCGCTTCGCGCTCGCGGCGGTCATCTCCCGGACCACCCCGGCGACCATCATCTGCAGGCCGCCCCCCGCGGAGCTGGTGGAGATGTAGATGTCGCAGCCCTCGTCCCCGGACGCGGGACGGATGATGACCCCGTCGTCGTCGATGAGTCGTCGGCCGGAGACCTCCTGGATCTCGGTCAGCGCATTGATGACGCCCACCGTGACGTTGGCGAACGGTTCCTCGACGGTGGTCGGCGCCTCCCCCCGGTGGGTCTGGCGATAGACCCCGTCAACGCGTTCGATCATGATCGCCTTGGTGGTGGTGGAACCGCAGTCCGTGGCGAGGATCACGTTCACGGAGTCTGGGTTGATCGGGGTCTGGGCTGACATGGGCGTAAGGAGGCTTGGGTGGACGGGAGGCACGGGCCGCCGGGACGGCCAAGGTACTCGATCCGTCCGGCCTCCACCACAGGCCCGCGGGAAAGGTGGTCAGGACCCCGCCTGGCGACCACCGGAAGCGTCGTCCCGTGATTCGGACTTGCTGAGTTCGTCGATCCGTCGACAGAGGTGCTCCACGGAACCCCGGTGCTCGAGGATCTCCGCGAATCGCCTCCAGGCCTCGGGGTGTCGGAGCACGGCGTGCATCACCGGCTCGAAGAAGGTCATGGTCTGGCTCCCCACGTAGTTGAGGGGTCGCGTGGACTCCAGGAAGAGGACGGCGGGCGTGGCCATGCCTCGCTTGACGATCTCGCGGCAGACGGTGTCGATGAGCTCGAGATCCTGTTCGTCGGGTTGGAAATCGGACTCCTTCTCGACGAGGAACGCATGCTTCAACCAGGCGACCATCCGCTTCATGGATCCATCCCGTCCGAGGCGGGCAGGGTCGCGGCGGGCGCCCAGCGCCGAAGCGCGCGGAGCGCATCCTCCGGGCGGGGACCGAAGAGGATGGTGACTTCGCGCCCCAGCAGGCGACGCCGATCGGTCCGCACCAGTGCGGCGCGGGCGTCGTACCGGATTCGAGCGACGCGTTCCCAGGGAATTCGCCGCGTGACCAGCGGGAACTCCGCGATGATTCCCTCGGGGCCGATCATCACCCGGCTGCGCATGAGGAACCGCGAGATGGTGGCGAGCAGCAACAGCACCGAGAGCACCCCCCAGATCCAGTCCCCGGCGGCGATCCAGACCATGACCCCGAGCAGGCCGATCACCAGGATCGCGACGAGCCCCGCCAGCGGCCGTTCCTCGAGGGGGCGGACGGTCCATTCGACGGACGGGGGCGATGATTCGGGCGAACCGTTCATGGGAGCTTGTCCGGTCGGTCGCGCATGACCAAACCGTCCCACAATCCTATCTCGATCCTGGTCTCCGGCGAGCGGACCTCGAAGCTGGCTTCCTCGAAGGTGGCCGGACCCATGACCCCGATGGCGTTGTTGGACATGCCCCAGGGTTCCGCGGGCAGGCCGAGCAGGCCGCGCTGGAGCTGGTTGTCCTGGTTGAGGTCGTGGTAGAGGGACACCGCCCAGATGCCGACCGGGACGTCGTCGATCTCGATGCTCATGACGTCGACGTGGCCGAGCGTCGGGACCACCCGGACGATCGGGATGTCCTCGGCGGTGAGCCATTCGGTGGAGGCGTCGAAGAGTCCGAGGTTGATCCGGCCTCCCACCTCGCCCCGGGAATCATCCCCGATGCCGTAGATGGTCACCACCAGCCGGGCCAGGCTGGGATCCACGGGCTGGTCGCCGCGTTCCGTGAAGGTGGGGGCGGGAGCACGGTGCGCGCAGCCCGTGAGGGCTGCGAGGACCAACGTGCTGATAACGGGTCCGGAGGGACGCATGGGGCGATCTTACGTCAATGGGCGGGGTTGTTGCGAGTGGTAAGATGGTACGGTCGACGGGAGACCTGGAGACCCGACATGTCAGAGGACATCATTGCCAAGCACGTGACCAATCCGGACACCCCGGACGAACCCAACGGGATCGACCCCGATGGATCGGTCACCTCCCCGCTGCACCTGATGCGCTGGATCTCGGAGAACCGGGCCGCGTTCAAGCCACCGGTGGGGAACAAGTACCTGTACAGCGGTCGCGACTTCTTCGTGATGATCATCGCGGGACCCAACGCCCGCAACGACTTCCACCAGACCGACTCCGAGGAGTTCTTCATCCAGCTCGAGGGTGACATCATCGTCAAGACCCACGAAGGTGGCAGGATCGTGGACCACCTGGTCCGGGAGGGCGAGACCTTCTTCATTCCCCCGAACGTCCCCCACGCCCCCTGCCGTCCCGAGGGAACCCTCGGGCTGGTCGTGGAACGACGGCGGCCGGCGGGCGAGCTCGAGCACCAGATCTTCTACTGCGACAAGTGCCATGCCCTGGTCGAGGACAACGAGTTCGACTGCAGCGACATCGTGAGTGCGTTCAAGCAGGCGATGGAGGACTTCTGGGCCGACGAGGAACGCTCGACCTGCCGGTCGTGCGGGCATCGGATCGGGAAGCCGGGCCCCTTCGTGATGCCGGAAAGGACCGACTGAGCCCCGCTCCGGACCCGAAGCATGAGCACCCCCGTTCCCGTCATCGACCTCCACACCCACATCCTTCCGGAGCACTGGCCGGACTTGAAGGATC
>PKCS01000045.1 GCA_002862305.1 Phycisphaerae bacterium | reverse complement strand
TCGAAGGTGATCTGCTGTGCGATGTCGGTGGCCGACGTCGCGGAGAAGTTCTCGTGGGTGATCTCCCAGAGCATCAGCTGGAAGGCCGCCCCGTAGTCGTCGATGTCGAGGCTGGGGTCGATGCCGGTGTCGATCACCGCACCGTTGGAGGCACTCGCGTAGTTCGCGTAGAGATCCTGCACGAGGATGGCACGCTCGATCCCCATCACACCGGGCCAGCTGCCACCGGTCTGGGGGACATCGGCGATCAGGGTGCCGGTGAAGTCGTAGGATTCGTCGAGGGTCACCCCCTGGTAGATTTCCACGCAGTGGGTCACGTACTCCTCGCCACTGATGGTGTCGATCCAGTTGTGCTCGAGCGCCCGCACGTTGTAGAACTGCTCGGTTCCCGAGCTGAAGTCCCAGCCGAACTGCGAGTTCGCGGAGACCAGTTGCCGCTTCCCCGCCCCGTAGGAGTCGAGGACCACGGGATACAGGTCTGCGTGCGACGCAGCGGCTAAACCAAGCGCGGTGAGCGCGATGAACGACAATCGCCTTTTCAACCCTTTGCCCTCGATGGGGGATCCCTGCGGAATCCCTCAAGACCTCAACCTCCAAATTGCTCTCCCTAGGAGCAATTCCTTTTCCAACTGGAGTCTAGCCCTTCAGCCTGACACTGCAAGAACTTATCGTGCATTTACCCGGTTCAGGCGCAGGCGGCTGCCTCGCTGGCCAGAGCGACCAATCGCGGGCGGATTCATCCGTGCTGCGTGGATTATCGGATGCTCAAGGCCCTGCTTCTCAACCACATTCGCCGGTCCGTCGAGCCGAAAGGCCGAACCGCCCGGTGGGGTCCAGGGTCAGCTCCACCCCCTGGAGCCAGTCGTGGACGGCAAGGCAGCCGTCCCAGCAACGTCGACGGACCCCGCTGGCGAGGACCTCCTTGACGTCGCCGGCGGTGAGGCCCGCCCGGCGGGCGTCGCCGAGGAATCCATCGGAGAAGCGCAGTCGTCCGGGATGCACTCCGGAGGCGGCCGCGAGGTCGCCACGGTGGGCGTTCAGGGCTCGCACGAGGACCGGATGCCGGGACTGCTCGCGCTCGGTATCCTTGGAAGACGGCTGGTCCTCGAGTCGCTGGTGGTTCCGTGGCTGGGTCGGGGTCGTTCGTGAGCGCATGGGAATCTCCGTTGGGGTCCTCTGGTGCTACGAACGGGACGACTCGATGTTTGGTATCTGACCGGGTCCACCGCCCAATTCAGGAAAATTCACCATGAGAATCGCGATTTCAGGGGCGCAGTCCACCGGTAAGACCACCCTCGCCCATCGACTGGTGGAGGCGCTCGGAAACGCCCGGGTCGAGCCGGAGCCCTTTCGGGTGCTCAGGGAGCGCCTCCAGCTGGTGTCGGGACCGCATTCGATGACCCCGCAGCAGGAGCTCGAGCTCATTCGGCACAACCAGAACCGCCTGCGGGCGCTCCGGGGGCAGGAGACGGTGATCTACGATCGATGCAGTCTGGATGCACTGGCCCACGCGCTGGTGGCACGCCGCCTGGGGAACCCGGCTTTCGACGAGGACTGGATGGACACCCTGAGGCGGGAGGCCGACCGAGCCCTGGACGTCATCGATCTGCTGGTCATCGTCCGGGTCGAGGACGGCCAGCCATTGGTACCCGACGGGGTGCGGTCGGAGGATGAGTCCTACCGTCGGATGGTCGACGAGGAGATCGCCGGGCTTGCGGCCGATCGCGAGCATGCCATGGAGGTCAGGGGCGACACCGAGGAGCGGGTCAGCCTGCTCCGGGAGAAGATCGAGCGAATGCGTTCCGGTGCCTGAGGGCACCCGGGGGAGCGGGATCAGTCACGGACCGATTCGGTGGGTGCCGCGGCCGGATCATCGGCCGGTGGGACCTCGACGACGGTCTCCTCGATCTCGTCGGGACCGTCCGTCTCGACCACCTGGACCGGTTGGGGGGGATCGGGGATCGTGACTCCATTGGCCTGGAGGTACTGATTCACCAGCGTGATCATCGCCTCGTTGTTCAGGCCGGCCAGCTTCGCCTCCTCCAACGCCTGGGCGTAGGGAACGTTCTCGTCGAGCACCCTGTAGGTCATCCAGACCCCGGCCGGGCGATCGGCCGTCTCGCCGTGGATGAGGGTGGGGATGTTGTTGCGAGTGACCAGCATCGCACGCACTCCGTCGAAGTAGCGGATCGTGAAGTTCTGCTGGATGTCGAGGGGCCGGAGGCGGTACTCCATGCCGAGACCGATCACGTAGGCCTGCTCCTCGAACCCGCGCTCCTCGTCACGAAGCCTGGTGTCGATGACCATGGTGACGTAGTTGTTCCGGAACCAGATCAGATCCTCTTCGGTGGGCTGACACGAGATCCAGATGTCCCCGCAGTGGGAGAGCTGGGGCATGTCGACGGTGTTCATCACCTTCATCCGAGTCATCGGGGTCTTGGATGGATTCGACGTGGAGCAGCCGCCGACCAGGCAGAGCAGCGTGATGGCGAACAGGGAAGTCGATCTGGTTGTGAGGAGCTTGTTCATGGCTCAAGTATAGGTTCGATGGTGGAGTCGTAGTGCCGGCGAAGCACCTGGACCCAGTCCATGGTGCTGGAACACCGTATGAATTCATCCTTGACCGCCTCGGGACGCGGGTGATGGACGGAGAACTTGATGCCGAACTTCCGCATCATGCGGCTCGCCGCCCGCTCTCCGTGGATGACGGTGGAGAGCCGGTGATGATGCAGCAGGACCTGGGTCTGTTCGGCCAACGTGGGCGGGGCCGGCTCCAGCCCGTCCAGGAGAGCCCTGGCCTGGCGGAAGATCCATGGATTGCCGATGCACCCCCTGGCGACCGAGACGGCCTGGACACCGCAGAGCTCGAGCATGAGGAAGATGTCCTCGACGGCCCAGATGTCACCGGAACCGAGGATCACCCGGTCTGGATACCGCCGGACCAGGTCCTGGAGGAACGACCAGCGACCGGGTCCGATGTACTTCTGGCGGACGGTGCGGCAATGGACGGTGGCCCATGAATACCCGAGCTCGTACACGGAATCGAAGATTCGTTCGAAGTGCCGGGCCTGTTCGGGGGTGTCGTCGAAGGACCGTCGAAGCTTGACGGTGCAGGGAACATGGTCGGGCACCGCTTCACGGACCGCGCGCAGGACCGCGACCGCCTCGTCCGGATGGGCGAGGAAGTGCCCGCCGCGACGCTGCTTCCTGATCTTCTTGACCGGGCAGGCCAGGTTCACGTCGATGACGTCGTAGCCCATGCCCACCAGGATCGAGGCACCTTCGGCCATGGTTTCCGGCCGGGTGCCCATGACCTGCCCCGCGATGGGGTGGTCCTCCAGCCCCTGGACCCGGTTCTCCTCGAGCTCCCCGAGTCCGCACTCCGAGGCGATGAGGTCCGGGTCCTCCTTGCGGCGGCCCTTGCCGCCGTTGATCAGGGTCAGGTCCAGCAGGGCCTCGGTGATGCAGTAGGGACAATCGTGGGCCCGAGCGATCAGTCGCATCGCCCCATCCGAATAGCCGGCCAGGCCCGCCTGGAAGAAGGGTGCGTCGAAACCCGGCACGACGGCGTTTAAACGTGGATCCGTCTCGAAGGACCTGGCCATATCGGCGGCGCACCACCCGGGGGGGGGAGCTGGTCGGTCATGTTCCTGCTGGGTCATGCGAACAGACATGAACCTCCATCGTATGAGATAGGACGAAGCCTGCCAGGCCGGTCCCGATTCCGGCTGAAGGCCCGGATCAGCCTCGTGTCGCTTGGCGGTAGACACGGGGCGCAGGAGGATCCGGGTCGTCCGGAGGGGACCTGCCGAAGGCGCGCGCGGCTTTGGGTGAGAAGTACGCTGCAGCGCCGGTGGTTTCGGCCTCCTAGCGAGGTACAAGGCCCAGCGGCCGGCATGATGCCGGCCGCTGGCTTCTTGCATCGGGACGTCGCGGTCTATACTGGATCCATGCCCAAGGTCATCATGCTCCTGAGCTGCCTCCTGCTGGTGGGTGGGTGCTTCCCGAAGCGCTACAACCCGGCGAAGGCCACCAAGATGTATCCGGCGGAACTCGGCCAGTCCGAGGTGGTCGAGGTGCAGGTGAGCCGTTCGGGCAGCACCATGAAGGTGGTCAACGGCACGGCGATCGACTTCAGGGACATCAAGCTCTGGCTGAACCGCCGGTACATGCTGGAGGTCGATCGGATCGCTCCCGGGGAGACGGTCAGGTTCGACATGGGATCCTTCTGGGACGCCTGGGGAGGCGGCCCGAACCCGGGTGGGCTCCTGCGATGGTACCTACCGACCCCGGTGGTGCTGGTCCAGGCTCAGATAGACGAGACCAGTCCCCTGATCGGATTCCTCGCCATCCCCGACGTCGACGAACTGGACCGTAACTGACGACCGGTCAGTCCAGTCCCAGCCTTCGCCGCTTTTCGTCCCACTCCCGCTGTTCGCGCTTGTTGTCCGAATCGATCGGCTTGTTCTCACGAAGGGCGTCGACCTCGAGGCTGGTGAGGAACATGCCATCGAGACGGTAGTGCTCGAAGGCTTCCGCGGACACCGGAACGATGGGCTTTATGAGGTCGTACATCGCATCCGCATAGACCCGTATCTCCTGCTGGGCATGGGAATCCATGCGCAGCGAGAGGAAGTGGAAGAGGTTGTGGAGGTCGCACTTCCAGTACCACTCGGTGTAGAGCGAGACGGGGAGCGCGGCGCGGGCCATCTCCCTGGCGACCCCCTGCTCGGTCAGCTCCAGGTAGCGGGAGTAGAGGTTCTCCGAATCCTCGAGCAGCTTGATGAACTCCTCGGCGGTGCCGACCTCGATGGAGTCGTCGCCTCCCTGGCGGTTCGTCATCGACTGCCTGCGGACGTTCTCCACCGAGGGACGGTAGAAGCGATCCGGCACGATCGAGTACCGGGCACTGTATTCATTCACGTTGGCGGTCCGATGTCGGATCCACTGCCGGGCAACGAAGATCGGCATCGCCACGTGGAACTTGAACTCGATCATCTCGAAGGGCGTGGTGTGGCGGTGCCGCAGGAGGTATCTCACGAGCCCGCGATCCTCGTTGACCTTCTTGGTTCCCTCGCCGTAGGAGACTCGAGCGGCCTGGACGACCGCGGTATCCGCGGTCTTGCCCTCGGGAATCAACCTCGGCATCACGTCCACGAGGGCGACGAACCCGTGGTCGAGCACCGGTATCTCCCAGCGAGCCTTGCCGTTCATGACGTCGACGAGGGGGCGTTCGGGTTCGACTTCTCGGATGGTCGTGTCGGACCGGGCATCGTCCCGGGACGGATCGACGGAGGGATCTGTTCTGGCCTTGGTCATTGACTCATTCTGACGAATCCCCCCCGGTCGGGGCGGGTGATTGGAAGGATGTCGACAGGATCGAGGGGTATTTTTCGGAAAACGTTCATCCACCCGGGGCGGGAGGACGAGCGGCGTGGAAGTTCTCCAGCCATCCCCGGACGGTATCGATCGTGAAATGCTCGGTCGGCAGGCCGTTGGCGTCGATCACCGGGGGCATGTCGCCCTCGGAGGCGAAGAAGAGTCGCAGCTTCTTCGAGGCCTCCTTGAGGTCCGGAGCGGGCGGCGAGTCGTCGGACACCTCGCTCCAGGTGGAGGGCCAGGCGCCCGATTCGTCCGGAACGCAGTCGATGCTCCGGGGCAGGGGCTGGGTCGAGAAGAGCTCGGCTTCGCTGGTCGGGAAGACCCCGTCGTGGTCGCAGGCGTAGACCAGCGCGGCCCAGGTGAGCGAGCGAAGCGCCAGGTCCGTCCGCGAAGCGGTCCGCAGCACGTTCCCGTAGATCACGTAGGAGAAGATCGCGGTGGCGATCCAGCAGGCGACGAACACCGCCATGACCAGGAGGAACACGGTGCGGGTCCCCCCCCTCTGGTGTGGCGATCCGCTGGTCACATCCGCATGCCTTCGTAGACCAGGCGCTTCTTCTTGCGTCTCGGGTCGGCCTCGGGAACCGCGGAGAGCAGCGCACGGGTGTACTCGTGCGAGGGCTGTTCGATGATCTCGTCGCGTCCCCCCTCCTCGACGATCTTTCCGTCGAGCATCACCGCGATGCGATCGCAGACGTGGTGGATGACCGCCATGTCGTGGGATATGAAGAGGTAGGAGAGTCCGTAGTCCTCCTGCAGATCGGCGAGCAGGTTGAGGATCTGGGACTGGATTGAGACATCCAGGGCCGAGGTGGGCTCGTCGCAGACGATGAGCTTCGGCTCGAGGGCGAGGGCCCGGGCGATCCCGATGCGCTGGCGCTGGCCTCCCGAGAACTCGTGGGGGTAGCGGTCGGCGGCCTGCTTCCAGAGTCCGCAGCGCTCGAGCAGGGCCTCGACCCGTTCCCGGAGTTCGTCGCCGCGGGCGATCCCGTGCACCTCCAGCGGCTCCCCGACGATCCTCCCGACCCGCATGCGCGGATTGAGCGACCCGGCGGGATCCTGGAAGATGATCTGCATCTTCCGGCGGATGGAGCGCATGTCGGCGGCACCCATGTCGAAGACCGAGTCACCCTCGTAGCGGACCGACCCGGCGGTGGCCTCGATCAACCGGAGGATGGTCCTGCCCACGGTCGTCTTCCCGCAGCCGGATTCCCCCACCAGGCCGAGGGTCTCGCCCCGCTGGATATCGAAGGACACCCCATCGACGGCCCGAACGTGGTCGACCACGCGCTGCAGCAGGCCGCGTCGAACGGGAAAGTGCGTCTTGAGGCCCTCCACCTCCAGCAACGGGCCGTCCGGGACGTGGCCGGGGGACTCGATCCCGGGTGAAGGATTCTGGTGGGCACTGGTCATGGAAGCCAAGTCTAACGGGCGGAACGGGTCCTAGATGGGAAGGAACTTCAATTCTCGATCCCCTGCGGGGGAAATGACCTCGAGCGAGACCTGGGAACCGGATCCCGGCACTCGCTGGAAGATCGGCGGGATCCCGGCCTGCTGGAGGCGGAAGTAGAGATCCTCGCGACTCGAGACGGACTCCCTGGAGACCTCGGTGATGATCGATCCGGCGGGAATCGGGCTGTCCGGGTCCGCCCGAAGCACGCAGACCCCGGGCGTCCACTCCATCCCGAGCCCCGAGGCCAGTTCGGGGGTGAAGGTCGCCAGCTCCGTGATGCCCCGCTGGCTCAGGAACTCCACCTGGCGCTCGTAGAGCGCGGAGGGGTCGAGCTCCGCCAGGGTCACCGGAAGCGTGAGGCGCTCGGCCTCCTGGAGTCCGGGGTTCCAGCGCCAGATCTCAAGATCGATGGTGCTGCCGGGGCTCTGGAATCCGATCTCGGCGGCGACGATGTCCGTCTCGGGCACCGGGACCCCGTTGATCGAGACCAGCACGTCACCGGGGAGCACCCCGGCGGCGGCGGCGGGGTTGCCTTCCGGCACCGCGGTGATCGCGACCCCGATCCCCCTGAAGTTCCGGAGCACGCTCCGCATCGCCTCGCTGGTGGGCCTGAGGGCAAGGGTGTCGAGCGAACTCATCTGGATCCCGAGGAATCCCTTCACCACCTCGCCCCGGGAGATGATCTGGTCGACCACGAGTTCGATCATCCGCATGGGGATCGCCAGGGCGATGCCGGCGAACTGTCCTTCCTCCCCGACGGTGCTGCCGCGGCCGGTGGCGATGGCGGTGTTCATGCCGATCACGTTGCCGTGGATGTCGCAGAGTGGTCCGCCGGAGTTGCCGGGATTCACCGCGGCATCGACCTGGATGAAGTTCTCCTGATCGAGGCCCACCAGTCCGGCCGAGCGACCGAGGCCGGATACGATCCCCGAGGACATCGAGAACCTGAAGTCGAACGGAGACCCGAAGGCGAAGACCAGGTCCCCCTGCGCCGGCATCACGCTGGAGCGCGAGGCGGGATGGATCCGCCCCGGGTCGACCCTGACCACGGCGATGTCGCTGCGGACGTCGGAGCCGATGAAGGTCGCAGCGCGGCGTTCACCGTTCGAGAACTGGACCTCGATCTTGTCGGCGGAGGAGATCACGTGGGCATTGGTGACCACGTGTCCCTGAGCGTCGTAGACCCATCCGGACCCGCTGGATCCGTACACCCCGCTCCGGCCGTTCTCCCGCTCGAAGTAGCCTTCGGTGGAGACGTGCACCACCGACGGTTCCACGACCATGGCCACGTCGCGGGAGGCCTGGTTGATCGCCTGCAGCACGCCCATCGCACCGAGCCGCTCGGAGGCCCTGGAGATGGTCTCAGATTCCCGTTCATGGAGGAGGGAGCCGACGAAGACCGGGCCCAGCAGCAGCAGCAGGAGCCCGAGCACGATCGCGAGGATCGGGTAGCCCGCGGTGGTGGAAGGTTCCTCGCCGGAGGGATTCCGGGGAGCGGTGCTGTTCAATGGACTCGCCTCCAGGGCTTCAGGGGGACCGGCCACCGACGTCCTACCGGTCGACGGAGCCGGGGTGGCGATTCATTCGTTCCAATTCGCCGGAGCGCATCCGATAGGGATGCTCGCCGTGCGCCCTGCGACCCACGCGGTCCTTCCACTCTCGGGCCACGTGGTGAAGCGCCTCGTTGACCTTGGCGATCGGCTGGGCGAACGGGGGTTGCCACTCGGTCATGCCGGTGAGGTCCTGGGTGACGACGATCTGGCCGTGGCAGGCGCCTCCGGCGCCGCAGCCGATGACCGGAATCGACACGGATTCGACGATGCTTTCCGCGACCACCTCGGGGACCGCTTCCACCAGCAGCATGGTGGCTCCGGCGTCCTCGAAGGCCCGGGCCTCCTCGAGCAGCCGCGCGGCATCCTCGGCGGTGCGACCATCCGAGTAGTAGCCCCCGTGACGGTGGGCGTGCTGGGGCTTGGAACCGAGGTGGGCGATCACCGGGACCCCGGCTCGTCCCATTCGCGAGACCAGCCCGACGTAGCTGAGATCGACCTCGAGCTTGACCGCGTCCGCCCGTCCCTCGACGAGGAACCTGCCCGCGTTGCGGACGCCCTCCTCGTCACTGACCTGGTAGCTCATGAACGGCATGTCGCCGATGACCCAGCATCGGGGTGCCGCCCGTTTCACCGCGGCGGTCAGGGTGAGCATGAACTCCAGCGGGGCATGGATGGTGCTCGGCAGGCCCAGGATCACCTCCGCGGCGGTGTCCCCGACCAGGAGGACCGGAATCCCGGCCTCCTGCAGGATGCTCGCGGTCAGGGCGTCGTAGGCGGTGAGGCAGGCGAAGGGATCACCGGCATCGACCATCCGCTTGAGCGACCTGATCGTGATCGGGCGCGGGGGGGGCTGGGCATCCATCGACCCGGTGTCCGGGGACGGAGCGGCGTTGGAGGGGCTGGTTGGTGGGGTATCGGCCATGGCGGGATTCTAGCAGGCTGATTCCCGGTCCAGCCCACGTTAGTCGACCGCAAATCGACGATCAGCGGGAAATCGGCTTGCCTAAGCACCTGTGAATAGGAAGTTTGAGGGGTGGCCCCGTACGGGGCGATTCGGAAGTCCCGGGGCCTGCTTCTGCGCGCGAGTGTCGATTGCAGGCATCGGCGGGCTTGCCCCGGTACTTCCCGACCGCCCCCTGGAGCACCAACCCGCACCCTGGATCGGCCCCGTCTCGGAATCGCCTCCCCGAGCGGGGCCACTTCCAGTGGGCTACCAGCGGCGAAGGGGGTTGGGCAGGAGGCCGTCCCGTCCGGGGATCAGCAAATCGGCGATCTCCACCACCTCCCGCATCGATTCCTGGGCCGCCTCGACGTCGTGGATGTTGGACAGCACCTGGCCGGCCTCGAGATGCTCGACGGTGGGCACGGCGTCACCCGTGATGACGGTGGTCCACTTGGAGTCGGCGACGATCAGTCCGGCGTATCCCGGGGTCACCCCGGGCAGTGGGAAGAGGTCGACCTGGTCCGCCAGCCGGTCGGGGGCGGCCTTGCAGCGCTGGAGGATCGCGATCTCGCGCTTCAGGGTGGCCTGGAGCTCGTCGTCGCCGGCATCCCCGGCCCGCTCGAATTCCTGGACCAGCGCGATCCCGATCGCCTCGCGTTCGGATTCGTTGATCAACCAGTCGGCCTGGTCGAACAGTTCGAGGCCCCGGCGACCGATCGGTCGGAAACTCGAGAGGAACACCTGGGTGATCCCGTCCGGTCCGATGCCCGCCCGCTCGTCGAGCCGTTCCACCAGGACCCGCGGCGGGAGCGAGGGATCCACGAGGATGCGGTGATCCCCCTGGGTGATCAGGGACGTGGTCAGGTGACCGGGGCGCACCTCCCCTCGTTCACCGCGAAGCGGATGCGCACTCAATGCCCCGATCGAGATGGGCCGGACGTCGATGCTCACGGGGCGCCGCCCCGGTCGAGATCGGCCTCGGAGAGCGCCTTAATCACGGGCAGGGGCAGCATGCTGGAGAGCCTCTGGGGATCGCCCCCCAGCTCGGCGATCTGCCGGATCAGGCTGGAGGAGGTGTAGGCGTAGGCCTCGCCGGGGACCACGAAGACGCTTTCGATGTCGGCGACCTGCCGATTGGTGATGGCGAGCTGGCATTCTGACTGCAGGTCGGTGGTGTTCCGGATGCCCCGGATGATGGCGTTGGCGCCGATGGACCGTGCGTAGTCGACGGTCAGTCCGTCGTAGGAGGCGACGGTCACGTCCGCCAGGTCCGGATGCCGGGAGACGAGGTCGGCGACCAGGTCCTCGAGCAGCGAGATCCGGAGGTCGAGCTCGAGCAGCGGCCCCTTCTTGTCCGGATTTCGGCCCACGGCGACCACCACTTCGTCGAACAACCGGCACGCCCGTTCGAGGACGTCGAGGTGGCCGAGGGTGGGCGGGTCGAAGGACCCGGGATAGATGGCTTTGTGGTGGCTCATCGTTCAGTCACAGAGGTCCTCGAGTCCGGCCGCGTGCAGGATGTTCCGGAAGTTGTCGCTGAACACGAAGTTGTGCTCGGGGAACTCCATGCCGGACATGTTCTGGTCGATGTGGCTGAAGACCAGGTCGACCCGGCCGATTCCCGACCACTGGCCGGTGGCGTGATCGAGCATCTCGATCGAACCGCTGGTGGCGGCGCCGGCGGCGTCGTGCTGCTCGAGCAGGGCGGTGTAGCGGATGGTCCTGCCGGGGATCACGTCGTGTTCGATGCTGGCCCGGGTGATCTTGGCGAGCACGACCTTCTCCCGGAACCGGTTGACCGAACCGACCAGGATGCCCGCGGTCTGTGCCATCCCCTCGACGATCAGGGAATTCGGCATGAGCGGCATCGCCCGGAGACCATGCTCCTCCGGGAAGTGGTCGTGGATGTGCTCCTCGGAGAGCGAGACGTTCTTCACCGCGACGAGCCTCGTCTCGGGCTCGAAGTCGGTGATCGCATCGATCCACATCCAGCGCACGACGGATCCTCGCAGACGGATTCAGGCGGCACACACCGCGAGCTTGCGCTCGCAGAAGTCGACGAGGGTCTTCACGGTGAAGAGCTCGGGGATCTTGCTGACGCTGCGATCGGATTCGAATTCAGAGAAATCGACGTGTGGCATCTTCTGCTTGAGCAGGGCCATGCCGTTGTCGGTGAGCCGGCCGTCCTCGACCAGCTCCGGGTCGTTGAGGACGTTCTCGGGGAAGAGCTCGCCCTGTTCGATCTTGAAGGGGGTCTCCGGGGAACAGTCCCCCTCGAAGGCCTTCTCGAGTTGGAAGCTGATGTCGAGGAAGTCGATGGACTCCGCCCCGAGATCGTTGATGAGGGTCGCCTCGGGGGTGATCTCATCGGCGTCGACTCCAAGGGCTTCCTCGAGGACGGACGAGACTCTTGACTCTACCTCAGTGCGGCTGAGCGCCATGCGCTTGCTCCATTGGACGGAAGGACCGTCGGGTTGAACGTCTCGGAGACGTTGTGCGAAAGATGCCCGGAGGCTGCCTCAGGGTACGGGTGCCCGCATTGTAAATCGGCCGGAGACCGCTGTGGAGGGCTCCCCGGCTCCATCTGGTCGAAGTCTGGTGCCGCTGCCCTTGAATTGGAACGCCCCGTCGGCCTCCTTGTGGAGATCGACCTCCACCCTCAGGGACTCCCCGGGGCGGACGAAGGTGCCGTACCTGAGGGCACGCACCTCCCCGAGCATCATCCGGGGGTGCCCACGCTCCTGGAGCAGGGTCCGGGCGGCCTGAATCATCGCCTCGAGCATGAAAACCCCGGGCAGTACGGGGAACGAAGGGAAGTGATCCGCGAGGTACTCCTCGGCACTGGTGACGTTTTTCAGGGCCACCACCCGCTCGGGCGTGCATTCGATGACCTGATCGATCAGTTGGAACTTCATCAGGAGCTCCTCGAGACGCCGTTTCAAGGCCGTGAGCGGGGGTATCCGGACCGGGAGGGATCCTACCGGGGATCCATCAGGTCCGGGCATCGGATCCGCGCAGTTTCTCACCAGAAATCCGCCTGAATACCGATATTACCGACATCATGCCCAGAAAAAGGACTGCCCAGCGGCGATCGAGGAGCTCCCAGAACCCGAATCAGGGCCGGAACACCGGTTGGGCCGTGTTGTGGATCCTGGGGTGCGCCAGCTGGCTGTTCGTGGCAGCGGCGCTGTTTTGGTTCGATCCCGCGGACTGGCCATCGAGCTCCACCAGCGTCCACAACGACCCCACCGAGAACCTGACCGGGGCGGTCGGCGCCATGGTCGCGTACTGGTCGCTCAAGGCGTTCGGATTCGGGGTCTGGGTCGCGCTGGCGTGGTGCGGGGTGGCCCTGGTGGCACTGTATCGGAACGGACGCCTCGGTCATCCGATCCTGCGGACGCTGGGGGTGGTGCTCTGCGGACTGGCCGCGGCCACCCTCGACGTCGCGTGGTTCGGAGGCCTTTCGGGTACCCCCGCCGCCCCGGGAGGCCTGCTCCCGGAATACTTCTCCGCCCAGCTCATGGAACGATTCAACCTCTTCGGAGTGTCCCTCTGGATGCTGGTCGCGGTGGTGGTGGGCGGCCTGCTCGCCGGCGACGAGCTCGTGCTCAGGATCCCGGGGGCCGTCCGGAGCTCATTCCGGCACGCCCCGGACCAGATCGGCCGCGGCGTGAGGAAGGTGGCGGAGCGGATCAACGCGCACGGGGTGCTGCAACCGGCGGGCGCACCGGCGGGCGACGACCTCGAGGAAGCCGCGGATGAATACGAATACGAGTACGAATACGAGGACGAGGACGAAGACGAGGACGAGGAGGGTGACGAGGACGAGTACGAGTACGAATACGTGGACGAGGAAGAGGACGAGGAAGAGGATGACGACGAGGACGAGGATCCGGAGGAGGAGGAGTTCCTCGACGAAGGACGACCAGCCCTGACCGAGGAGCAGCTGCGCGAGAAGATCGCGAAACTCCCGGTCCGGATCGCCTCCGGGACGCCGCAGATCGCGAAGGACGAGGACATCCCGCGGGAGGAGAGCTTCGAGGGGTACCAGTTCCCCTCCCTGGACCTCCTGGAGGATCCCGAGGGGAACTTCTCGCAGCAGATGGAGGGACATGTACGCCAGCAGGCCCAGGTGCTCGAGGAAACGCTGCACACCTTCCAGATCGATGGCGAGGTGACCGGCATCGAAAGCGGCCCGGTGGTGACGCTCTACTCGATCCAGCTGGCCCCGGGCACGAGGGTGGCCAGGATCTCCTCCATCCAGAGCGACCTTGCCCGCAGCCTCCAGGCCCCCAACATCAGGATCATCCCGACCATGGCGGGGAAGACCACGGTGGGCATCGAGGTGCCCAACCCTCGCAAGGAGAAGGTCCGGCTCAAGGAACTGATGTCCAGCGGGCAGGCCAACGGGATGACCCTTCCGATGTTCCTCGGGAAGGACAACGCCGGCGATCCACTGGTGGCGGACCTGGTCAAGATGCCGCACATGCTGATCGCGGGCACCACGGGCTCCGGCAAGAGCGTGTGCATGAACTCCATCATCATGAGCTGGCTCTACACCAAGCGGCCCGACGAGCTGAAGCTGGTGCTGGTCGACCCCAAGATGGTCGAGATGAGCCAGTTCGCCGACGTCCCGCACCTGATGTCCCCGGTGGTCACGGAGATGACGAAGGCGGCCGCGATTCTCGAATGGGCGGTCGGGAAGATGGAGGAGCGATACGAGCTCCTGCAGAAGGTCGGGGTGCGGGACATCGTCTCGTACAACGGGCTCGAGGAGGAGGAGCGATACGAACGGGCGGGAGCGGAGACCGACCTGGAGAAGGCGAAGCTCCCGAACCGGATGCCCTACCTCGTGTTCGTCATCGACGAGCTGGCCGACCTGATGATGACCGCCAAGGAAGTGGAGCATTCCATCGTCCGCATCGCACAGAAGGCGAGGGCGGTGGGGATCCACCTGATCCTGGCGACCCAGCGACCCCAGGCGAACGTGGTCACGGGCCTGATCAAGAGCAACATGCCGTGCCGGATCTCGTTCAAGGTGTCCTCCGGGATGGACAGTCGAATCGTCCTCGACCAGAAGGGGGCGGAACTCCTGCTCGGCCAGGGGGACATGATGTACCTCTCCCCGTCGTCGACGGAGATCCGAAGGTGCCAGGGCAGCCTGGTCACGGACACCGAGACCCGCGGCGTGGCGAAGTTCCTGAAGACCGTCGCCGCCCCGAACTTCGAGCGGAGCCTGGTCGCGATCAGGGCCGGGGGCAGCGAGTCCTCGGGCGGGGACGGCGACATGGACGAGGGGATCGCCCCGAACAAGCGGGACCCACTGTTCGACCAGGCCGTCGAGATCATGATCGAATCCGGACGCGGCTCGGTCTCCCTGCTCCAGCGCAGGATGGCCATCGGGTACAGCAGGGCCTCCAGGCTCGTGGACCAGATGGGGCTGGCGGGCATCCTCGGCGACCACAAGGGATCGGTGGCCCGGGAGGTCATGCTGACCCTCGAGGATTGGCACCAGATGAAGGCCATGGAGACCGGCGAGCTCCAGCAAGGCTACGCGGCCGACCAGGAAGACGACTTCGGTGAGGACTCGCTGGCGGACTCCCCGGACGAGGAACACCCCGAGGTTCCCGACGAGGTTCCCGACGAGCTTCCGGGCGAGCACCTCCAATAGCCGCCTCGCGGCGGGCACGCCGCATCGCCACGCCACCACGACACCACACCCCCCCCGCCGTCCCACCGCCCGACCGGCGAGGGTGTTCCGGTGGATGGTGATTCGGGCGGCTGGACCCGACGCGTTTTTTTGCCGGGGAGGGCCCACAAGCCACTCCGGAGTGGGTAGCTTTAACAGACCAAGGAGCACCTATGCACGTCACGAAACCACTGTTCGCACTCGCCGCGGTCGTCCTCGCCCTGACCGCCTTCCGTACGTCCCACGCCCAGGATGCCGGCACCCCGAGCCAGCAGCTGGCGGCACTGCAGCTGGTGGACTCGACCATCCAGCCGATGACGCTGCAGGCACACACCAGGATCACCCAGATGACGGAGTTCATCTCCTCGAAGGGGATGGATTCACAGTGGGATACGTACCGGCAGACCCCCTCGCCGAAGCCGAAGGGCATCGACTTCGACGCCGCCTACAAGATCGCCCTCCAGAGGGTGATCTCGGAGCACGCCGCGCCGATCAACGATGGATCGGGCCAGAGCGTGGAGGCCGATCTCGCCAAGGAGAAGCAGGACATCAAGAAGCAGTGGTCCGAGTACGAGGACATGCAGGCAGTGATGCTGAGGGTCTCCTCGTTCCTCCAGAACAACAAGCTGATGTCGGAATACGAGGCCTGGTCCAAGGATGCCGCCCAGAAGCGCGGCCAGGAGGCGAATCGCCGGATCGCCGCCTACAACGCCTCCAATTCCGAGGCCGCCAGCGCCACCGAGAAGAAGTGGCAGAAGAGGCAGCAGTGGATCGGCAGCCACTGGGACGAGTACATGCACGTCCAGTCGCTCAAGAACGACAGTGGGTACATCATGGAGCGCAACCGTGGCAGCATCGTCGCGGACTCCCACCAGTACCCCTACCTTGACTCGCAGGATTCGCCGTACAGCTGGCTGCAGGACACCGACTACGGTGGCGGCCCCTACGGGGACTACTGGGGGGGATCGACCTACGGCGGCTACTCGGACCCCTACTACGACGTGGTCGGTGGCACCCCGAACGTGGTCAACATCAATCGAGGTGGAAACGACCTCCACCCCGCCTACGACCGGACGGCGGACCACACCTACCACCAGGGCCCCCGGGTTCCGGGTGCCATGGACGCTCCCACCACCCCTCCCCCGGCGGTGAACTGGTCCGGGGAGGGTGCGCACTTCTCGACCGCGGCAGCGCACCCCGGACCGCCAGCTGGTGGTGATTCCGCCGGGAAGTAGTGCATGGCGATCATGGTCGATGAGGCATTCGCCTGGTCCCTGCTGGAGGCGGCCCGGGAGCAGGCAGAGAAGTCATGGAGCGAGGGCGGCATCCCGATCGGTGCCGCCCTCGCCGATTCCACGGGCCACATCGTCGCCCGGGGGCACAACCTCAGGGTGCAGACCGACGACCCCACCGCCCATGCGGAGATGGTGTGCATCAGGAACGCCGGGCGTCGCCGGGACTGGGATCGACTGGTCATGGCCACCACCCTCTCACCGTGCGCGATGTGCAGCGGAACGACCTGCCTGCTGGGCATCGGCCACGTCGTCATCGGGGAGAACCGGACGTTCAGTGGTGCCGAGCACTGGCTCGCGGAGCACGACATCGAGACCACGATCCTCGACGATCCGGCGTGCGTCGCCCTCATGGAGCGGATGCAGCGCGAGAAGCCGGACCTGTGGATGGAGGACATCGGGCAGTGACCGCGCAGGCGCGGATCAGGTCCACGACGAGGTCCGGATCTCGTCGATCGAATCGGCGAGGCTGCGCTTCGATTCGAACCCGATGAGCTCACGGGCCAGTTCCATGCAGGCCTCGCTGTCGCGGACCTCCCCCTCCCGGGGCGGCTGATGGTCGGGGACGACCGGGCGGCCGTACGCGACGGCCAGCGATTCCAGCACTTCGAGGATCGATACCCGGCGACCCGAGCCGATGTTGATCACCCGACCACGGAGCGGTCCTGGACACGCGGCGGCGAGGAGGTTCGCGTCCACGACGTCGAGGACATGGATGAAGTCCCGGGTCTGCCGACCGTCGCCGTAGATGACGGGTGTCCGCCCTGATTCGAGTGCCGCGATGAAGTTCGGCACCACCGCCGCGTAGGCCGATTCATGGGACTGCCGGGGACCGAAGATGTTGAAGTAGCGGAGTCGGACGGTGTCGAGACCGGATTCGGAGGCATGGCCCTCGACCAGGCGCTCGCCATCGAGCTTGGTGGACGCGTAGGGCGAGGTCGGATCCACGGGATCGGTCTCGCGCTGGGGGAGCCCCAGGACGTTGCCGTAGGCGCTGCAGCTGGCCGCGTAGACCAGGCGGCGCACACCGGCGGACGCGGACTCCTCGAGCACTCGCCGGGTGCCATCGACGTTCACCCGTCGGTAGTCGTCGGGTCGGTCGAGGGATTCGTGGACGGAGACCAGGGCAGCATGATGGAAAACGAGTTCGCAGCCGGCGAGCGCCCGCTGCAGGAGCCGGGAATCGAGGATCGAGCCCTCGAACACGCTCAATCCGGGATTGGAGGGGGGGAGGACCTCGAGTCGGCCGGAGGAAAGGTCGTCGACCACCCGGACGGTGGCGCCACGCTCGAGCAGGGCCTCGACGAGGTGGGACCCGATGAAGCCCGCGCCCCCCGTGACGCAGACGGTGCGTCCCCGGAAGGTGGGGTCGGTGGTCGAGGGCAAGGGCTCCATTGACGGATGCTAGTCAAAAAAAGTACGGACCGCGGTTTCCCGCGGTCCGCACGAGTCTCAAGACCCGGCTGAATTGATTGGAAGGCACAACCCCGAGGTTGTCTTCAAATCGATTCTCTCCCAGCCGGATCTCCTTCCCACGACTCCAAATCCGTGGGTGGATTCCTGCGTGTTCGGCGCAGTAGATCGGCTTGGGCGCCTTGCTGGAAGAAAGCCCGGTACGAGCCTCGAAGAATCGGGTCGACTCCTTTCAGGAGGAGTGCTCCGTCGCCGAAAAAACGGACTCTTGCGAGTTGCGCCCCGGTGACCGAGCTGATGAATCTGTGGTGGAAGGAGAAACCAAGGAACTGTCTCACTGAAAACCACACCACACATCCCCCATCATCCTCCAGCATCCGGCGATCGGCAAGCTGAAAAAAGGATATTCACAGGATTCACTGGCATGACTCGTGGCCTCGGGCCAGGTGACCTCACTTGCCGGAATCGTCGATTCCGGCCTGAAATGGGTGATTTACCCGGATCATCAGGAAGTCGTCGAGTGGAGGGTCACCTCCGTCTGCGGATAGGGGAAGCTGATTCCTTCGGCATCGAAGGCCGCCTTGACGGTCTTGAGCAGGTCGACCTTGTACGACCAGAAGTCCGAGCGGTCCAACCAGAGCCTGACGTTGATGTCCACCGAGCTGGCGCCGAGCTCCACCACCTTGATCACGGGTTCGGGGTCCTTGAGGGTCCGGGGGTCACTCTCGATGATCCGCTTGAGGATCGCGAAGGCGTGATCGATGTCGTCCCCGTAGCCGATGCCGAACACGACATCGAGGCGTCGAGTGGGTTCACTCGAGTAATTGGTCAACGAGGAGGTCGACAACCCGCCGTTGGGGATGATGACACGCTTGTTGTCGGGGGTTGACAGCACCGTCCAGAACATCTCGATGCGCTTGACGGTGCCCGCAAACCCCTGTGCCTCGATGTAGTCCCCCACCTTGTACGGCTTGAGGACGAGGATCAGGACCCCGCCGGCGAAGTTGGCCAGCGTGCCCTTCAACGCGAACCCAATGGCGAGGGAGGCGGCACCGACGATGAATCCCAGGCTCGCGGTGGGGACCCCCAGCGTCCCCAGCAGCATCACCACCAGCAGGACCTTCAGGGCGACATCCAGCAGGCTCAGGAGGAACCCACGCACCGATTCATCGATCGATCGGAAGTGCAGGGCCCGGCGGGCGAACCAGGTGATCGCCTTGATGGCGAGCCACCCCACCACGAGCCAGAGCAGGGCGAAGATGAGCTTGGGACCGTACTCGGCGAGGAACTTCGAGAGGATCTCCCAGAGGATCCCCCCCTGGTCCCGGAACTCGTCGATGCTGGTCGGGGCCTTCAGGAGACCCCCGGCTTCCGTGGCGGACTCGGGCTTGGTCGACGGAGACTTCCCACCGGCCTCCTGGAACGGTGTTGAGAGGACCAAGAGGACCGCGTTCATCATCGGTGGATTCCTTTTCGCAACGGGGAGGCGATGCGGGTACGAAGGTCGGTCGACGCGGGCCCCATGATACAATCGTCGTCCTGTGGCGTTCACAGGAGCCCTCGACTTCGCGACCGATCATCACCGTACGAGATCCGCCCAATGAACGAGACGCACGAAGCGGTCCTCCTGGTGTCCTGCCCGGATCGGGAGGGAATCGTCGCCGAGTACGCCTCGTACATGCACGGGCACGGCATGAACATCACGCAGGTCGACCAGTCGGTCGATGCCGAACACGGGGATTTCCGCATGCGGATGGTGGTCGAATCGGACGGACGGGGCCGGGACCTCTCGACGATGAGGCAGGAACTCGAGGAACGATCACGAACGGACTCCACCCACCTGCACCTGCACTTGAGCCGGGAGCCGACCGGGGTCGCGATCCTCTGCACCAAGGAACCGCACTGCCTGCAGGACCTGCTCCAGCGGCATGAATCACGGGAACTCGGCTGCGAGATCAGGGTGGTGGTGTCCAACCACGAGATCCTGCAGCCCGTCGCGGAGTTCTTCCGGATACCCTTCGTCCACGTTCCCGTCGATCCCGCTTCGAAGGAGCAGGCGGAGTCGACCATTCAGGGGGTCCTCGCCGAACACGAGGTGGACCTGCTGGTCCTCGCGAGGTACATGCAGATCCTCTCCCCGGGATTCGTGCGGGACTGGGATCAACGAATCATCAACATCCACCACTCCTTCCTGCCGGCCTTCGCGGGAGGATCCCCGTACCGACAGGCCCACCAGCGAGGGGTGAAGCTGGTGGGGGCCACCGCCCACTACGTCAACGCCGAACTGGACGGGGGGCCGATCATCGCGCAGGACGTGATCGCATGCTCGCACCGGGATTCCGTCAGGGACCTCATCCGCAAGGGGCGGGACGTGGAGCGTACGACACTGGCCAGGGCGGTGAGGTGGCACGTGGAGCGACGCCTGCTGGTGCAGGGCGACCGGGTCGTGGTCTTCGGTTGACGGACGCCTCGATGGGCAAGCCCTAGCGACAGGATCCCCAGGCGCTGATCAGGATCGCGAGGTCGGCACCGTCGACCACCCCATTCGCGTCAAGATCCGCCTCGCCCGTCCCGTTCCACTGCGAGAGGAGGCCGGAGAGGTCGGCCCCCCCCACCACGCGGTCTCCATCGAGGTCCCCGGGGCAGGTGCACTCGTCGGGCAGCCCGTCCTGGTCGCAGTCGATCTCGAACTCGACCAGCAGGCTCGCGCCGATCAGCTGGCCCGAGTCCCCGGGCTGGAGATCGGTCACGGTCAGCGACCACGATCCCTCCGGATCGATGCCGGACAGCGACTGGAGCGCCTGCAACGGTCGAAGCGGCCCCGCGAGCACCGGGCTGGCGACGAGTGAGCAGGTGTCCTGCGCGGATGCGCTGGCCGAGTCGTCGAAGACCACGTCAAGGTCGTCTCCGCCGCAGCCGAAGGGGCCGGGAAACCCGGCGGGCACGAGGCCGGGCCGGTCGAGCATGACCAGCTCCGTGCTCCCATCCGGGGGACGCAGCGTCACCCGGAGGTCGCCGACCCAGGGATGTTCCAGCCGGAGCGACAGCCGCACGCCGGTCGTGACCACGGGATCCCCCGAGGACGGGACCACGAACTCGACCAGGGCGGAGGAGTTCCCCGAATCGTCCGGGACCGGCTGGACCAGGGTGGATTCGACGACGAGCTCGTCGGCGACGAGGGTGGCCACCGGGACCAGCATGGCCGTGAGCAGCCATCGCGATGGGAGGCGTTCGTTCATCGGGCGGCCTCCTGGTTCATCAGCACATTTCGTTCGGCATCCCGGCACTGGGGCGGGTCCCGCATCAGGCGGGTATGGCACCATCCGGTCTTGTGACCCTCGTTGTTCGCACCGGCCAGCTGGCCGGCGTACTGCTCGACGGTGCCGTCGTCGGGGTCGCTGAGCAGGAGGTCGGTGACGATCTGGCAGTAGTCGTAGAACCACCCGTCCTCGAAGGAGGTCGTCCAGTACCAGGTCTCCTGCCGGACCCAGCTGGGGATGAACGACAGCCAGGAGGTTGAACCGTCATAGGTGAGGTCGTAGACCTCCCCGCAACCGATCCCGAAGACCTCCCCGAGCACGGCGGCATTGCCGGCGAGGGCGGTACCCAGCCAGGGAACCCCCACTCCCTGGATCTTCCGGGGTCCGGTGGCCCAGTCCAGTGCGCTCCAGTAGAAGGTGTAGAGGTGCGTCGCGGCGTGGCCGGCCTGTGAGTGGCCGACGATTCCCATCGACTTGTGGCTTCGGCCGAGGGATTCGAACCTGAGGGCGAACTCGTCGTTCGAGAGGTTCTGTCCGTACTCCTCGTAGAGCACGAAGTCACCGGAGAAGTCGTTGGTCCGGAACGGGAACTGGTCGGTGCAGTAGCCGTGCGAGAGCAGCAGCACGTGTCCTCCGTCGGGGGAACCGGCTCGCATGGACGAGGCCCGCGACGCCCCGGCGATCCGCTCGGGTGCGGCCCCGGCATGCATCGACGGAACCACCGCGGATGGCGGCGAGGGCAGCTCGAAGGAGCCCACGGGGATGCAGTCCGGCCGCGGCTCGTGCGCCAGCAGGACGAACCCTCGAGTGTCGTGGATCCTGAGTTCACGGAGCTCGATCGATTTCGGATCAGCGCCCGCGAGGGAGAACCAGCGAGGGTCCGCTCGCAACGAGGCGTGCTGGGCCCCACCTTCGGCGGGGAGTTCATGGATCCTCGAGACCCAGCAGACGGGGACCTGGCGGCCGGAGGCGTCGGTTGCCCAGACCTCGAAGGCAAGTGCGACGCGTCGTGGAGCCGCGAGGTCGGAGGCGGGAAGCACCGCCAGGGGGACCCTGAACTCGATCCGGCCGTCCGTCTGCTGGGAGGCGGTGACCGACCCGGAGGGAGCGGCGGATTCGGGGAGCGATCGCAGGAGCTGCTGGGTGGTGCGCACCCTGCCCACCCCCCGATGGTCGACCGACTCCACGATCGAGCGCACCGTCCAGTCACCCGCCTCGTCGGGGGAGAAGACCCCGATCAGCCCGCCTGCACCGTCGGGGTGAAGCGGGTGCTCGAACGAGTCCCCGGAGGGACTCCCGAGGACCATGGTCCCGCGAGCGGAGTGGGCGCCCTCCATCCGTGCATGGAGCACGACGGGGCGGCCCGGGGCGTGGTGGCGGGTCCCGAAGTGGGTCGTGAGCCTGACATCCTCGCAGCCATCGGCGACCAGGAGCCAGCCCGCGAGTTCCTCGTCGGGGGCCTTGGCCTGGATGGGCATGGACGTCAGGCCGTCGGACGGCTCCAGGAGTCGCAGGGCCCTTGCCGAGGCGCTCTGCGTCATGCCCGACAGATCGAGGAGCCGTTCGCTGGAGGCGAGCGGCTGACTTCCCGCACCGATCGAGAAGTCCCAGAGCTCGGGATCCTTGGCGATCAGGACCACCGCGGACTTGCCGCTCCCGGGGACGAATCGGTCGATCTCCCGGGCGGGGAGGAGCGCCGTGACCGAGCTCGTGGCGGACTGCTCCGGGCCGGGAAGGACCACGTGGCCCGCGGTGATGTCCCCCGGGGGTGCATTCACGTCCTTGGGCACGACGTCATGGACCTGGAGGAGGCACGGCAGGATCGCGAGGGTGATCGTACACGACATGGATCAAGTGTACTCGCCGGGCCGGACCCCTCGCAGGGGGAGTCGGATGTTCATGAGAAAAGGCACCATGGCGGACCATGAGTGCCTTTGTTGATCCGGATGGGCGGCGTCGATCAGGACGGGACCCAGTTGGACTTGAAGTCACGCATCGCCGAGATGAAGTCATCCTCGATGCCCTTGAAGGACCGGGCCTCGACGAGCTTGTCGCGAAGGGCCTTCTTGGGACCGGCGAAGTAGTCGAGAAGCGCCTGTTCGAAGGGAAGGACCTGGTCGGGATCGACGTCGTCGAGAAGTCCCTTGGAACCGGCGAAGATCGAGATGCACTGGTCGAAGACCTCGTAGGGGCTGTACTGGCCCTGCTTGAGGAGCTCGACCATCCTGGTGCCACGGTCGAGCTGGCGCTGGGATGCGGCGTCGAGGTCGGTACCGAGCTGGGCGAAGGCCTCGAGCTCGCGGAACGCGGCGAGGTCGAGTCGAAGGGAACCCGCGACCTCCTTCATGGCCTTGACCTGGGCCGCACCACCCACCCGGGACACCGAGATGCCGACGTTGATCGCAGGGCGGACACCGGCCGCGAAGAGCTCCGGCTGGAGGTAGATCTGCCCGTCGGTGATCGAGATCACGTTGGTCGGGATGTAGGCGGAGACGTCGCCCTCCTGGGTCTCGATGATCGGGAGCGCGGTCAGGGAACCGCCTCCGTTCTCGTCGGAGAGCTTGGTCGCCCGCTCGAGCAGGCGGCTGTGCAGGTAGAACACGTCACCGGGGTAGGCCTCGCGACCGGGCGGCCGCCGGAGCAGGAGCGAGAGTTCGCGGTAGGCCACGGCCTGCTTGGAGAGGTCGTCGTAGACGCAGAGCACGTGCTTGGGGGTCTTGCCCTCCTTGCCCTGCCACATGAAGTGCTCGCCCATCGCGGTACCGGCGTAGGGGGCGATGTACTGCATCGGGGCGGGATCGCTGGCGCCGGCGGTGACCACGATGGTGTAGTCCATCGCGCCATGCTCCTTGAGGGAATCGACCACGCTGGCGACGGTGGACTCCTTCTGGCCGACCGCGACGTAGATGCAGACCACCGCATCCTCGGTTCCCCAGAACTTCTTCTGGTTGATGATCGCATCGACGCAGATCGCGGTCTTCCCGGTCTTGCGATCGCCGATGACCAGCTCTCGCTGGCCACGACCGACGGGGATCATCGAGTCCACGGCCTTGATCCCGAACTGCATGGGTTCGGTGACCGGCTGTCGGTAGGCGATGCCCGGGGCGACGATGTCGAGCTTGCGGGTCTCGGTGGAGTGGATCTCGGGTCCGCCGTCGATGGGATTGCCGAGGGGGTCGACGACCCGTCCCAGCATCTGCTCGCCGACCGGGACCTCGAGGAGCCGTCCGGTGGCGCGCACCGTGTCCCCTTCACGGATCCCGGTGGCTTCCCCGTAGAGCACCGCGCCGACGGTGTCGTGCTCCAGGTTCATGGCCTGTCCGGTGACGGTGCCGGAGGCACCCTCGAACTCGAGGAGCTCGCCCGCCATGACCTTGCTGAGTCCGTAGACGCGTGCGATGCCGTCACCAACCTCGACCACCTGGCCAACCTCGGAGATCTCCAGCTGGCTGGCGAACTGCTCA
>PKCS01000049.1 GCA_002862305.1 Phycisphaerae bacterium | reverse complement strand
GAAAGCACGTCGTAGGCTTCCTGAACCTCGGAGAAACGCTGCGCGGCATCCGGCTCCTTGTTCACGTCCGGATGGAGTTTTCGGACAAGTTTCCGGTGCGCCTTGCGGAGCTCATCGGGCTTGGCGTCCCGGGAGACGCCGAGCAGCTCGTAATAGTCGGTCTTGCTCATTGCTTGCTCGTGAAAGTTGGGGCATCGTTTGGTCCGAAGGACAGTATACGGAGCGCCAAGTTCCGGGTAGGAGCCGATCGGGCCCCGGAGCGGTGCATACCATGGGATCACGATGCGTCCAGAGAGTTCCGAGAACCTGATCAGCCTGCCGGTGGTGACCCCACCCCGTCGTGGCAAGCCCGCGAAGAGCAGGATGTCCAAGGTCCGCTTCACGGTCCTGATCATCATCCAGCTGCTGATCATCGCGCACGTCGTGCAGTGGCTGGTCATGGGCACGACCATCACCCCCATCGAACCGTCGGAGTCCATGGAGACCGTCAAGTCGGGGGTGATCACCGTGGGGTTCATCTTCTTCGTCACCGCCCTCGCGTCCACCGCGATCCTCGGCAGGTGGTTCTGCGGGTGGGGCTGCCACGTGGTCCTCCTCCAGGACGCGAGCGGAAAGCTGCTCGAGCGGTTCGGGATCCGGCCCAAGCCGTTCAGGTCCCGGGCGCTCATGCTGCTCCCGCTGGCGCTCGCGCTGTACATGTTCATCTGGCCGCTGGTGTACCGCTTCGTGGTGGCGCCCCTGATGGGACAGAACCTGACGTGGCCGGGCTTCTCGACCCACCTGACCACCACCGACTTCTGGGGGACGTTCCCCGGCTGGATCATCGGCGTGCCGTTCCTCTTCGTGTGCGGCTTCCTCGCCGTCTACCTCCTGGGCATGAAGGGGTACTGCACCTACGGATGCCCGTACGGTGGCTTCTTCGCACCCATGGACAAGATCTCGCCGGGACGAATCAGGGTGAACGATGACTGCGAACAGTGCGGCCACTGCACCGCGGTCTGCACCAGCAACGTGAAGGTCCACCAGGAGGTCCGGGACTTCGGGATGGTGATCGATCAGGGCTGCATGAAGTGCCTTGACTGCGTGAGCGTCTGCCCCAAGGACGCACTTTCCTTCGGTTTCGGCAAGCCGTCCCCGGGAGCGGAGGCGCTCGCCGCGGCCCCGCGCAGGAAATGGGACCTGTCCTGGGGGGAGGAGATCGGGTTCGGGCTCCTGGTGGTGGTGGTCTTCCTCTCGGTGTACCAGCTCTACGGGATCATCCCGCTGCTGTTCGCGAGCGGGATCACCGCGACCGTGGTGTACCTGATCTTCAAGGGATGGAGCTGCCTCAAGCAGAGTGACGTTCGCTTCCATGGACTCCAGCTGAAGCGGGCCGGCTCGATCCGGCCCTGGGGACTGGCCTACCTGGGGATGATCGCCCTGGTGCTGGTGTTCGTCGGACACTCCGCGGCGGTCCGGGGACTCCTCGCCTATGCCGACTACCACGACAGCCGGGTGATCGCCTCCCCGGAGGTGATCTTCTCGGAGAACGGCCTGATGCCGGACACCCCGATCATCGAGCACGCACGGGCATCGAGGCGCGCGTTCGAGCTGGCCTCGTTCATCGGCGACGGTGGGATCGCCCTCTTCCCGACGCTGCAGCCGGAGATCGACAATCGCATCGCGTGGATGCTGGCGGTGGAACATCGCAGGAAGGATGCGGAACGACACCTGGTCACCAGCATCGAACGCTACGGGCCCTCCCCCCAGAAGTCGGCCGGACTCGCACGGATACTCCGGTCGCAGGGCAGGATGGACGAGGCACGGGTCGCCTACCTTGAGGGAGTGGACCTCTTTCCCCGGGAGTACGACCTCCTCGATGAGTACGTGATCTGGTTGGAGCAGGAGGGCGACCCCTGGGAGGCCATCACCGAACTCCGCACCAGGCTGGGAAATGGTTCGCCGGTGGTGACGGAATGGCTCGACTCCGGGGAGCGGACCGAGGAACTGGACGCGGAAGCGCTTGCGGTGCTGGAAGAGAACCCGAACCTGCTGGGCATGATCCGGCGCCTGTCGGTCCAGCTGATCGACAACGCCGAGAGCGAATACGACCTCCAGGACGGGATCCGGATGGTGGAGAAGACGATCCTCGCCGCGCCCGACAACCCGTTCGCCTACCGGGCCCTGTCGATGGGCTATCTCAAGCAGCAGAGACTGGACGAGGCGATCGAGGCGCTGATCACCGCCATCCGGCTGGAACCGGCGATGCCGCAGCTGCGCGAGCAGCTGTACGACCTCCTCTCCAGGGCGGGCCGCTCCGCCGAGGCGCGTGCGGTCACCCGGGGTGAATTTCCCTGAGTATCCGCCCCGACGAGGCGGGCCGACCCGTCAGCCGAGCAGCTCGCGAAGCTTGGCCTGGACGACCTTGGCGTCCGCGGATCCCCCACTGGCCTTCATGACGTGTCCCATCAGGCGGCCGATGGCCGCCATCTTTCCGGAACGGACGTCATCCGCGGCCTGGGCGTTCGCCTCGATGGCCGCGAGGCACCACTGTTCGAGCTGCGAATCGTCGCGGACCACCAGCATCCCGGCCAGCTCGGCCACTGCATCCGCGGGTTCGTCGGTCTCGGAAAGACGGACCAGCAGCGGGTCGATCGACTGCGCTCCGATCCGATCCTCCCTCCGCAGCGCCACCACCCCCGCCACCTGCGCGGCCTCCAGGCCGAGCTGGTCGATCAGGCACCCTCGCTCGTTGGCGAGCTTGGCGATCTGGTTGAGCAGGAGCTTGCAGACCGCGGCGGCGTCCCCCCCGCTGTCGGGGTGTTCGACGACCGCCTCGAAGAACTCGGTGACCGAACGCTCCTCGAGCAGGACATCGGCATCCTTCTCGCGGAGCCCGTGGTCCCGTACGTACCGCTCGCGCCGGGAGGACGGCAGCTCGGGGATGCGCGAGCGGACCTCCTCCACCCATGCTCGATCCACGACCACCGGGACCAGGTCCGGGTCGGGGAAGTAGCGATAGTCGTGGGCGTCCTCCTTCTCGCGCTGCAGCACGGTCACCAGGCGCTCGTCGTCCCATCCCCGGGTGGACTTCGCCCCGGGACCCATGACGAGACCATCCTCCCTCCACGCCCGTTCCTGCCGGTCGTACTCGTGCTGGATGGCCCCCAGCACCGCTCGGAAGGAGTTGAGGTTCTTGACCTCCACGATCGGGGTCTTCACCACGGTCCCGTCATCGAGCACCATCTCGAGGTTGATGTTCGGTTCGAAGCGCATGTGCCCCTTCTGCATCACACCCTGCGTGACCCCGAGGAAACGACAGAGCCCCCGGAGCTCCTGCGCGAAGGTCACCACGTCCTCCGCGTGGTCGAAGTCGGGTTCGGTGACGATCTCGAGCAACGGGGTGCCGGCGCGATTGAGGTCGACGAGGGAACCGGGGTAGGAACCCCCGCCGGGCAGCTCGTGCCCGAGCTTCCCGGTGTCCTCCTCGAGATGGGCGCGGGTGATCCCGATTCTCCGCCGGTCACCGTGGACGGAGTCGATGGTGTACGCGCCGTCGAGGCAGAGTGGCAGGTCGTACTGCGAGATCTGGTAGCCCTTGGGGAGATCCGGGTAGTAGTAGTTCTTCCGGTCCCACTTGGAGAACTCCGAGATCTCGCAGCCCAGGGCGAGCCCGACCATCATCGACATCTCGACCGCGGCCTTGTTCATGACCGGGAGGGAGCCCGGGAGGGCGGCGACCACGGGATCAACGAGGGTGTTGGGGTCCGCACCCTCGAACTCGGGGTGGGCGACGTTCGGGGTGCGGGTGAACATCTTCGAGCGGGTCTGGAGCTCCACGTGGATCTCCAGCCCGACCTTGAGCTGCTTGGTTCGAACCGGCTGGTCGTTCATCGCATCGGCATCCGCAAGACGGGACCTACTCCGCCGGGTCGACGACCCGGGCGCTGGTCATGCGGGGGGGCTCCCCGACCGGGGCACCTGACTGGGGATCCACCTGGGTGGCGGCGATCTGCTCCACGACGTCCATGCCCTCCACGACCTTGCCGAAACCCGTGTACTGCCGATCGAGATGCTGGCAGTGGTCGCGGCTCAGGCAGATGAAGAACTGGGAGCTGGCGGAGTCGGGGTCCGCGGACCGGGCCATGGACAACACGCCGGGATGGTGCTCACGGTCGTTGAACTCGGCCTTGAGACGCCGTGGACCATCACCCATCCCGTTGCCGTGGGGGCAGCCCCCCTGGATGACGAACTGGGGGATGATCCGGTGGAAGGTCAGGCCGTCGTAGAAGCCGCTCCCGACCAGGTCGAGGAAGTTGGCGACGTGCTTCGGGGCCACGTCGTCCCAGAGTTCGACGGTGAGAGGGCCATGTGACGTTTCGATGGTGACTTGTGGGTAGCTCATGGCTCGTAGGGTACCCGAGCCGGGCCCGGGCTGCCGGGAATCGTCGGGTCCGGACCGGTCAGCGGACGAGGTTGCTGGGGCGGGTCGCGGGCACCCATCGCGAGAGCATCAGGAAGTTCCGGCCGTTGAAGGTGGTGATCTCGCCGCTGGCGTGGATCCTGGGGGAGAGCTCGCTGCGCATCGCGAGGTTCTCGATCGCCTGGAGCTGCAGGCAGGGAAGCAGTTCAAGGCTTGGATCCCGGCTCCCCGCGCCCTGGGCGCCGAAGATGAACCGCCAGGTCCCGCTGTTCTGGTCCCGGATGATCGTGCCCGGTCGATTCTGGATGCGGGTGCCGTCGGCGACCAGGCGCGAGTGGTCCACGCCCTCGACCTCCGGGAGGTCGAGGCTCATGGGCAGGTAGCCGACCCGATCCCGAAGTCGAAGTTCGAGTCGGTCGGCGATGCGCTCGGTACCGGAACTGAGGGTGTTGTCCGGGGAACTCGTCTGGTCGGTCGGGGGCGTGGGCCGCGGTTCGGGATCGGGATCCACCATCGGCGCGAGCGGGGTGATGACGCTGGGCAGCAGGAAGTTGGTTCCGTCGTAGATCGTGACGGTACCCGAGAACTCGAAGCGCGAGGCGGGGTGCCCCGACCGGCGATGCGCGATGAATTCCTCGAGGACACGGCTGGGCATCAGGCAGAACGTCCGTTGGAATCCCTGCGACTTGCGGTCAATTGACACCTCGTTGGTGAACGTCCAGCACCCGAGGTCCTCGTCGAACACCACGGTGCCGAGGGCCCGACTGATGAGCGTGCCTTCCCGCAGCAATGGGGGACGATCCGGGTTGAGGGGTCGGCGCACGGGCGCGGCATCACTCGGAGCCTCCTGCCCGGCCGCGGCCTCCCCCCCGGGACCGGGGGACTGCGCGGGGTCCGCCGCCGAATCGTTACCGGAGGTAGCGGCCTGCACGAGGATGCCGAGGGTGAGGAGTGAGCAGAGCATGAGGGAATCCTATCCGCTCGGGGGGGTCACGGAGATCGCGGGCGGACATTGACCGTGGGCGGCCCCTCTGTCAATATGGACGCGTCGGCCGAGTACCCAAGTGGTCTAAGGGGACGGATTGCAAATCCGTTATTCGTGGGTTCGAATCCCACCTCGGCCTTTGGCCGGCGGGGCCGCGCGACGTGCGAGGCATGAGTCGCTTCAGGGCAGGGTCCACGCGGCGAGCAGGATGGCGAGGTCCCCCCCGCTCACGGACCCATCGCCGTCGAGGTCGTTTTCAGACCCACCCCAGGAGCCGATCAGGATCGCCAGGTCCGCCCCGTTGACCAGGCTGTCGCCGTTCAGGTCGGGCGAGGCGGACGGGGCGTTCCCCACGTTGACCCGGATCGTGAGGAGCATCGAGATGACGGTGGCACCGGGGAGGTCCTCCTCGGCGACGAGGATGCCGATCGGCAGGTCGGTCACGGAGCCGGGCTCGAGGGAGCCGGGATCGAGGATGAGCTGGAGCTCCTCTGGTGACTGGGCGATCAGGCCCTCCGGCACGGAATCGACGGACAGGCTGCTGTCGGCGATCGCGACCGAGGCGATGCGACACCTCGCCTGGAGTCCCGAGTAACCGTAGTTGTGCACGGGGACCGAGATCTCCAGCGGCGTGTCCCCGGGCTCGATGTCGTATTCCACGACCGTGCTGATGAGCTCGGACGAAGGGGAGAACGAGGGCCTGGCATGGCCGATGACGGTGGCATTGGCGTTCAGCGTGAACGGTGCGTTCATGTCCTGACCGGTGCCCGACACGAGCACGCTCCCGGAGACGTCGCCGACCGTGGTGGTGTCGAGCCGGACGCCGATGGTGTCGAAGGCGGGGAAGCGGCTCAGGTCGTCGACCGAGTCCTCCCCGAAGAAGCCGCTGAGGGACTCGACGAAGACCGACGAGGAGTCGACGAATTCACCGGGTGCGATGTTCGAGAGCAGCACGTCCACGAAGTAGGTCGCTCCCTCGATGACCAGGCCGATCTCGTCGTCCATGAACCCGGTCACCAGGCCGGGATACTGGTAGTCGACGACCACCGGAATGTGGTCGCTGGCGTCGAAGAGGGCGTCCGCGAGCGCGTTGGACCGGGCTATCTGGGTCGGGTAGTAGCTGTTCGGGCCGTCGTTGATGGAGGTGTTGTAGTGATTGCCGTCGTTTCCGAACGCCCGGTAGTCGACCAGCGAGAAGCCGGAGCCGTCGAGCAGTCCCGACGTCACCAGGTGCTGGTCGAACCGATCGTCCAGTCCACCCCCGACGAGTCCTCCGCCACTGGTGGCACGGGGCGACTGGGTGTGCTTGCTCGCGTTCGAGGCCCCCGTCCAGTTGGAGGATCCGAGGGGGTCGACCCCCTGCTTGGGCCCGGGCTGGGTCAGGACCGCGTAGCCGGGCTCGCTGGAGTCGTAGAAGTTGAAGTCCCCGACGTAGATCACGTGCGCATCCGCGGGCAGTCCGGCGGCGTTGGCACGGATACGCTCCGCCCCGTCCGCGCGTTCATCCTCGAAACTCGAACTCTGGCCGGCCTTCAGGTGCGCGGAGTAGACGAAGAAGTCGAACTCGTAGCCCGACAGGCGGAGATGCCAGCGGTCGGTGTTTCGACCGGCTCCGGTGAAGACATCGTCGTGACCGGGGGTGATCTCGACCACGTCGGAGGAGCGGTAGAACAGGGCCTGGGCCCCCACCGACCCGTTCTCGGTCATGGTCGCGGTGAAGGTTCCGAGGGCGTAGGCGATGCCGGGGTGGGCCTCCTCGAGCAGGGTCTCGAGGTCCTCGATGTCCGAGTCGCGCACCTCCTGGAAGACGTAGAGGTGGGGCGCGGTCGCGGCACCCGGGGTGTCGTCGAGGGCCAGTTCCTCGAAGACGTGCTGCAGGGCAGTGAGGTCCCCGTTGGTGTTCGCGATGTTGTAGTTGACCACCCTGAACTGGGCCTCGGCACTCGAGCCGACGCAGAGGGCGCAGGCCAGGGCCGCGAGCCACGCCAGGAGATGCCTGGATGTAAGGTTCTGTGCGATCAAGCGATGCTCCGGGGAGGCAATCCAATGTACCCCGGGATTCGCGATCGGGACCCAGATTTCCCCGGAAGGGAACGAGATGGAGAGAGGGATCCGCGGGCGGGATCCAGGAGCCTCGAAATCGAGGCTCTGGGGTGACGAGGTCCCGGATCAGGCCGCTCTCGGGCCGTCCGTTCCGTCGAAATGACCGAGGCAACCCAGGGTCATGGCCAGGTGGTCGATCCGTCGACTGACGTCCTCGACCGCCTCGAGCGCGCGCAGGCTGCTCTGGGAGAGGCGGGGGGACGGCGACCAGGGGGACGCGTCCGCCATGGTTCCGGTAAGACGGAGCCGGGCGGGAGCGGGTGATTCGATGATCGAGGTCGGGTGGGGTCGCTGGGTCATGGTGGGGCTCCTGGTCGTTGCACTACGGGACGACACCACTTGATCGTCAATCCCGGGACGCGACTCCGGGCGGTCGGGGGAGGAGGCCGTGGACGGGCGGGACGGTGCATGCAGAAGCCCGACAGATCGCACAAGCGGAACGGTTACCCGGACAGTGACCCGACCGGTCAGTCGATGAAGGTGTCCTCCAGTCCCAGGTCGCGGTCGAAGAGCCGCCGGGACCTGCGGAGTCGCGAATAGACGCCGAACCCGAGCAGCCCCAGGACGGCGGTGGAACCCCCGAAGAACATCCCCGCGGTCCGGACCTGGTGAGAGGTGACGGGAATCGGCTCGAGGGTGGCCAGCCGCCCGTCACTGGGGAGCACCTCGGCGCGGGCGCCGTCGCCCCGCCGGGACAGTTGTCGTTGCGACTCCGAGACGAGGGTGGTCACGATCGCCTCCAGCACCCCGAGGCTGTCCGATCGGTTGGACCCGGCGAGCCGGACCTGCAGAAGGCCCGGCTGCATCGACGTGACGGTCAGCCCGGACGCGATGAATCGTTCCAACGAATCGACGGTCCCCGGGAGGAACCCGACCGACTGGTCGATGCGGTCCCGGACCAGGTTCACGAAGATCGGATCCGCCAGCACGGCCTGGTGCCAGTCATTCCACGCACGCCCCTGTTCCGCGTCGAGGGTCGCACCGTTGATCGGCTGGGCCCGCACCAGCGAGGTCGCGGTGACGGTGCCCGGGAGGAGGGAGCGGACCCCGAACCAGCTGGCGATCGCCAGCAGGACCAGCGCGACGCAGAGCCGGCTCACCGAGCCGATCGAACCCTGGCAGGCCCACCGGCGGAGCATCTGCGATTCGCGATCCGCGAGTTCGTGGCGCTTGCGCAGTAGGTCCTCGTGTTCGGTGCGATCGGCCTCGTCGCGACCGTCCCCACGTCCACCGGCTGGCGTGGCGCCCTCCCCGCAGCGCAGGCGTTCCCGGACCGCTGATCGCACCGAGTTCAACCGCGCTCGACGTCTCTGGAGGTGCTGGGCGAAACCCGAGAGCCGCTTCGCCTGTTCCCGGAGTCGGAGCGCGTCCTGGGAAACCGGGGTCGTGGTGGACGAAGCGTCCGATTCGAGTTCGCGGCAGCGTGCATCGAGTTCGGAGATCCGCTGCGCCTGCTCTTCGATCGTCCGCTCCCGGGCCCCGGACCGGGCGCGAAGCAGCTGGACCTCGGCGGTCGAGGCCGCGAGACGGGAAGTCAGCTCGGGCAACGGATCGGTGTCCGCCCCGGACCCCTGCGGACCGGTGGAGAGGCGGGCCTCGAGGGCGGCCACCACGCGCTGGTGCTCGTCGTGTGGGATCGAATCCTCGAGATCGGCTCGCAGTCGCTCCAGCTCCTGCCGACAGGTCTCGAGCGCTGAGGCGTCCGCCTCCGGTCCGGCATCGGCGAGGGCGCGACGAGCCTCGGACAGCTCGTTCGAGAGCGATTCGATGCGCTGCCGCTGCGAGCGACAGAGCGCCAGGGCCTCCGCCCCCTCCTCGAGGCGCGGGGCCTGGGCCGCGACGGCCTCCGCGAGACTCCTGAGCCGTTCCATGGCGGTCCCGAGGTCCGACTGAAGGCCGGCGAGCTCGGATTCCCTGGCTTCGACGGCCAGTTGGTGACGCTCGACCGCCTGGTTCGCCTCCTCCAGCTCGCGGGCGAGTTGCTCGCCGTCGGACCGGGATGCCGCCAGCTCGGCGTGGAGCGCACGTTCACCCTCGTCACGTTCGCGGGCCTCCTGCTCGTTGCGGAGCGCGGCGGCCTCCAGCTCGCGATTCGCCGCGAGCAGTTCGGAGCACTGCTGCTCGAGTCGGGTGCACCGCCCGAGGGAGTCCGCCTTTGCGGATTCGGCCTCGGCCAGTCGTTCGTGGAGGGTCGACGACTCGGACGCGAAGGATGCCCGGGCCTCGGCGAACTCCGATTCCCTCGATTCGAGATCCGCGATCGACCGGTCGAGCTCCTCGCCGCGATCCCGGAGTGCACCCTCGCGACGCTCGAGTTCCAGGCAGTGAGCCGAGTGCTCCTCGGCCTCCGCCGCGAGGGCCTGCTCGCGCTGAGCGAGGGAGCCGAGTTCGGACTCCAGGGAGGCCCGTCGGTGCTCGAGGGCCTCCGCGGCCCGCTGGTGCTCGGCCTGCCTTCGATCGAGCTCCCGGCCCTGGTCCTCGACGTGGAGGCGCCGATCCTCGAGGGTCTCGATCTCGGCGACCCGTTCGGACTGGGCGCTGCGCATCTGCTGCAGCTGGTTCTCGACCGAGCTGATCAGCTCGAGTACCTCGTCCGAGCGAATTGGTGATGGTCCCGGGGGTTCGGTTGGAGTAGAATCCCCTCCCGCGACCGATCCTCCGGGGCCTTCCCCGTTCCGGTCGCTGGGGACGTCGTTGGTGCTTCGATCCGACATGGTTGGAGCTCCGGGCCGCCGCTAACTTCCTGCCACACATGACCCTGCGAGAGGTCTGAATCGGCAGCACGGACGGCCGACTGAACATGGAGGAGGCACCCTCCCCGTCAAAGAACCGGTTACCGGACAGGCCGGAACCGAACAGCACCTACACTTCCACCTCGAACACGATGAGCACCCTGATCCACCAAGAACCCCCCACCGCCGCCGAGACGGTGCTGCAGCCGACGGACCCTCGCCTGGTCCCGGTGGTGGAGGACGTCCTCGCAGGCCGGCGACTCTCCCCCGAGCAGGGGATGCTGCTCTTCGAGACCCCCGACCTGCACACGATCTGCGGGCTGGCGGACATCGTCCGGAGACGGATGCACGGGAACGTCACCTGGTTCAACATCAACCGACACATCAACTACTCGAACATCTGCACGCTGAGCTGCAGCTTCTGCGCCTTCCATCGCAAACGGGACGAGGAAGGTGCGTACGAGTACTCGGTGGACCAGGTGGTGGAGGAGGCGATCAAGGCCCAGGAGGCCGGTGCCACGGAACTGCACATCGTCGGGGGCCTCCACCCGAGGCTGCCGTTCGAGTACTACACGGACATGCTCTCCAGCATCAGGGAACACGCGCCGAAGCTCCACATCAAGGCGTTCACCGCGGTCGAGGTGGTCCACCTGCAGCGGAAGTCCCGGAGGGGTCACCTGGGGTACGAGGGCCTGATCGAGGTCCTCAGGGACCTGAAGGCCGCGGGCCTCCAGTCGCTGCCCGGGGGCGGCGCGGAAGTCTTCGACGACCGGGTCCACGAGGAGATCTTCAAGAGCAAGATCAAGTCCGACGAGTGGCTGGACGTCCACAAGGCGGCCCACGAGATCGGACTGAACTCCAACGCGACCATGCTGTACGGACACGTGGAGAAGAGGCGGGAGCGGATCCACCACATGGAACTGCTCAGGACCCAGCAGGACCGGACGCTGGCGGACTGGCGAGCGGCCCAGGGCATCCGGTCCGAGGGCGGCGAGGTGGTCCTGACCGGACCGGACGAGCTGTACCCCGGGGAGCGACTCCCGATGACCGGCCAGGACGGACTCTCGACCGGCTATTTCCAGACGATCATCCCCCTGCCGTTCTTCCCCGACAAGAGCGCGCTGGAACACCTGCCGGGACCAACCGGCCTCGAGAACCTCCGCACCATCGCGGTCTGTCGCCTCATGCTGGACAACATCCCGCACGTCAAGGCGTTCTGGATCATGCAGACCCTGGACATGGCCCAGGTCATGCTCCAGAACGGTGCCGACGACATCGACGGCACGGTGGTCTGGTACGACATCACCCACGTCGACGGGGCGAGCACCCACCAGGAGACCACGGTCACCGACCTCAAGCGGGCGATCCGCGAGGCCGGCTTCGTGCCCGCCGAACGGGACACCCTCTACCGCAGGATCCGTCGCGATGGAAGCGACTGGCGAATCGAGGAGTGAGCGCCGGCGCAGGTGGTCCGGCTCCGGTCAGTCACCACGCGACTTGAGGCTCCGACCCAGGAACCAGTCGAGCTCCGGCATCCTCATCAGGCGCGCGGCCACGAACGCCCCGAGTCCGCCGGCTGCAACCGTGGCGAACAGGGACACCAGCTGGTAGGTCCACGAGTCGGGATGCGATGCAGGCTGCAGTGACCACATCACCGTCACGGCACACGCTCCACTCGCGAGGGTGACCAGCAGGGTCCGGAGGACCCCCCGGCGCATGGCCCCGTCGACGATGCCGCCCACTCGTGCATCGAGCAGTCGATGAAGGAGGCAGGTCTGGACCACCGCGCAGACGGCGGTGCTCCAGGCGAGTCCCGCGACCCCGAGGGGGGTCCAGATCAGCACCAGGTTGAGGGCCAGGTTGAGGACGCCGGCACCGATCGCGACCTTCACCGGGGTCATCGCCTCGCCGCGGGCGTAGAACGCCCGCACGAAGACCAGGTTCACCGAGTAGGCCCAGACCGCCGGGGCGTATCCCAGCAGGATGAAGCCGGTGAGCAGGGTGTCCTCCCGGGTGAAGGAGGCGCCCTGGAGGATCACCGCGGTGAGCGGGTCCCGGACCAGGAGCAGGCCGAGACTCGCGGGCAGCCCCACGAAGAAGGTCAGCCGAAGCCCGCGGCGGAGGGCATCGGCGAACTCGGCGGGTGAGTCATGGAACCTGGCCAGCCGGGGGAAGATCGCGGTGGCGGTGGCCACCCCGAACACCCCGAGGGGGAACTCGTAGAGCCGCTGCGCCCAGCTGATGGCGGACATCGACCCGGTGGGAAGCGGGTAGGTCACGTCCAGAACGGGGATGGTCGGGCCGATGAGGGATGGCCAGCTCGCGATCAAGCCGTCGATCAGGGTGTTCAGCTGCAGGGCCCCGAGGCCGATGGCCATGGGCAGGGCCTGGAGCAGCACCTCGCGGCATCGAACACGGGCCCGGTCCGCATCCGGCACCCCCGACCGTGTCGCCACTCGCCTCAGTGCCCTCAGGGACCACGTCACCTGGATGAGACCGGCAACCAGGACGCTCACCGCGACCAGGGTGATCTGGCCCTCGACCGAGAGGGACCCCGCGGTGACGAGGGGGATCGTGACCAGGGCGGAGATCACCAGCAGCAGGTTGAGGACGAGGGGGGCGGCGGCGGTCGGTCCGAACCGACCGTACGCATGGAGCATCGAACCGAACAGGGCGACCATGCAGATCAGCGGGGCATAGGGAAGCATGATGGCGAGCAGGCGGACCCCGATCTCCAGGTCGCCATCGAACAGCCCCAGCATGATCGGGATCTCCACGGCCACGACCAGCGCGGCGAGCAGCAGCATCGCCCGCGAGATCAGCAACCGGGCCATCAACAGGGCGGTGGCGGGATCGTGGTCCAGCTCCCGCACGAACGCGGGCAGCAGGGAGGCGCTGAGGGCACCCTCCCCGAACAACCTGCGAAAGAGGTTGGGGACCATGAAACCGAAGGCGAAGGCATCCATCACCGGGCCGATCCCGAAGACCCGGCTCATCGTCGCGTCCCGTGCGAGACCGCCGAAGCGGCTCAGGAAGGTCAGCGCGCTGACGGTCCTGGCGTTTCGTTCGAATCCCGCGGTTTCGTTGCTCATCGTCTCCTGCCCGGATCCGGGGTCAGCCCGGTTCGGCCGGGGAGTCCGTTGGGGATGGGTCGGGATCCCCGGCTTCCGATCCGGGTTCCGGGTCCCGGGACGCGACCATGGAGACCATGTACTGGGCCCGGGACATCGCGGGCTCGAGCTGGTCCGCGTCGAGGATCACCCGGACCCGGCGATCACCCTTCTCGAAACGCAGGACCGATCGCGGGAATCCCCAGGTGTCCTGGATGACCGACCATCCCTGGTTCCTGAACCGGCCCACCACCTTCTTGATCATGGGTTCCATGTCCAGGATCGGACCGATGAAGATGAAGACCCCTCCCACCAGGTCCGGTCCACGGCGCTTGATGTCGAAGCCGAGTCGCTGGGACATGTCGGGTACGGTCGGGATGTCGGAATCAAGGACGACCTGCGGGCCGGAGCTGCAACCGGGCAGCCAGGCGACGACGAGGGCCAGAAGCAGTACGTGGAGGACCGGGCGATGGAGGCCGGGACGAGGCATGGGCTCAGGATACGACACTTCAGGAGATGGGGTCCGATCCGGCCCCGCGGGGCCGGTCGTCGCCCTCGGAAGTCGACTCCAGCGTGTCGGCGATCCGGGCCGCCCCGACCATGACCGTCCTCAGCAGGTAGGCCAGTCCGATGCCGAGCGCGATCAGGGGCACGATGGGTTCGAGTCCCGGGCCGCCTGACGTGGGTCCGCCGTAGATCAGGCTGGAGATCCCCCCCAATCGCAGCAGCCACCAGACCAGGAGGACGATCACCGATCCCTGGACCAGTCCGGTCACCACTCTGGTCCGGCAGGCACTCCAGAGGACCTGCCAGGGCAACGGCTCCTTCAACGCGGCGGACTCGTGCCGGAATCCGGCGAGGAACGACAGTGCCATCGCCGGGATGCCCCCGAGGAGGCCCCCGAGGACGAAGAGGTCCAGTGAATCGAAGCTGCGGCCGGAACCACCCGCAGCGGGGTCGGGCAGCAGGAGGCTCGAGCACAGCACCCCGCCGAGACCGAGGACCAGGACCCCCAGGGCACCCGCCACCAGGATGTTCAGGCAGGGACCGGAACGAGCGAGCAGGGACCAGGCGATCTCGAACCAGCGCCGGCGCAATCGATCGGCACCCCGGCCGCCCGCAGGACCGACCGAGGCGACGATGGTGGCGGCGACCACGATCCCGAAACCGCCCGCGGTGACGTCGGGGATGCTCCAGTGGCGCCCGATCGGCAGGACGTGCTGGGTGAGTTCGACCAGGATCGCGGCGGCCAGCCCGGTGGCGCAGAGCGACCAGAATCCACGGAGCCAGCCCGAGATTCGCAGCGCGAACACCAGGAGCCCGAATCCCAGGAAGTGAAGCAGCTTGTCGGAGCCACCGGGGGCCGTGCCGACGTCGAGCCGGGGCCAGTGCGTCCCGACGACCAGGAGGAGGATGTAGGCGACCGCGAACAGGCGAAGGTGTCGATGGGCGAGGGCCCCGGGCGGCCTCGTGTCCGCGGGGCGGGGACCGTGGGACTCCGCTGGTGCCTCAGTGATCCGGTCTTCCATCCAGGTCTTCCGGAGTGGACCGGGGTTCCACGCTGAGGCTGCCTGCGACCACCGGGTCGGGGTCCGGGCTGGCCGCCGCGGGCTCGTCGTCCGCGGAGGCGTCGGCCTCGTCGGGAGTGTCCAGGTCGATCTCGACCATCACCTTCCCGGGACCCGGACCCGGGGACGTGGCCCGACCATCGGTCGATGCCGGAACGGGTTGCTCGAGGTGACCGGACACGATGCGTTCCGCGAGCTTCCGGTAGTCGATCGCACCGGGGCACCAGGGGGCGTAGTCGAAGATCGTCTGCCCGAAGCTGGGAGCCTCCGCCAGCTTGATGTTCTTGCGGATCGCGGGGCGCAGCACCCGGGCGTCCGCCCATGGAAGCGGGCTTCCCCGGTGTTCCTCGAAGAAGTCGTCCAGCTCGCCCACCACTTCGCGAACGTGCGTCGAGAGCTTCTCGTGCATGCAGAGGATGACGCCGCTGACCTTGAGGTCGGGGTTGACCCCCTGGCAGACGAGCCCGACGGTCTCGAAGAGCTTGCCGACTCCCTGCATGGCGAGGAAGTGCGCCTGCATCGGCACGTAGACCTCCTGGGCCATGCTGAGGGCGTTGAGAGTGAGGACCCCGAGGCTCGGTGGACAGTCCAGCAGCACGTAGTCGAACTTCCGGAGTCCGTCCGCGAACTTGTTCTGCAGTCGTCGGTGACGATCCGGATCCTGCGCGAGTTCGGTCTCGGCGGCCGCCAGGTCCACCCGCGAGGGAAGACAGCTGAGGTTCGGCCGCACCTTCACCAGCACCTGGTCGAGCTCGACCTCGGGCTCGAGAAGCAGCTCGTAGACCGTCTCGCCGACCGTCTCGCCGTCGACCCCCAGGTGGAGCGACAGGTGGCCCTGCGGGTCCATGTCGACCACGCAGACCTGCAGTCCCATCTCCGCCAAGGCGGCCCCGAGGTTGACGGTCGAGGTGGTCTTGCCCACCCCGCCCTTCTGGTTGAGGAGCGCGATCACCCGGGTCGTGGGTCGGTCTGGCGGTTCGGAGCCGTTGCTCATGACCATGAGTATACGGAAGCTCGCGCCTAACGAGTGCTGCGGATGCGACTTGGGGGAATATCTCCCCACCCGGAGAGGTCCACGAGCGTCACCGGGGTCTGGGAGGACCAGGTGGGGACCGGGATCTCAGCCGACCCCGCGCACCGATCATCGATGACCCGGCGCAGGCCGATCAGCAGTGTCTCGGGCAGGCCCGGGGCGGCCGCGGACGCCACCAGGGAGGGCTCGAGCTGGAGGGAGGCCCGCCAGCGATCCGGATAGCGGGCGACCATCGCGTCCGCGCCACGCAGCGCGCCCCCCCCGGGTGCGAAGTCGAGCTCCCCCTCCGGGGACAGCGTGATGATCCGGATCGGTGCGTCCTGGGGACCGAGGTGGACCACCAGCAGGTCATCGTGTTCATCGGCTCCGGGATCCGTCATGCACTCGATGAAGAGCTCCCACTGACCCCGGCGCTTGCGAAGCACCCCGGTGGTCTGCCAGGACGGGGACGGCGGCTGCTCCCGATGGTCCCACGCTTCGGACAGCGTCAACGGGGCCAGCAAGGGCCCGAGGCGGAGGCCGGGCGGAAGGGCCTCACGAGAAGGCGCCGGCAGGACCAGGCGTCGGTCCATCGACTCGCAACTGAGGACCAGCGGGTTGGAGGCTGGGGAGCCACGATCCGACGGAGTGCTGATCCCATCGGGGCGGTCCACGTCGAACTCGATGATCCGGCCGGGTGGGACCACTTCCGCGACGGGAACGGGGTCCCCCTCGACCCACTGCATCCGGACGACCAGCTCCGCCTTGGTCGGGTTGGCCAGCGCGATCCGCACCCGGGATTCCGAGGAGCTCGTGGGCCAGGCCAGCAGCGGGAATCGGGCGTCGAGGAAGGAGAGGAGTGAACGGACGGTGAGCGCGGCGGGGCGATCGAGGTCGACGAGCAGGGAGAGCATCGGGCCCAGCTCGTCGGGATCGGTGATCCAGGCGGCGACGAGCCCCCCGGTCTCGTTGCGGCAACGCGCGGTCAGCAGCTCCCGCAGTTCATCCGCGGTGCCGGGGCTCTCGAGCGCGATTCGCTGCAGCGCGGAGCGCCAGATGGCGGCGCTGTACCGCGCGATCAGCCGAGCGCGCACCGGCCCGACGGGTTCCGGGGGGGCCGCCCCCAGGGATTCCGCGAGCAGCGCCCAACGCCACCATCTCGTGGGATCCTCGAGCGAGGGCCAGGCGGGGCCGGACTCCGCGGGCAGTACCTCGCCGACCAGGGGCGGTGCCGGTTCCATCCACCGCGGGGCGATCGTCTGATCGCCCAGCTGGAACGCCCCCGAGTAGGCTCCCGCGAGATCGACCAGCAGGAGTCCGCGGATCCCGTTCGGTGGGATCATCGATGACTCGAGGGGGAGTGCCCGGTAGGTGACCCGGTCCGAGGACCACGAGGCGGAAGCCGATCCCACCACGTCGAGCCGGGCCAGGAGCCCGGTCTCCGTCCGACCGTCCTCGCGCAGGATCGGCACCCGGTCGACGACCTCCCGGTCGAGGAGGCTCGGTGCGATCCGGACCGGAACCACGAGGGGGCGACCGATCACGGCGGGCGGACTGGTCTCGAGGGCGAGCACCGGAGGGTCCGGCTGCCGGGTTCCCCCGTGGACCACTGCGGGAAGCAGGCAGCACACCATGAACAGGAGCCGGCTCGCGGCGCCGCGAATCGAGTCGGGAACCCGACCCGGCGGGTTGTTCGGCCGTCGAGGCATCCGGCCAGACTAGCGACCAACCCCGCGGTTGGACACCCGGGGGGGAGGGGATGGTGAAGGCGAGGGGAGGAACCGAGGCGTGACGTGGACAAGCGAACCGGGGACCGGCTAGATTCGGTCCAGACGCAGGAAGGAGACGCGACGATGTCATTCGAAACCGTACCCTACGAGCCGGCTCCGCCGCCGGGCGACGCCCTGGAACGGGCACGGCGCTTCTCGGCGTTGCTCGCCGGCAGACGATCCGTCAGGCACTTCAGTCGAGCACCGGTTCCACGGGAGCTGATCGACGAGCTGGTGCGGACCGCGGGAACGGCACCGAGCGGGGCCAACAAGCAGCCGTGGAGATTCGTCGCGATCGACGACCCCGGGCTCAAGCGGGAGATACGGCTCGCCGCGGAGCAGGAGGAGCGGTCGTTCTACGAGCGCGAGTCCAACCAGCGATGGATCTCGGACCTGCGCCATCTCGGGACGGACGCGAACAAGCCGTTCCTGGAGGATGCTCCATGGTTGATCGTGGTGTTCAGGCTGGTGCGGGACGACGCCCGGTCTCCCGGACCCCACGCGACCGACCAGGTCTACTACGTGCAGGAATCGGTGGGGATCGCGGTGGGGATGCTGCTGGCCGCCGCGCAGAACGCAGGCCTCGCGACCCTCACCCACACCCCGAGCCCCATGGGATTCCTCGCAAAGCTGCTGGAGCGTCCCCCGAACGAACGGCCATTCCTCATCATCCCGGTCGGTCATCCGGCGGAGGGCTGCACCGTCCCGGACATCGAGCGCAAGTCGCTCGACCAGATCAGGATCCTCAATCGGGGGGAGTGAGCAACGGACGGGAATCGCGAGCGACGCGGATCTCCCGGAGGCGTCGGCCTCGGTACGCCTGGTCGGTGAGGAACCGAGGAAGGACCTCCTCCACCGGGAGCGTCGAGGCGACCGGGGTCACCCGCGGGGGCGTGACCCGATCGGCATCGCGTCGATCGACGCCGGCCCCGAAGGGTCCGCCCGCGGGAATGGTCCCGTCGAGGGACGCCCGGACGGGGTCCGCGAGGAACTGCGGCACCCCGATGTGGAAGGTGGTGGAGGGAGGTACCTCCGGAACCCCCACGCCATTCCACGAGCGATAGACGGACTGATCGAATACCGCGAAGAGGGCCCCGTTGGCGCGAAAGTACCGGTCGGATTGGCCGGGGACGCGATACACCGAGTCGAACCCCGTCCCGGGATCGAGTCCGGGCTGCTGGACGCGAAGGCTGGTCGAGAGGACGGATACGTCCTCGACCCCCGACTCCACGGGCTCGAAGCGCCCAGGATCCTGGGCGGGCGCCGGGAGGGACAGGGTCAGGAACGAGAGGACGAGACCGGACTGAAGTCGATGCATGGCGGCTCCACCCGGTCTATCGGCCGGGTCAGCCCCCGACCTCGAATTCGCCGGGTGGTCGCCAGTCCACCACGTGCGCTCGCTCGGGGTCCGCGATCCTCGGCCCCTGTGCGGTCTCGAGGGCGATCCCCGTGAACGGATCGATGCCGCGGACGGTCCCGCGGAGGGTGGTCCCGTCGACCTCGACCACCGCCGAGGAGCCGGTGAGTACGTCGAAGCGGGCATAGTCGGAGAGCAGCTCCGTGCGACGAAGACGGGTGGCGCGATCCCATTCGACGAGCAGGCGTTCGAGCACGGCCAGTCGCGTGATGTCGACGCCGAGCTCCTCGAGCGAGGTGGGGGCCGTCCCGAGCTCCGGGGGCCAGGTCCGACCGAGCACGTTGATCCCGACCCCCACCAGCGCGGATCGATCGTCGCGTTCGACCAGGATCCCGGCGAGCTTGCGCACCCCGCCGGAGAGCACCACGAGGTCGTTGGGCCACTTGATCCCGGCATGGAGTCGACGTTCCTCCAGCAGCGGTACCACGGCCCGGGCCACGGCCACCGCGGCGCGCGAGCACAGGTACGCGGAGTCCTCCGGGTCGACCACCAGGGTCACCGAGAGTCCACGACCGAGGTCGTCGGCCCAGGTCCGACCCTGCCGGCCCCGACCCGAGGTCTGGCGTGCGGCGACCACCACCGAACCGGGGCCCGCGGATTCGCGACGGGCGGCGTCCTGGGTGGACTCGGTCTCGGAGAGCACCACCACCCGTTCGAAGGCGTCGAGCCCCTCGATCAGCCGCTCGATGCGGTCGGGCCACTCATGGTGGTCGTTCGAGCGGTTCATAGGAGATCGAGGCCGAAATCAAGCTGGACGGCGGAATGCGTGAGCCCCCCCACCGAGACCCGGTCGACTCCACTCGCCGCGATCGCCGGCAACCGGTCGAGACCGATTCCGCCCGAGGCCTCGAGCTGGACGTGGGGTGCCTTGCGGTCTCGCCGACGGACCGCCTGCGCGAGGACCTCCGGGGGCATGTTGTCCAGGAGGATGATGTCCACCACCCCCTCGGGCAGGGCGAGCAGCGCGTCGAGCTGCTCGAGGTCGTCGACCTCGACCTCGACGAACCGGACCTCCGAGGCGTCGCGAACGGCCCCGGCGGCCTCGGCGACCCGGGCGGCCATGCGGTCCGGGTCGAGGTCGCCCACGTGGTTGTCCTTGACCAGCATCGCATCGAACAGCCCGATCCGGTGGAGGTGCCCGCCTCCGCAGCGGACCGCGTACTTCTCGAGGTTGCGGAGTCCGGGGGTCGTCTTGCGGGTGTCGCAGACCAGGACCCCGGTCCCGGAGACCGCCTGCACGTGCTCCGCGGTCCGGGTGGCCACGCCACTGAGACGGCCGAGGAGGTTCAGCATGACCCGCTCCACCGGCAGCAGGACCGCGAGGGGCCCCGAGATCCTGCAGACCACGTCCGAGGGCCTGACGCGATCACCGTCGTCCGCCTGCCACCACCAGGAAAGTCGTGCTGCGTGGCGACGCATCAGGTGGTCGAGCGCGGGGATGCCGGCGAGGACGCCGGGGCTCCGCGAGACCACCGCCGCATCGACGACGCGGGAGGGATCGACCATGGCGTTGGTGGTGAGATCACCGGCCTCGTCGAGGTCCTCGTGCAGCGCGAGTTCGAGGAACGAATCGAAGGACGGACCCTCGACGAGCGTGGTGAACAGTCGTTGGAGGTCGAGCGCGTTGAGATCGGTGGGCGGCATCCCCGGACGGTACCCGATCAGGCGGCCGGTCGCAGCTCGCCGGCTTCGAGGGTAGGCTGGATGCATGCCAGAACCACAAGGGACGATCTTCGCCCGGATACTTGCCGGGGAGATCCCCTGCCACAAGATCTACGAGGACGACCGGGTGCTCTCGTTCCTGGACGTCGGTCCCCTGAGTCGGGGACATCTCCTGGTGATCCCCAGGGAATGCAAGGCGTTCCTCCACGAGCTCTCCGACGAATCGGCGGCGGCCATCGGTCGCGTCCTGCCGAGGATCTGCTCGGCCCTGCTGGAGGCCACCGGCGCGGAGCACTACAACGTGCTCCAGAACAACGGTTCCCTGGCCAACCAGGAGGTGATGCACGTCCACTTCCACGTCATCCCCCGGTACGCAGACGGCTCCGGCCTGGAACTGGCCTGGCGGAGCGGCTCACTCGAGCAGGGAGAGGCGCTGGCGCGGCGCATCCGGGAGTCGATGCCGGGATCGTGAACCCCGGGAGCGAGACCGGACGGGTCACGAGGACGCGGGACGGGGCAGGAAGCGGACGTATCCCCAGTGCTGCGGGACATGCATGTTGATCTCCCACTGGGGGGACCACGTCCAGTTGTCCTCGGGGGTGTCCGGCCTCTTCAGGTAGCGACCGTCCTCGAGGTCCAGGTGCCATTGCACGCGGGAGAAGTTGATGCGCCAGGATTCCCACGGGGCGGGAGCCCTCCCGCCACGTGATCGCTCGGGTCCCTCGTCGGTCCCCACCTTCGCGGGGGGGACCAGCGCCCGGAAGGGGATCGCCCACTCCAGCGTCCAGGACCGGTCACGATCGGCGGGATCGTTGACCGTCCCATCCACCGAGATCGCGGTTCGCAGTCCCTCGCAGTCCCAGTCGTGCTCCGCGGGTCCGCCGTCACGATAGGCGTTGTAGAGGTACAGGTCGAAGATCGTGCCCAGGACGTTGACCTCGATCTCGTAGTACTCGCGAGCGTCGCCGTCCGGATCGATGAAGATCTCGAAGTCATTCTCGTGGAAGACGATCTGGTCGTGCTCGGTGTAGGTCGCCCAGAGGTCGGGCTCGTCCATCACCACCCCGACGTAGAGGAACTGGTCGTCCCAGAGCATCTTCATGCGGGTGTCGAAGCGGGGTGCGGGAAGTGCCGGACCCTGGATGTCGCCGTAGGGTCCGGACCACGGCGCCATGGCCCATGCACCCTCGTCGAGACGACCGTCGAGGATCGGCGGGGTCGTCGCGAACGGGACGTCGTAGGTGCTCGGGGGGTGCTGGATCTCCTGGCGGGGTCGGGGTGCGTCGGAGGAGTGCGGACGGGACGTGGACGCACATCCGATGACCAGCACCGAGGAGCAGAGCAGCAGGAGTTGTCCGCAGGTCGGCATGCGCATCACCGGGAGGCGATGACCGCCTGCGCGGCGACCAGCCGGGCGATGGGGACCCGGAAGGGACTGCAGGAGACGTAGTCGAGGCCGCACCCCCCGACCTTCTCGAAGAACTCGATCGACATCGGGTCGCCGCCATGCTCGCCGCAGACCCCGAGCTTGATGCCCGGACGACTGGTCCGGCCCTTGCGGACCGCGATGTCCACGAGCTGGCCGACCCCGTTCTGGTCGATGGATTCGAACGGGTCGCGTTCGAGGATGCCGTGGCCCACGTACTCGGGGAGGAACACCCCGGCGTCGTCCCGGCTGTAGCCGAAGGCCATCTGGGTGAGGTCATTGGTGCCGAAGGAGAAGAAGTCGGCATGCTCGGCCACCTCGTCGGCGGTGATCGCGGCACGGGGAATCTCGATCATGGTGCCGATCGGGATGTCCAGCTTGCCCGTGTACTTCTTCGCCTTCCGGACCTCGAGGATGGTCTCCTCGGTCAGGCCGCGGAGGATCTCGAGCTCCTGGAAGGTCCCGATCAGGGGGATCATGATCTCGGGACGGGCGTCGATGCGCTTCTTCTTGCAGTTGATCATGGCCTCGACGATCGCGCGAACCTGCATGCGAAGGATCTCGGGATAGGTGACCGCCAGTCGGCAGCCGCGGTGACCGAGCATCGGATTCATCTCGTGGAGCTGCTCGACGCGCCGGGAGATGTCGGCGTGACGGACCCCCAGGTGCTTCGCGACCTCCTTCTGCGCCTTCGCCTCGTGCGGGAGGAACTCGTGGAGGGGCGGATCGAGCAGCCGGATGGTGACCGGCAGACCCTTCATGGCCCGGAAGATCCCCTCGAAGTCCTTCCGCTGGAACGGAAGCAGCTTCCTGAGCGCCTTCTCGCGGGAGGGGAGGTCCTCGGCGAGGATCATCTGGCGCATGGCCCCGATGCGGTCCTCCTGGAAGAACATGTGTTCAGTGCGGCAGAGTCCGATGCCGACCGCCCCGAAGTCACGGGCGCGCTTGGCGTCCGAGGGGGCATCGGCGTTGGTCCTGACCTTCATCCGCGCCTTGGCGTCGGCCCACTTGAGCACCGTCGCCAGGTCCCCGGAGATCCGACTCGGGACGTTCCGCTTGACCTCTCCGTGCATCACCTCCCCGGTCGCACCGTCGATCGAGATCACGTCCTTGCGGGTGAGCTTCTTGCCGTCGACGGTGGCGGTCCCCTTGCGGGCGTCGATGTGGAGGGCCCCCGCACCGGCGACGCAGCACTTGCCCCAGCCCCGGGCGACCACCGCCGCGTGGGAGGTCATGCCGCCGGTGGAGGTCAGGATCCCCGCTGCGGAGTGCATACCGTCGACGTCCTCGGGGGACGTCTCCTTCCGGACCAGGATGACGTCCTCGCCGGCGGCCGCGCGTTCCACCGCCTCCTCGGCGGTGAACGCGAGCGCCCCGTAGGCGGCGCCGGGAGAGGCCGGCAGTCCCTTGCAGAGGAAGCGAGCCTTCTTCTTCATCGCGGGATCGAAGCTGGGCAGCAGCATCTGGGTCAGGTCGTTCGCGGGGATCCGGGCCAGCGCGGTGTCCCGGTTGATCAGGCGTTCCTTGACCATGTCGCAGGCGATCTTGACCGCGGCCGCGCCGGTACGCTTGCCGTTCCGCGTCTGCAGCATGAACAGCCGCCCCCGCTCGATCGTGAATTCGATGTCCTGCATGTCGCGGTAGTGCTTCTCGAGCTTCGTGCGCACCCCGCAGAGCTGCTTCCAGACCCGCTGGTTCCACTTGCCCATGACCGCGATGGGCTCCGGCGTGCGGATCCCCGCGACGACGTCCTCCCCCTGCGCGTTGATGAGGAACTCGCCGTAGAACTCGTTCTTCCCGGTGGAGGGGTTTCGGGTGAACGCGACCCCGGTCCCGGAGTCCTCACCCATGTTCCCGTAGACCATCGACTGCACGTTGACCGCGGTGCCGTCGAGACCTCGGATCTCGTTGATCCGACGATAGGAGATCGCGGTGTCCTTGTTCCAGCTGCCGAAGACCGCCTCGATCGAGTGCTGGAGCTGCTTCATCGGGTCCTGCGGGAACGGCGATCCCACGGCACGGCGGTACACCGCCTTGTACGCGGAGCACAGTTCCTCGAGTCCCTCGGCGGGCACGTCGGTGTCGAGCTCGACCCGGTACCGCTTCTTGACCTTGTCGAAGGCGTCCTCGAACTTCTCGTGGGAGACCCCCATCACCACGTTGCCGAACATGTTGATCAGTCGTCGGTAGGCGTCCCAGGCGAACCTGGGGTTGCTGGTCGCGGCGGCGAGCCCCTCGACCGCCTTGTCGGTCAGGCCGAGGTTGAGGACGGTGTCCATCATGCCGGGCATGGAGACCGCGGCCCCGGACCGCACCGAGACCAGCAGGGGATCGTTCGCGGCACCGAACTTCTTGCCCAGCTCCTTCTCGAGCAGGGCGACGTTCTTGCGCACTTCGTCCATGAGCCCGGCGGGCAGCTTCCCGGACTTCGAGTACATCGCGCAGGTCTCGGTGGTGATGGTGAATCCGGG
>PKCS01000048.1 GCA_002862305.1 Phycisphaerae bacterium | reverse complement strand
GGTACCTGGCCACGGGACGCCCGGCGGAAGCGCCCCGCGCCTCGATGCGGTCATTCGTCCCCGGGCAGGTCCAGGACGAGCAGCGAGTGGGGGGGCAGTTCGACCACCCCGCGTTCCGCGGTCACCTCGACGCGGCGGGGTGCGACGCGATCCGGGTCGGCCACGTCGTTGTAGGCGTCCGGCGAGTCGCCGGCGAGGATCGTCGCCTCGAACGTGCCCTCGACCGGGGCGCCGCCCATGACCAGCGTGCACCGCACCGGCTCCGAGGGATGCCGGTTCACGAGGGCGACCGCCCACCGGTCGCCCGTTCCGTCGACCGTCGCCACCGCATCGACCACCGCCACCGACGAGTCGCCGTGGACCAGGCGGTCGGATTCGATCGTCACCCCCGCCACGCGTGACTCGAGCAGGTTCGCGTACATCGCCAGGGCGTGGTAGTGGGTCCTCCGGACGATCCCCCCGGGATGCACGTGGAGCGGCCCGGTCTGGTTCACCAGGCACGCGATGTTCGCCATGGCCACGTCCTCCGCGTGGCGGAGGCAGGCGTTGAGGAAGGAGGCGCAGAACAGCGCGTCCGCCATGGTGTAGAGGGAGGGATCGAGGCTTCGGTCCCGTGCCGCGATCAACTCGGCGATCGCGGGGTCCCGATGGTCGACCTCCCGGGGATGGTGGCCGGTGAACCCCGGGTGGTGCCAGGACCGGAGGTTCCACTCGTCGAACGCGATCCGGATCCGACCCCGGGTCCCCGATGCCCGAAGCGACTCGACCACCGCGGCGAGGTGCGCATCCGGCTTCTCCGAGAGCATCATGCACGCCAGGTAGTCCGGGGTCCGGTGCTCCTGGAAGTTGGGGACCCAGTACTCGTGGATCGACAGGAGGTCGAGGTGGGGGCCCGCGGCCTCGAAGAGGTAGGGGTCCACGTACGCGCTCGGGCCGTGCGCCCCGGAACACGCCACCTGGATGTCCGGGTCGACCCGCTTCATCGCCACCGCGGTCTCGCGGACCTTGTCCACGTAGCCCTTCCCGGTCTTCTCGTTGCCCACGCTCCAGAACGCGACGTCGAAGGGGTCCGGATGCCCGTGGGCGCCGCGCAGCTCGGCGAGCGGACCCTCGGTGTCGTTGCAGTACGCCACCCAGTCGGCCATCTCCTCGACGTCGGCGAGGCTGTTCTGGCAGATGTAGGGTTCCGCCCCGAGTCGCCGGCAGAGCTCGATGAACTCGTGGGTCCCGAAGGTGTTGGGCTCCCGGACCCCCCAGCGGTCGTCGTCGTAGGCCTGACGGACCGGGCCCACCCCCAACCTCCAGTGGTAGCTGTCGACGAAGCAGCCCCCCGGCCAGCGGACCACCGGCACCTTGAGGGCCCTGATCGCCTCGATGACGTCCAGGCGGAAGCCCGCCTCGTCCGCCAGCGGCGAACCCGGCTCGAAGAAGCCGCCGTAGACCTGCCGCCCGAAGTGCTCGATGAACCCCCCGAAGATCATCGGGTCGTACGCGGTGGTGGGGCCCGTCGTGGACACCGCCACGCGTGCCTCGTTTCGGGGCGGCGGGGTCGCCGCGTCCCCGGGCGCACCGGTCACCAGGGCGGCGGCCAGGGCCACCACGACCGGGCTTGAGAGGGGATGCGCTCGGGGGTCCATCGTCGGCAGGTCCTCGTCGTTCACGTGGGCAGGAACTGGTCCGCCCCGGGTCCCCCGGGTCGGTGCTCGGGGTGCCGGTCGCGGACCTCCACGGCCGGCAGCTCGACGTCCCGGACACGGCCACAGGCCAGCGGCCCCGACTCCCTAGAACCAGCCCCAACCACTCGTCGCGAGCTGGAGCGCCTCGAAGGCAGCCGTACCCTGCAGCGCCTCGTTCTTGCGCGCGAAGTCCAGCGGGCGTTCCCCGATCACGTTCTTCCCGTTCGGGTCCGCACCCGCCTGCAGGAGCAGCAGGATGATCTCCGGATTCTTCTGGGCGGTCGCACAGGCCATCCACAGTGGATTCTCCCCGGTGTCCTGCCGTGCATTCACGTCCGCGCCGGCTTCCAGCAGCACGTAGGCGATCTCGGGGTTGGGGTTCACCAGGGCGGCGATGTGCAGCGGCGTGAATTGGAGGGCCCGGCGGTTCACGTCGGCCCCGGCTTCCAGCAGCGTGGTGAGCACCCGGGGGTCGCGACTGTTCGCGGCCGCCCAGTGGAGGGGCGTCCAGCCGCGGTTCCCGACCGCGTCGACCTCCATGCCGCGATCCAGCAGCTCCCGGATCCGCTCCGGGGTGGCGTTTCGTGACTCGACCAGCGCGGCCAGGCTCGAGTACCCGCCTTCCGGTTCGACCTCGGGTGGCTCATCGGGGTAGCGCGCCGGATCGTAGACGTATCGAACCTCGGATCCGCTGCCCGCCGTGGCGTCCGGACCACGGTCGGCGCAGCCACTCGACAGGGTGGCCACCGCTACCAGTGCCGCCAGTACCGCCAGGACCGCCAGTGCGGGCAGGCAACGGTCTGTGAATCCGATCGCGTTCATGGAGGCTCCCGGAGGCCCGCTTCGAGTCACCCCATCACACCGCATGATCGATCGTTGTCAAGGATCGACCCGCAAATCACCGGCGGAAGGGTCCGCCGCCCCGCGCCCGGGATCCTCCGGTCCGGGGTCGCGATCGCGTCACCCGGGCCATCATGGTCCCCGACCACCTCGGGGCCATGGCGAACACGCCCCCTCCACGCGTCGTCGTGGGTCAGGAGGACCTGGTCTCGTACTGCTCTGGCCAGGGATCCGGGAACACCTCGCCCGCCTGCCAGCGGCGGATCTCGTCCTCGGTCAGGAAGCACTCCCGCAGCGATTCGGTGAACCGGTCGACCTGGCTCGCGTCGCCGATGACCGTCAGGTGGCAGTGGCGGTCGCCGAACCGGCCGGGTTCCTTCGCCAGCAGCTCGCGGAGTCCCGCCCGCTCGACCTCGTCGAGGTTGCTGTTCGGGTCCTCGAGGATCCCGGCCCGCCAGAAGCCGACCAGTTCGAGGTTGATCCCCGCCGCCGCCTGGTTCCAGAGCAACGACACCCCGTCGCGGCTGCACAGGTAGAAGAAGCCCTTGCTTCGGTAGATCTTCTGGCCGAGGTGGCGGGTGCAGGTGTCCCAGAGTCGCTGCGGATGGAAGGGGCGATCGTCCCGGATGACCCTGGTCGCGAGGTCGTAGGGTCGGTCGCCCCCGCGTTCCTCCTCCAGCACCGGGGCGAGCTCCTCGACGAGCGGACGGACCCGGTGGTGGTCGTATGGCTCGAGGCCGAGGAGGTCCTCGAGGGGCAGGTTCCCCCAGGGCAGCGAGATGACCGGCACGAACGGGTTCAACCGGCTGATGCCCTCCGCGATCACCCGGATCCGTTCCTCGGGGACCCGATCCGCCTTGGTCAGCAGGACGTGGGTGCCGAAGAGGACCTGCTCGACCAGCAGGTTCGTGGTGTCCCGGACCCCGCCCTGGACGTTCGCCTGCATGGTCGGCATGATCCGTCGACCGGAGTCGTAGTCCTGGTCGATCATCGCGGCGTCGACCACGGTCAGCACCCCGGTCAGCCGGAATTCCGGCTGCGCGGCGAGGAACTCGACCAGCGGCATCGGGTGGCAGCTGCCGCTGGTCTCGATGACCACCAGCGCGGGTGCCCCGGGGGCGAGCATCGAATCGAGCGCCCCCCGCAGCGCCTCGATCCCCGTCCGACTGCTCAGCACGCAGGCATGGATCGACTGGAAGCGGGGATCCCCCTCCTCGAAGAACTCGGTCTGGGCGACGACCTCGCCATCCACGTCCAGTTCGCTCATGTCGTTGACCACGACCCCGAGGTCGAGCGTCCGCTTCCTGGCCTGCACCAGGAGGTTCCGGAGGAGGGTGGTCTTCCCCGATCCGAGGAAGCCGTTGAGGACCACGACCGGGATCCTGCTCGCGTGCTCGTCGGCCGCTGGTCCGGATGCCATGCTGGATCCTCCTGGGCCCGGGGGGGGTGGGGCGTGGGGTCGAGGGGACGGTGGGGGGGAGAATACCACTTCCCACCGGCGCGCACCGCCCGGGGATCTCGCAGTTCCCGTCCCGGGTCCTCGGGCCGGTTGGTTCGGACCTCGTCGTCATGGAGTGAACCGCATCCAGCAGGCGCGTGCATGGTCACCTCCCTCGCATTCACCCACCCGGGAGCGCGATTCCGGGCGACGGACGTGATCGCGGTCGTCGTTCAATCGAAGCGATCGCACGCTCCCCAGGCATCGAGCAGGTTCGCGAGGTCCTCGGGCCCGACCACCTGGTCCCCCGCGAGGTCGTGCCAGCCATCGGCGGTTCCCCACGCGCCGAGCAGTCGGGTGAGGTCCCCTCCGTTCACCCGTCCGTTTCCGTCGAAGTCAGCGGGACACGGGGTCGCCGCACCCGCGGCGGGACGGCGCGGGGGTCCGATGAGCGGTCCCTCCACCGGCGAGGCGATTCCGAGGAACTGGACCATGGTCCTGCCACCCGGGTTGGCGTCGCGCTCGCCCAGGCAGTCGATGAGGAAGTTGTTCGAGAGCCATACGTTGCCCGACTGGTCGACGGCCACCGCCACGTTGCGGGCCAGCGCGTCGCTCCGGTAGCCATCGGCGGGGGAGATGGGGTCCCCGACCTCGAGGCCGCACGGCCAGTGGCGTGGGTTCGCACCGCAGAACTGGGAGACCCTCCGCCCGTTGAAGTCCGCCACCCAGACATGGTCGTCCCCGTCGATCGCGACCCCCCAGGGGATCGAGAGTCCGCCACCGGTGTAGCGGTCCTGGATCCTGCCGTCGGGAGTGATCCGCATGATCCCCGCGAACTGATCGTCCGGTACCAGCTCGCCGTACCGGGATTCCGTGCCGGAGAGTTCGACGGAGCGCCCCGTGCAGTTGCCGCCATCCGCGATGGGGATGATCCCGGAATCCGCGACCCATGCGTTGCCCAGTGAGTCCATCGCGTTGCCCAGCGGCCGCTTGAAGTCGATCGAGAACGACGGCACGACCTCCCGGTAGGAGCCATCCGGATCGACGCAGTAGACCGTGCTGGCGCCGTTGTCCGTGACCCATGCACGGTCCCGGGCGTCGATCGCGATCCCGAACGGGGCGGGTTCGCCCTCGACGTCCTCGGGCACGAGTTCGATCTCGACCGCACCGGATGGATCGCCGTCGGGGATCCGGGTCAGGCTCCCACCGCAGGTGTTCGCCACCCAGATGGTGTTCACCGAGTCCGAGACGACGCCCTGCGGTCCGTCGATCCCACCGTTGCAGAACCCTCCCTCGTCGGGGTCGCAGTCGGGGTTTTCACCCGGACCCGGCGAGAGTGGCTCGCCTTCGCTGCTGATCACCGACACGCTGTTACTGGCGACATCCGGGCAGGTCGCCCCGTTGCCCTTGAACCCGAAATTACCGATCCACGCGTTATCCCTGGTATCGAAGCCGAGGCCCCAGCCGGCTCCCGAGATGCCTCCGCCCGAGTACGGCGCGGATCCGTAGGAGGTGCCTTCCGGTGCGAGCCGTACGAGCGTGGTCCCCGAGCACACCGGGGTCGTGGGACGGGCTGCATATTCGAAGTTGTTGGTGACCCAGATCGAACCCAGCCCGTCGATCGCCACGAACCCCGGACCGTCGATCGTGGAAGACGGATCGCCTCCGTACCGCAGCATCAGCGTCCAGGTGATCGGGGGTCCGTCGTCCCCCTTCTTGGTCGCCGACCGGAGTGCCGGCTGGTAGAGCTCGTTCGTCGAGCCGAGTTCGAGGAGCGCCCGGGGTGCGGTGCCCGGGTTCCGGGCGAGGGTGGCCGCGAGTGCCAGGAGGTCCTCGGGGGCGGGATCGCAGGGCGGGGCGGCCAGGTCCCTGGCCTCGGCGAAGGCCGCCGGATCGGCCGCCGCCGCGGCAAGGATGTTGCCCAGGGTGTTGAACGTGCGAAAGGCATCGGTCGCGTCGCCGTTCGGGAAGGTGGAGATCACCTCCCCGGACGCACCCGTCCCCAGGTGCACCAGGTTCCGGAAGACCGATGCGGAATTCCCGAGTCCCACCTGGTTCCCGCCGATGAGCTCCCCGGCGAGGAACTGGTTCATCACGTACGCGGTGGCCACGGTCGTCAGCTCGTTGAGGACCACCCGTTCCGGGAACCCGTCACCACCCAGCACCGTCGCCACCCTTCGGTATCCGCGGTCCGCGACCAGGTAGAGGATGCCCACGCCCCCCCGGGTACGTGGGTAGTCGAGTTCGAACTCGCCGTTCTCGTCCGTGGTCGCGGTCGCCAACCCGATCGCCCCCTCCCGGCGCGTCGTCCCGCTCGCGAACAGGGTCACCACCGCATCCCCCAGCGGCTCGCCGGCCAGGACGACCTCCCCCGAAAGACGCCCCTCGATCGTCGCGGGACCGCTCACCGATGCCGTCCCCGCGTTCACGAGGGACAGGAGCGAACCGACCAGGACGCCCAGCTTGATCATCATCGATCTTCCCGTGTTCATGGTGTCTCCTCGGCCGTCGGTACCTCCACGGCACCGCTCATTATGACTGGCGCCCGTGGGAGCTCCAAGTGAAAAACACGCGTTTGCGAATCTCCGGGGGCCTCGTCGCGGCCCGGCAGGGGCATGCACGATCCCCCGGTTCGATCATGGAGCAGGGGTCTCCCCTTCGATGGGGCGTCGATCATCCCGATCCGATCGGGCGCGGCCCCATTTCGTGAGGACCTCCGACATGCGCGAGTCGTCCTTCGACCCGGCCATCACCTTCGCCCCCTCGCCGTGATCAATGCCCGGTGCGTCGTAGAGGAAGGCCACCAGGTATTCGAGGGTGGGCATCATCCAGTAGGGGCGGTCCGGCTGGTTGAAGTTGAGACCGTGGATACTCGTGGACTGGTCGGCCGCTCGCCCGGACCCCAGGCGATCCTCCCCGTGCCGGGGGCGTGGGGCTGTGGGGGGGGAGATCATCTGCGGCGACTGACCGAACTGGCAACCAATCGCCCCCGCCATGAAGTCATTCACATAAAGATACGGTGACGATCGTTCCACCGACCAGGAGGGGGTATTCCCGCCTTGCCAGCCGCTTCCCCGGGCCACCAGGACCACCGAACCCTTCATCGCTCCCGGCGTACCAACGGTGGGCCTTGGTGCCGGGGTTCATCGGGGACCAACTCGTTGACCCCGGTCGACTGCCGGCTATACTTCTGACAATCATTTGTCAATAAGCCATGCATGCACCGATTCCGCAGCCCGACCTGCGCGCCGGCCGCCTGGAGGTTTCGAATTGCCCACCTACGACTACATCTGTCCCGAGAACGGACAGGAGCTCAGCGTCTTCCATGCCATGAGCGTACGGATCGGCACCTGGGGGGAGCTGTGTGATCTCGCCTCGGTCGATGCGGGCACCACCAACCGGGAAGCGCCCGTGGAACGACGGATGGGCACCGGCTTCGTCCTTTCCCCGAAGTCGGGGAAGCCGACCGGTTTCGGGGGCGGCTGCTGCTCCGGCGATGGCTGCAACTGCTAACCGCCCGCGAGGGCTTTTCCAAGGACCCCGTCCCATGATCCAACCGAACCCCGACAAGCTTCCCACCACCGTGCTCTCCGGCTTCCTCGGCGCCGGGAAGACCACCCTCCTCAACCATGTCCTGAACAACCGGGAGGGCCTCCGGGTCGCGGTGATCGTCAATGACATGTCCGAGGTCAACATCGACGCCACGCTGGTCCGTGATGGAGGCGCCGAACTCTCGAGGACCGACGAGCGCATGGTCGAGATGACCAACGGCTGCATCTGCTGCACGCTTCGCGAGGACCTCATGATCGAGGTCGAGCGACTCGCTCGCGAAGGCCGCTTCGATCACCTGCTGATCGAATCCACCGGCATCGGTGAACCGATGCCGGTGGCCGCGACGTTCTCGTTCAGGGACGAGGACGGGAAGAGCCTCAGTGACCTCGCCACGGTCGACACCATGGTGACGGTGGTGGATGCGGCGAACTTCCTGACCGACTTCGAGAGCAAGGACGAACTGAATGATCGCGAGCTCGGGGTCAGCGACGAGGACGAGAGGACGATCGTCGACCTGCTCACCGACCAGGTCGAGTTCGCCAACGTGATCGTCATCAACAAGTGCGACCTGGTCAGCGAGACCGAGGCGGCGCGGCTGGAGGGGATCCTGCACCACCTCAACCCCGACGCCAGGTTGCTGCGCGTCACGCGGGGCCGGGTGGACCTCTCCCAGGTCGTGGGCACCGGCCTCTACGACGAGGATGCCGCCAGCCAGATGCCCGGTTGGGCGAAGGAGCTCGAAGGCGACCACATCCCCGAGACCGAGGAGTACGGGATCGGGAGCTTCGTCTATCGGCGCCGCCGGCCATTCCATCCCCAGCGCCTGATGGACTCCCTCGGGAGCGGGCTCCAGGGAGTCGTGCGATCCAAGGGATACCTCTGGCTCGCGACCCGACCGCACCACTGCGGGATCTGGGCGCAGGCCGGCGCCTCGTTCCAGGTCGACCGGGGCGGCTACTGGTTCGTGGCGGTGGGGGAGGAGCGATGGCCCGACGACCCCGCGACGCTCGCCTGGCTGAAGAAGGTCTGGGACGAGGAGGTCGGGGACTGCCGGCAGGAGATCGTCTTCATCGGGGTGTCGATGGACCGGGAGGCGATCGAGGCCTCGCTGGACGCCGCCCTGGTCACCGACGAGGAGCTCGCCGGGGGGCCGGACAGCTGGCGCCACTTCGAGGATCCCCTGCCTTCCTGGGACGTCTGAATCCACTGCATCCACCCCGAGGTTCCCCGACGTGACGCTTCATCGCGACCAACCAATCCCCGAGCCACCGGCCACGACCCTCGACTGCCTGATCGTCGGGGGCGGCATCCACGGGGTGCACGTGGCCGCACGGTTGATCGGGGAAGCGGGGGTCCCGGCCGACCGACTGCGCATCCTCGATCCCGGCGCGCGACTCCTCGAACGCTGGCGTTCCCGGACCGCGACCACCGGGATGAGCCACCTCCGCTCGCCCTCCGTGCACCACCTCGACCTCGACCCGATGTCCCTGCAACGCTTCGCCGGGAAGCGGACCCGCCGGACCGCGGGGCTCTTCACCCCACCCTTCGAGCGTCCCGCCCTGGAACTCTTCAACGCGCACTGCGACCACGTCGAGGAGGCCTTCGGGCTGGCGGGACTCCACCTGCGCGACCGCGCGGTGGGCTGCGCCGTGGACGAGACCGGGGTGGAGGTCCAGCTCGGCGGCGGGGGCGTGGTCCGGACCGATCACCTCGTCCTGGCCATGGGGATCGGGGAACGGCCGCGCTGGCCGGACTGGGCCCCCCGCGAGGACCCCGGGATCCACCACGTCTTCGATCCGGGATTCGACGACTGGCCGGTCGATCGGTCGTCGGTCGCGGTGGTGGGAGGCGGGATCTCCGCCGGGCACGTGGCGCTCCGGCTGCTGTCGGAAGGCCATCGGGTCGAGCTCGTCTCCCGGCACCCGCTCCGCCAGCACCAGTTCGACAGCGATCCCGGCTGGCTGGGACCGAAGTTCACCATGAAGTTCCACCGCGAACCGGACTTCGACCGGCGCCGTGCGATGATCACCGAAGCCCGTCACGTCGGTTCGGTTCCCCCGGAGATGGGACGGGCCCTGCGCCGGGCGATCGCCCGGGGGCGACTCGCCTGGCGGGAGCACCGGGTGACCGGGCTTGAACGAACCACCGCGGGCCTGCGGCTCACCCTCGACCAGGCGGAGGCCCTGGAGGTGGATCGCGTGCTCCTGGCCACCGGGTTCGAGTCCGCGCGACCCGGCGGCCCGATGATCGACCACCTCGTCCGGTCCGAATCCCTGCCCTGCGCGGGGTGCGGGTACCCGATCGTGGACGCCTGCCTTCGCTGGCACCCGCGCATCTTCGTCACCGGACCGCTCGCGGAACTCGAACTGGGACCGGTCTCGCGCAACATCGCCGGGGCCAGGCGTGCGGGCGACCGGATCGTCGAGGCGCTGTCGCCTCCCCGGCGAGCCGCCGTCTAGCCCGCGCCCCCGATCCCCCGGACGAAACGGGACCCCGGCGTCCACCGGACGCCGGGGTCCCGATCGATCATCCGTCCCGGGCCGGCCGGGACCGGGTCCGTCCTACTTCCAGGAACCGTAGGGGACCGAGGAGTGCTGCAGCATGATCTTCAGGTTGCCGTCACCACCCCGGACGTACCCGAAGGAATACTCGACCTTGGTATCCTTGCCGTCCGGCCCGGTGAAGAAGTAGTTGCCCATCGCCATCGCGAGGTCCTCGCCGCAGTAGATGCCCTCGTTCTCGAAGCGGACGTTCGTCCAGCCCTGGATCCCGAACCCGGTGTCCTCGGTGCCCTCGCGCCCGATGAAGTAGGAGAGGGCCTCGTCGAAGCTTCCCCGGAACTGGTCGTCCGCGGCGAGGGTCGGCTTGAAGAGCACGATGGTGTCGTTGTAGGCGTACATGGAGTTGATGTGCTCGGTGGCCCGGGCCTTGGCGTCCCCGGTCTCGGCGTAGACGCGCGAGATGTCGACGATCCCCTGTCCCCAGGCCTGCTGGGCGGCCTGCACCTCGGCCTTGGTGATCGGGCCGTGGTCACCGTTCGAGTGACCGTCGGCGTGCTGGCTGCTGGCGCAGCCCGAAAGCACCAGGGCCGACGCCAGGGTGGCGAGGGTCGAGGTGGCGAGAAGGGTTCGGATGCTCATGGGTCTGTCTCCTTTGGGGTGATGCCGTGCGCGGGGCATCGGCCTGGAATCCGGCCGGCTCCGCCCCGTCGGGGCGTTCGATCGACCGCATGCATTGGTTCGGCACCATACTCGAATCCCCGGGCCGGGGGCCGGCCTGCGATCCCCGATCGTGGCTGGGGGCCCGCGGTGGGGGATCCGCCGATTCCCTCGGTGGGCGATCCATGGAACCCGGGGACGGCTGCTACCATTCCTCGCCCCCGGAATCGGTCCGCGGGTCCCCACCCCCTTGGTGATCGGCGCGGTCGTGACCAGGTCCCGATGTCCACTCCCCCTTCCCTCGCGTCCCCCCGGCATGCGACGAATCCTCTGCGTGCTGCTCGCGGCCGGCTGCCCCGTGTCCGTGGCCACCGCGCAGCTCGACCAGGACGAGCGGGAGTCGATCGAGACCGCGCCCCTCGACCGACCCAACTCGATCTACACCGTCGAGACCGCTCCGGAGATCGACGGGGTCCTCGAGGAGCTGTGGCAGGACGGCACCCCGCTCTCCGACTCCTTCCGGCAGGTCGAACCCCGGGAGGGGGCCGAGCCCACCGAGCGCACCGAGGTCTACCTGATGCGGGATTCCCGGAACTTCTACGTGGGGTTCCGCTGCTGGGACCGCGACGCCGCCTCGATCAGCGCCACCCAGATGAAGTACGACGGGGACTTCGATCCCGACGACAACGTCACCATCGTGATCGATCCCTTCCGGGATCGACGCACCGGCTACACGTTCCAGATGACCGCCGGCGGCGCCCGCAAGGACGGCCGGATCACCAACGGTGACCGCGTCGACTACAACTGGGACGGGATCTGGTACGGGCGGACGTCGATCGACGAGCACGGCTGGACCGCGGAGATGGTGATCCCCTTCCAGACGATCCTCGCGGACCCCGACGTCGGGGAGTGGGGGATCAACGCCCAGCGATTCATCCGCAGCAGGAACGAGACGGTGCGCTGGGCGACCCCGCGCCGGGACATCCGGATCTCCTCCGTCGCCAACGCGGACCTCGTCGCCGGCTTCGAGGACTTCGACATCGGGGCGGGGTTCGACTTCAAGCCCTTCGTGCGGGCCGACATCCGCGACGACGGCCAGGGGAACACCGACTTCGCCTCCACCGCGGGCCTGGACATGTTCTGGAAGATCGATCCCTCCCTGACCCTGGTGCTCACCATCAACAACGACTTCGCGGAGACCGAGGTCGACCAGCGCCAGATCAACTTCGGTCGCTTCCCGCTCTTCTTCCCGGAGAAGCGCGACTTCTTCCTGGAGGACGCGGGGTTCTTCAACTTCGGGGGCATCCGGCGGAACCCGCTGCCGTTCTACTCGCGGCGCATCGGCATCGGTCCGGACGGGGCCGAGCAGGGGATCCTCGCGGGGATCCGCATGACCGGGAAGGTCGAGGACCTGAACGTCGGCCTGATGAACGTGCAGATGAAGTCCAACGGGTTCTCCAAGAACTACAGCGTGGCCCGGGTCTTCGGGGACGTCCTCGACGAGTCCACGGTGGGCGCGATCATGACCGTGGGCGACCCCGCGCAGGGCGAGCGCAACGTGGTGGGGGGGGTGGACTTCAACTACAAGAACACCAACCTCGAGGGCGGCCGGTCCCTGACCGCGAACGCCTTCGCGCTGGTCAGCGACAGCAGCGACCGGAGCGGGGACAGCACCGCGTTCGGGTTCAAGGTCGGCTACCCCAACGACGTGGTCGGCTGGTACGGGGGCTTCTCGCGGATCGGCGATGCCTACGACGCCGCCCTCGGCTTCAATCCCCGGACCGGCATCTACGAGTACTTCGGGGGCTGGCGGTACCGGTGGCGCCCCGAGAGCGACCTGGTCCGGTCGATCGAGACCGGCTTCAACGGGTTCCTGGTGACCGATCTCCAGAGCGACCTCGAGTCCCTGGACATGGAGATCGAGGCCCTCGAGATCGAGACCGAGGACGGCAGCACCCTCAACCTCAACTACCTCCGGCGCCGGGAGGTCCCCTTCCGGCCGTTCACCGTCGCCAACGCGGTCACCATCGCGGCCGGTGACTACGCCTGGAACGCGGTGGAGGCCTCCTTCAGCAGCTCCGAGGCGAACCCGCTGACCGTCGACGCGGACCTCGGGTGGAGCGGCTACTACGGGGGCAGCCGACTGGAGTGGACCGCGGGCTCGACCTGGCGCATCTCCCCGCAGCTGGTGGTGGGGGGGACCTTCACCTACAACGACATCGAGGTCCAGGACCAGCGGGTGATCACCCGCCAGCTGACCGCGATCGCCGACGTGTACTTCACGCCGGACGTCTCCCTCCAGAACTACCTCCAGTGGGACGACGTCTCGGACACCGTGGGGATCAACGCCCGCTTCCGCTGGACCCCCGAGCCGGGCACCGACCTCTACATCGTCTTCAACCAGAACGTGGAGTCGGAGAACCTCGAGTTCACCCTGACCCAGAGCGAGCTGATCACCAAGTTCGGCTGGACGATCCGGTTCTGACCCCGCCGCCCGCTTCCGGTAGGCTGCAGGCACCCGGTCCCCGAACGAGGGTGGAGCCCCTGCATGACCGACGAACCCGCCCCCCAGCCCCGCGTGCTCGGCCTGTTCGGGCTCGCGATGATCAACATCGTCGCGATCGCCAGCCTCCGCGACCTCCCCCAGATGGCGAGCTACGGGATCGGGTCGATCTTCTTCTACCTCCTCGCGGCGGTGGTCTTCTTCATCCCCGTGTCCCTGGTGGCGGCGGAACTGGCCACCGCCTGGCCCCAGCGGGGCGGGGTCTACGTCTGGGTGCGGGAGGCCTTCGGCCTGCGCACCGGGTTCCTCGCGGTCTTCCTGCAGTGGTTCCAGAACCTCTGCTGGTTCCCGGTGGTGCTGACCTTCGGGGCCGCCTCCCTGGCCTTCGCCCTCGATCCCGGGCGTTCCGCGGTCCTCGCGGAGGAGAAGGGGTTCATCGTCGCGGTGGTGCTGGTGGCCTACTGGGGGTCGGTGTTCCTCAACTTCCTCGGGCTCTCCGGCTCCGCCCGGATCTGCATCGTGGGGGCCTTCGCCGGGGTCCTGGTCCCCGGCCTGGTCCTGGTCCTCCTCGCGGCCATCGGCCTGGCCACCGGGGCCCCGTCCAACCTGCTCGCCAACGGTGACCGGCTGGTCCCGGACCTCGCCCGCCTCGACACCCTCACCTTCGCGGTCAGCGTCTGGCTGGCCTTCGCGGGGATGGAGATGACCGCGGCCCACGCCCGGGAGGTGCGCCGTCCGCAGCGCAGCTACCCCCTCGCGATCCTGGTCTCGGCGGTGGTCATCCTGGTGGTCTTCACCCTCGGGGCCCTCTCGATCTCCACCGCGCTCGCCCCCGGCGACTACCAGCTGCAGAGCGGGGTCACCGAGGCGTTGCGGACCATGCTCGCCCGCCACGACCTCGAGGGGCTCGCCCGGATCATCGCGCTGGGGATGGCGCTGGGGGTCTTCGGCAGCGTGAACGCGTGGGTGGTCGGTCCCAGCAAGGGACTGCTCGCCTCCGCGGAGGACGGTGCCCTGCCCCGCTGGCTCTGCCGGGTCAACCGACACCAGGTCCCCACCCGGATCCTTCTGCTGCAGGGCGTGGTGGTCTCGGTCATCTGCCTCGCCTTCGCGCTGCAGCCCACCGTCCAGTCCGCCTACTTCATGATCAGCGTGCTCACCATCCAGATGTACCTGCTGATGTACGTGGTGATGTTCCTCGCCGCGCTCCGGCTGCGGCGGCGTCACCCGGAACGCGTGGGCAGCTTCCGGGTCCCGGGCGGCCTTCCCGGCCTGGCGGCGGTCTGCGGGCTCGGGCTGCTCGGCGCGCTCTTCGCGCTCGGACTCGGGTTCTTCCCCCCGGCGCAACTCAAGAAGGCGGGGATCGATCCCACCAGCTTCGTGGTGTTCCTGGGCGTGGGCCTGCTGGTGGGGATCGCGATCCCCCTGGTGATCACCCTGGTCCGTCGTCGATCCACCGCGGGTCCGGCCCGGCCCGGGTCCGTCCCCCCGGGGTGACCGGGCTCCACGTGGGGATCCTCGCGCATGCACGCGCCCCGCCGCGGCTCATTTGCCGCGAAGTCCCCGGGCGGGCATCGACCCTGCCCGCAAAGCGGCTACGCTTGGGCATCACCTTGTCCACGGAGCCGACCATGCATCGTTCCCGCCTCGCCGCCATGGCGTTCATCCTCGCCTCCACGTCCCTCCTCCTGCCGGTCCCGGCCAGCGCCCAGCAGGTCCCGCCGGTCGCGGAGTGGTTCACCGCCCACGGCGGATCCCGCGAGGAGTCCCACGGCCACTACATCCTCCGTTGCGAGGACGGCGGCTACCTCCAGGTCGGGGAGACCGGCTACGTCGGGTCCAACGCCCGGATCCTGGTGGTCAAGACCGATGCCTCGGGCGGCTTGCGGTGGAAGCGCGAGTTCGGAAGCGGCAGCCGCAACATGGGCAATTCCGCCCTGGAGGTCGCGGACGGCTACCTGGTCTGCGGGATGCTCGCCCGCAACAGCGCGGTGCTCAAGCTCGACAAGGCGACGGGGGCCACGATCTTCCAGAAGACCCGGAACAACGGGGGCACCGACGCCTTCGAGCACCTTGCGGAGACCCCCGGGGGGATCCTCGCCGTCGGGTACCGACAGGCGGAGGATCCCGACAACACCTTCTTCGTGTACGGCCAGGGCTACCTCTCGTTCCTGGACGCGGACGGGGACTTCGCCACCGGCCGCAGCGTCAACGCCCACCTCTCGCAGGCCTACCGGGTCAAGCCCGCCGGCACCGGCTTCATCGTCGCCGGCGGCACCGAGGACAACCTGCAGTACGGGGTCATCCGGATCGACGGCACCGGGACCGTACTCTGGTCGAGGAACTTCGGCGGATCCAGCGAGGACCACTGCTTCGGCATGGACCTCGGGGCGGACGGCTCGATCTTCCTCGCGGGGCACACCCTCTCCGGGACCGCGAACTGGGACACCTACACCATGAAGCTCGACGCGAGCGGCAACCAGCTCTGGGCGGTGACGCAGGGGAACCCCCGCGGCTTCAACCCCAGCTGGATCCACGACGAGACCTGGGGCATCAAGGCGACCCCGGACGGGGGGTGCGTGATCGCGGCGGGAACCGGCGACGAGTACGCCTACTCCGAGTGCAGCGGGGGGGTCTGTTCCGACCAGTGGGAGGCCTACGTCGTGAAGTTCGGCGGGGACGGCACCGTCGAGTGGCAGGCCACCTACGCCGGCGGTCCCGGCGAGGACTGGGCGGCGGAGGACCTCGACCTCACCCCGGACGGGGGGGCGATCGTGGCGGTCGACAACGGCCAATTCGGGTTCCTCAAGCTGGGCCCGTTCCTCGGTCCCGGCACCCTGGAGGGTGACCTCAACGGGGATGGCTGCGTCACCGGGCAGGACCTCGCGCTGCTGCTGGGGGCCTGGGGGGGTGCGGATCCCGGGGCGGACCTCGATGGGGACGGCTCGGTGGGCGGGGCGGACCTCACCATCGTCCTCTCGGCGTGGAACCTCTGCCTCTGAGGCGCCGTGCCGGGGCCCCGAGGGGGTCGTGATCTTGACATCCCACCCCCATCCGATAGATTACTGACCACGGATTGTCACTAAGGAGTCCTCATGTCCACCTGCTGCCCGAACTGTTCCTCACCCGCCGCCATGGGCTCCGACCTTGCCTCGGTCTGCACCGAGTGCGCGAGCGTCTCCCTGGCCGGCGCCTCCTTCAGCCTCCCCGCCCTCTTCGCCGGCGTGGCCCTCGCGGTCGGCGTGGGGATCACGGTGACGCTGATTCGTCGCTGGCGAGCCGCTCGCCCCGCGTGCGCCTGAACCGACCCCCGATCGTCGCGCCCGACGCGCGACCTCCCCGGTTCCCCGGTGACCCGCACCCCGGCTTCGCCCCGAGCGCACCGCCCGAGGTGCGTCCCCCCGGGACATCGACTGGATTGATTCCATCATGGTCGTCATCGCCGAGACCGCGCCCCCGTCCATCGGCCCCGCACTGATCGTGCTGTGGGCCGCGGTGATCGCGCTGGTCGGGTTGGTGGGGGTGTTCGCTCCCTGGTTCGTGGACCGATCCGGGGACGGCCGCATCACCGCCTACGGAAACAGCTTCGCCGGCGGGGTCCTGCTGGCCGCGGGACTGATCCACCTCCTGGGCGATGCCAACGCGGGGTTCTCCAGCGTCTATCCCGACTTCGACTACCCCGCCGCCTACGCGATCGCGACCTTCGCCTTCCTGCTGGTCCTCGGCCTCGAACGGGTGATCCCCCGGGCGCTGGAAACCGGCGGGGAAGGGGAGGACCCGGAATCCGCGGCCCTCATCGGCGCCAGCGAGCATCGAGGCCTGGCCCCCTTCCTGCTGCTGCTCACCCTCTCGATCCACAGCCTGATCGCGGGCATCACCCTCGGCATCTCCACCTCCGCGGGGGCGGGGGTGCTGCTGGTGGCGATCCTCGCGCACAAGGGTGCCGCGGGGTTCGCCCTCGGTTCGACGTTCCGGGAGGCCGCGATCCCGCCCCGCACCCGGATCCCCGCCCTGCTGGTGTTCGTCTGCAGCACCCCCCTCGGGGTGGTGCTGGGCGGCTTCGCGATCGAGGTCCTGGGCGAGGGCAGCGGTGCCGCGGAAGCCTGGTTCAAGGCGATCGCCGCGGGCACCTTCCTCTACATCGCCACCCTGGACATCGTCCGCGAGGAATTCTTCCCCGGGGGATCCAATCGCGGGCGACGGCTGGCCTGCGCCTGCCTCGGCGCGGGGGTGATGGCGGTGGTCGCGATCTGGATGTGACGGGCCCCGAAGACCCCGGGTTCCCGGTTGACTGGGGATCCGGGCGTGATTCAGCCGAAGAACGGGTACGCCTCGAACCACGGCGAACCGCCCATGATGCCCACCGTCCCCACCCAGACCCTGCCCGCTCGCTGCTACGAGTGCTTCATGGGGCAGCGTGCCGACGCGATCTTCAAGACCGTGGCGCTGTGGCTCGCCCTGGTCGGCTTCGCGTTGCACCTGCTGGCCTGGGGGCTCGTCCGGGGCGGGATGATCGTCCCGCCCGCCGGCCTCGAACCGCTGCTGGGTTCGCCGCTGCTGGCACTCTACACCCCGTTCTCGATCCTCCTCGTCTACGAGGTCTACCAGCTCATCCAGGCGATCCCGAAGTCCTTCTCGGCCGCGATGACCAAGCAGTTCGAGGTGATCGCGCTGATCGTGGTCCGTGACGCCCTGGCCTACCTCGCGGCGACCGATCCCTTCGAGCAGTTCGTCGACGTCTCCTGGTTCCTGCTGCTGCTGGCCAAGTGCGCCACCTTCCTGGTGCTGCTGCTGGTCGCCCTGGGCTTCACCCGGCACGAGCGCCGGCGCACCTCCACCCTGGAGCTGTCCGCCTCGCTGGTGAGCTACGTGCGCGTCAAGCGCGTCATCTCCCTGATCCTCTTCGCCTGCTTCGCGGTGATGGCGATCACCGCCTTCGTGGGTTGGATCGTCGGCGTCGCGACCGGGGACTTCGTGGAGCTCGACGCCGGGATCTTCTTCGCGGACTTCTTCACCCTCCTGATCATCGCCGACATCGCGATCCTGCTGATCTCCTACCGCTACACCAGCGAGTTCGGGAGCCTGGCCCGCAACACCGGGTTCGTGCTCGCGACGATCCTGATCCGGCTCGCGATCGACGCCCCCGGGTACGGGGCCCCGCTGCTCTTCCTGCTCTCCGGGGTGGTCGGGTTCGGGGTGCTCTGGATCACCAACCGGTTCGAGGAGCCCCGTCCCCCCGCGACGGTGTGATCCCCACCAGGTGGTCGCCTCGTCCGCGTGCTCGTCGATCCCCCTCCCCCCGGGGCGGACCGGGCGACCCCCTTTGGACAACCCGACGGGGAAGGGGCTTCGTTTTCATTCTCCGGATGATCCGGTAATATTGATCTCATCCTCCACACATCAGGCCATCGAAAGGTGCTCTCATGCTGAAGACTCGACGAGTGAATGCCAGTTTCGCCTGGGACATTCTCCAGTCGGACCTCAAGCTCATCGCCTATCCCCTGCTCCGGATCGTCATGATGCTCGTGCTGCTGGCGCTGATGTGGCCGCTCATCTTCGATCTTTCGACGTCGCAGATGTACGACACCGTTTCGGACTTCAGGGCGCAGGCGAGCCAGGTGGCTGCCGAGGAGGACGCGTCCCGGCAGGCAGGCCAGCCGGGGCAGCCGGGCCAGCCCGGCCAGTCGCCCCAGTCGAAGCAGATGACGTCCGACGCCAGGCGCATCATCGACAGCATCCACTTCGGATGGCTCCTCGCCTTCATCGGAATCAACCTCCTCATCGGCATCGTGTCCACCGGCGCACTGACCGGACAGGCGCTCTCGGTCATTCGCGGCGAGCGGCGTTCTCTCGGGTACGGCTACGGGATGGCGATTCTGCGCCTGCCCCAACTCCTCATGTGGTGGTTGCTCACCCTGGTGGTGGGCCTGCTCCTGCAGTCCCTCGAGCGCCACCGTGTCGTCGGACTGGTCATTGCCGGCATCATCGGCCTGGCCTGGTCGGTGCTGACCTTCTTCTCGATCACGTCGATCATGGCGACCGGATGCGGTCCGATCGGGGCCTTGAAGAAATCAAGGAACACCATCAGGGATGCCTGGCGCAAGGCACGTGGCGACGACGGCGATCTGAAGCACCTCCGTCGTGGCTTCTACGTGGGTGGTGCCTTCTACATCATCAGCCTCATCCTCGCATTCGGTCTCTTCGGACTGCTGTGGCTGGAGTTCGACTCCAACCAGCACCACCACATCTCAATCGGCGTGTTCGCGACCATCCTCGTCGTCTTGTACATCAACGGGGCGTTCATAAGCGCCATGTGGGCCATCATCAAGGCCACCGTGTACGTCTGGGCGGAGGAGGATCGCCTGCCCGAGTCCGTGGATGAATCCGTCATGGAGAAGGCGTTCTACCGACCCAGGTTCTCGCTGAAGTCCTAGCCCGTCGCGCCCGCCTCGTCCCGATCCCGGCCCGACGATCGCGACCTGAGTGGGCTGCACCGTCACGGGCACGCGATCGGGCTGCTCCGGATCACCGACCACCCCGCGGCGCCCGTCCCCCCGCGTCGGTGTGATCCCCACCGGGCGGGTATCCTGTCCGCATGCCCCTTGATCCCCTCGACCAGGACGTGTCGTGGCTGCACTCGAGACTCGAGGAGTCGGTGGCCGAGCAGGCCCGGCTCGATACCGACGCGGTCCGCACCCTCGCGGACGGCATGCTGGACACCGGGGTGCCGTCCCCCGGGCTCGGGGCGTTCCCCGCCGACCGGATCGACCCGATCCTCAAGCTCGCGACCATCCGCTTCCACCTCCGCAACAAGGCGGAACAGCTGCACATCACCCGGGTGAACCGACTCCGGACCCTGGAGGCCGGTCCGGGTGAGGCCCGCCCGGAATCGATCGCCGAGGCGATCGCGACCCTCGCCGAGGGCGGGCTCGGGCTGGATGGCCTGCTGGAGGTGCTCGGGCGGCTCGACATCCAGCCGACCCTGACCGCCCACCCCACCGAGTCCCGGCGGCGCAGCGTGATCGCCAAGCAGGATCGCATCGCCGAACTGCTGGTCACCCGCAATCGGGAGCGCCTCACCGCGGAGGAATCCCGGAGACTGGAAAGCGAGGTCCGCCAGACCCTCGCCCAGCTGATGGCGACCGACGAGATCCGCTCCCGCCGACTGGACGTGATCGACGAGGTCCGCAACGGCATCCACTACCTCGGCGGGGCGATCTGGCGCGCGGTCCCCGAGCTCTACCGGGACCTCGCGGACGCGATCGAGGTCACCTACGACCGCCGGCCGCCCCTGCCGACCCTCCTTCACTACCGATCGTGGATCGGGGGGGATCGCGACGGCAATCCCTTCGTCACCGCGGCCCGCTCGGAGACCGCGTTCGCGGAGATGCGCGCGGTCGCGATCGATCGCCACCACCACCTGCTCGAGGCGCTGCACCGCGAACTCAGCCTCTCGGAGCGGCGGGTCCCGGTGGACCCCGAGCTGACCGCCTCGATCCGTCGCGACGACGCGGAGTCCCCGCTCCCCGAGGAGTCGATCCGCCACATCCAGCGGGAGCCGTTCCGGATCAAGCTCACCCACATGCAGGCCCGACTGGGCACCCCCGACTACGACTGCGAGCGATACCTCGCGGACCTCGAACTCCTCCAGTCCGCCCTGCGGTTCGCGGGACTCGTCGAGACCGCGGAGCGAGGGGGCGTGGCCGACGCCCTGGTCGCGGCGCGGACGTTCGGCTTCCACCTCGCGGCGCTGGACATCCGGCAGCACAGCCGGGTGCACGAGGCCGCGGTCGCCGAGCTCTTCCAGCTCGCGGGGGTCAGCGAGGACTACCTCGGCCTCGGGGAGCACGAGCGACGCGAACTGCTCGAGGCGGAACTCGCCACCGCCCGGCCGCTGCTGGCCCGCGGCCAGGAACCCGGCGAGTCCACCACCGAACTGCTCGACGGGCTCGCGGTGTTCTCCGAGGCGATCCGGCGCGACCCCCGGTCGGTCGGCACCTACGTGATCTCCATGGCCCACGACGTCAGCGACCTGCTGGAGGTGATGGTCCTGCTCCGGGAGGCGGGGCTGTGGACGATCGTGGACGGGAACGTCTACTGCGCCCTCGACGTCGCCCCGCTGTTCGAGACCGTCGACGACCTCGACCGCTCCGGCTCGATCATGTCGGAACTGCTCGAGAACCCCGCCTACCGGGCCTGCCTGGAGTCCCGGGGTCGCTTCCAGGAGGTGATGCTCGGCTACTCCGATTCCAACAAGGACGGCGGCTACGGGGCCGCCAACTGGCGATTGCACGTCGCCCAGCAGGACCTGGCCCGGATCGCGCGGGACGCGGGGGTGTCCTTCCGCTTCTTCCACGGCCGGGGCGGGACCGTGGCCCGCGGAGGGGGGCGGGCGAATCGGGCGATCCTGTCCAGCCCGCCCCGCACCCGCAACGGTCGCATCCGGTTCACCGAGCAGGGGGAGGTGATCTCCTTCCGGTACGCGATGCCCGAGGTCGCCCACCGACACCTGGAGCAGATCGCCAACGCCATGATCCTCGCGACCGCGGATCCGGGTTCCGCACGGCCGGTCGACGAGGAGCTCCGACGACTGATGGACGACCTCGCCCGGCGCTCCCGGACCACCTACCGGGGGTTGATCGACGATCCGGCGTTCTGGCCCGCCTTCGTCGAACGCTCCCCGGTGCTCTTCATCGGCGAGCTCCCGATCGCCTCGCGGCCGGTCTCCCGGACCGGCGGGGCGGTGACCTTCGACGACCTCCGGGCGATCCCCTGGGTGTTCTCCTGGACCCAGATGCGCTACAACGCGCCGGGCTGGTACGGGATCGGCACCGCCCTGGGTGAACTGGTGCTCGACCGGGAGGAGGCCCTGCACCGGTGCCGGGACGCCTACGCCGCGGGGGGATTCCTCCGCGCGTTCATCGACAACGCGCAGCAGGAGATGGCTCGCGCCCGACTCGAGGTCGCGGCGTGGTACCTGGCCGAGGGCGCCCCGGGGATCCATCGCGCCCTGGTCGAGGAGTTCCGCCGGGCGGAGGAGGCGGTCCTCCGGATCACCGGCCAGCAGCGCCTGCTCGACAACAACCCGGTGATCCAGCGTTCGATCGAGGTGCGCAACGCGGATTCCGATCCGATCAACGCCCTCCAGGTCGAACTCCTGCGACGCTGGCGGGAGGCGGGTCCGGACTCCGCGGAGCGCGAGGAGCTCACCACCCTGATCCTCCTGAGCGTCAATGCCCTCGCCGCCGCGATGCAGAGCACCGGTTGAGTCCCCGTGGGCCGGCGACCGCCGGGGCGGAGGCCCGGGAATGAACAGCCCCGCCGGAGGCCGGCGGGGCTGGTTCTGCCGTGTGGCGGGTCAGGGACCCGTCCGGGTCAGGCGCGACGACGGCGAGTCGCGAGGCCACCGAGGCCGAGCAGCGCGAGCACGCCCGGTGCGGGCACCAGGTTGGTCTCGACCCACTCGACGGTCTCCTCGTAGAGCTCGTCGTCCATGCCGTAGTTGAAGACGACCCAGAACGGATCGGTGGAGCCGAGTCCGTCCATGCTGAAGGACATCTCGGCCAGGTAGGAGTTGGCCGCGGCGTCCTGGTTGATGCTGAAGATGGGGTGCTCGTCCCAGTCCTCGGTGACGAGGAAGTCGAGCCCACCGCCGGTGCTGGAGTCCACCGACTGGCCTTCGTAGCCGATCGAGAGGACGTTGCTGGTGGCACTGAACCCGTTGCCGTTCCAGGCGGCGAAGTTGCCGGTCAGGTTCATGGTCATCGTGGCGCCCAGGGCCAGGCCGGTGGCATCGGCCGTCCCGCCGAAGCCGGGTTCGTCGATGGCGTTGGGAAGCGCCGGATCCTCGCCGAAGTGCGCCTCGAAGACGCGGAGGCTCTGGACCTCGAGGGTCTCGGTGTCGTGGTCCCAGCCACCGGTCTGCAGGACGCCGTTGTTGTTCCACAGCGTGATGTCGTAGTGCTCTTCCTCGCCGTGGTGGTCGCCGTGGTCGTCGTCCTCCTCGTCCGCGAACGCGATCTGCGGCGCGGCGAGCACCATGGCGGCGAATGCCAGGGTGGGGGCTGTGAACCTCAGGTAGTTACGTGAAAACATCTCGATCTCTCCAAGTAAGGGTTACAACTTCAAGTGGATCATGAGGGTGATCCGAGTCATGGGAAGTCAGGGAAAAGGGAATCAGAAAACAGAAAACGTAAACAGGAAACAGTCGGAATGGATCGTCGGGTCACTCGGTGCAGAGCCCCCACCTGCCAAGCAGGATCGTGAGGTCGGCGCCCGAGACCACGCCGTCGCCCGACAGGTCGGACCGGATTCGGTTGGTGCCCCAGTCACCGAGCATCTGGGTCAGGTCGGCACCGGTCACGGCTCCGTCGAGGTCGAAGTCGCCGGGGCAGGCCGGGGACTCGTACATCGAGTCGAGCGCGGCGGTGACGTCCGCCGCCGGTGCCTCGTAGTCGAAGATGAGGGTGAACGGTTCGCTGTCGGCGAGGCCCATCGTCGAATAGAGGGCGAGGTCGACGCGGTACACCCCGGGAAGCCTGGTGCCCGATGCATCGGGCTCCAGGAACCAGTTGACGTGGCGGTGCCAGCCCCCGTCGGGCTGGACCGCGAGGGAGAAGCCGGACACCGGTTCGTCCACGACCATCGTCTCGAGGATCGAGAAGGAGATGCTCAGTTCCTCGCCGACCAGGGCGGGCTCGAGCCAGGCCCCGGCGGCCGGGTCCCATCGCTGGAGTCCGGAGAGGCAGTCGAACCCGATGCGTCCCGGCTCGAAGGTCCCGGACAGCGCGTCGAACCCCGGATCCGAGGAGAAGGCCTCGGTCCCGCCGTCGCCGAGCTCGCTCAGGAACACCCCGTCGGTGTCCTCTTCCTGGCCGAGGGGTCCGAAGACGTCGATTCGGCCGTCGACCACCCGGAGGCCGATGTCCCCGGCGTGCTGTGCGTGGGCGATCCCGGGCAGCGCGAGGCAGACCGAGGCGAGCAGGGTGGGGAGGCCGATGAGGTGTGGTGTCTTGGTCATCTGAGTGGTGTTCCGCTTGGTGGGGTCCGAGCATCACCCCCCGGAAAGGGGAAGGCGGGCTTCTGGATCGAATGCGTTGTACTGGGCGTCGACGTAGACCTGGTTGAACGGCCTGGTGCCGATGGATCCGTCCACGAATCCGTAGTTCGATTCGGCGACCTCGCTCATGTTCGGGGTGCCCTCGGCCGCGGAGATGTCGACCTGGTTGCTCGCGAGTCGCCAGGGTTCCGAGCCGAACGACCAGCCCTCCACGTGGGGGTGGTCGCTGACCGCGTAGGCCCCGTCGGGGGTCATGTGCAGGAAGCACACCACCTGGTCCGGTCGCTTGACCTTGGTCAGGCGATCCGCGCCCGCGCCGGGCCCGAGCACCGCGACGGCGGGGGAGTAGTTCCGCGACAGGTAGTTGTTCATCCCGTAGCTGGTGCGCCGGGTCACCGGGGCGTTGTCGTCGTCCGGCTGGTAGCTCATGTCCCAGTAGGGACTGGTGTCCAGCGGGGAACGGAGGATCTCGGTGCCGATGTAGGGCTCGAGCACCTCCGCGAAGCTCCG
>PKCS01000058.1 GCA_002862305.1 Phycisphaerae bacterium | reverse complement strand
TGCCCGATCGCGTGGAGCAGGCAGGGACGGAAATGACGGTTCTTGGGGTCGTCCTCGTGGATGTCGAGCTCGCAGGTCCGGAACTTGAACACCCGCTGGAGGATGGTGACCGCGCTGCGGAGGTCCGCCACGGAGGTGAAGGGCCCCAGCACCCGGGCCCCCTTGTACTCGGGCTCGGTCGGGGTCCGGGTGACGTGGACCGCGGGGAACTCGTCCCGCATCGTGACCACCAGGTAGGGGTAGCTCTTGTCGTCGACGAGTCGGATGTTGAATCGGGGCCTGATGTCCTTGATCAGGCGACTCTCCATCAACAGCGCCTCCCACTCCCCCTCGCAGTCGATCGTCTCGAAGGAATGCACGCACTCGACCATCGCCTGGGTCTTCCGGTCGAGCTGGGCCGAAGGCTGGAAGTAGCTCCCGACCCGGCTCCTGAGCGACCCCGCCTTGCCCACGTAGAGCACCTGGCCGTGGTCGTCCTTCATCAGGTAGACCCCGGGGCTGCGCGGCAGTTCTCGGGCCTGCTCGGCCAGACCGGCGCGGCGGGAATCCGCCGATTGAGGGCTGTGACCGGGGTTCTTGGACGCCAAGGGGCTCTCCAGGACGCGGGGGATCGGCTCCGAGCGGACCCCCTGAGTCATGACTGTAGGACATTCCCCGGGGTTCGCCCCAGAAAGTTGGCTCCATTGCCCCGGGGGAAGGTATACTTCGGGACCGAACACAGGGGATCCTGTCCCACAGACACTACAGACATCAGCTTATTGGAGACTCACGTCATGACCCGCACCCTGACCACCCTGGCCGCAGCCGCCCTCCTGAGCGTCCTCGCCGCCTGCGACCACAACAAGAAGAACGACGACAAGGCTGCCCTCGGCGCGGTCTCCACCTCGAGCTCCTGCTGCTCGACCGGTGATTCCTGCTGCAAGTCCGCATCGCCCGGTGCGGTCGGCGAGGCCTCCGGTTGCGCCTCCAGCTGCTCCAGCAGCAACAAGGCCGCGGCCCAGTGCCCGATGACCGACAGCACCGGTGCCGCCCCCGGCGCGGTCAGCGACTCGCCCAGCGGCTGCGCCAGCAGCTGCTCCAGCAGCAACAAGACCGCGACCGAGTGCCCGATGACCGACAGCACCGGCGCCGCCCCCGGCGCGGTCAGCGACTCGCCCAGCGGCTGCGCCAGCAGCTGCTCCAGCAGCAAGAAGGCCGCCAAGGCCGGCTGCCCCATGAGCAACTGACCGAGGCGTCCGCCTCCAGGTCGACCGGCGGGCTTGTCCGCCGTGGATGACTCAACCCGACCGCCCGTGCCGAGACCGGCACGGGCGGTCGCCGTTATGATCATGCCATCAATCCCGGGCCCCCGCCGGTCCGGCGTCTGGAGCGACCATGCCGATTCGATCGATCACCTTCCTCCTCCTGGCGGCACTGACGTCGTCACTGGCCGGATGCGCCCACAATCCCTGGTGGGAGGCGGAACGATCGGGCTGGGTGCTGTACGGTCGGGCGGTGGACGTGCCCCGCAAGGCGCAGCCGGTCCCCCTCGCGATGCTTCCCGAGGCGTCCCGCTGGGACACCATGCTCTACGTTGAGGCGTGGGTCGAATCCGTCGACCAGCAGGACGGCGGTTGGGCGACGATCGGCGACGGGACCAGTCCCCCGGTGATGCTCCTGCTGAAGGATGGCTTCACCCTTCCGCGCAACGCACGAGGCAGGCGCATCCTCGCCTGGGGGCGACCACTGGTGGCCGAAGGCAGCGTGCGCGCGGCGGACGGTGCCACGAACCGCACCCAATCGGTGGACCTGCTCGCGGAGGCGGTGCTGATCCAGGGGTTCTACGGGCTGGAGCCTGCGCCCCGTCCGGTCTCGGACCGGCGGAATCCAGAACCGGCGGCGCTTCCTCCCCCTCTGGAGGAGCCGCTGGGCGACGAGGAGGACCCCGCCCGCGGCGAGGTGATGACCACCGAATCCACGCCGGCAGGCGTGGTGGACCTTCCGGACTGAACCATGGAGCACGCACCCACAGAACAGGACCTGCTGGTCCGGGGCGGACGGGTCATCGATCCCGACTCGGGTCGTGACGAGCTCGCGGACGTGCTGATCCGAGACGGACTCGTGGAGGCCATCGCCCCCGGGCTCGACGGCTCGCCGGGAGTGGAGGTGATCGAGGCCGAGGGATGCCTGGTGACCCCGGGACTGATCGACCCCCACGTCCACCTCAGGGAACCGGGCGGGGAGTCCAAGGAGACCATCGCGACCGGCAGCAGGGCCGCGGTCGCCGGGGGCTTCACGACGGTCTGCTGCATGCCCAACACCGTTCCGGCCATCGACTCCGTACGGACCCTGGAGTTCGTCCACCAGCGGGCCGAGCACGGGGCGCTCTGCCGGGTGTACGCGGTGGCGGCCGCGACGATCGGACGCCGGGGGGAGGAGATCGCCCCGATCGATTCACTGGTCCGGGCGGGCGCGGTGGGCATCTCGGACGACGGGGACGTGGTGGCCGACCCCCTCATGATGCAGCAGGTCCTCGCGACCTGCGCACGACACGACACGGTGTTCATGCAGCACGCCCAGGAACCGAGCCTGACGGTCGGCGCATCCATGAACGCGGGGGCCACCTGCACCCGACTCGGGTTGCGGGGGTGGCCGAGGATCGCGGAGGAGCTGGTGGTCGAACGCGACCTCCGAATCCTGGCCGAGACCGGAGGGCGCTACCACGTGCAGCACGTCTCCTCCGGGGGCACCGTCGAACTGATCCGCAGGGCACGAGCCCGGGGACTGCAGGCCTCCGGCGAGGCGTCCCCCCACCACCTGCTGCTGGACGACCGCGCCTGCGAGGGCTACGACACCATGGCCAAGATGAACCCGCCCCTCCGGGAGGAGGCGGACATCCACGCCCTCCGTCAGGGCGTCGCGGACGGGACCATCGGCATCCTCGCGACCGACCACGCCCCCCACACGCTGCAGGAGAAGTCACTGGACTTCGAGTCGGCGCCCTTCGGGATCGTGGGGCTCGAATGCGCGCTCGGGCTGTACGCGAAGGCGCTGGTCGAGCCGGGGCTGATCGACTGGCCGCGCTTGGTCGCGCTGATGACCATCGAACCCGCGCGCCTGGTCGGACTCGACGCCTCGGGGATCGGCACCCTCGCCCCCGGCGGCCCGGCGGACCTGACCATCATCGATCCCGGGCATTGCTGGACGGTGCGCACCGGGGAGTTCGCGGGCAAGGGCCGCAACTGCCCGTTCGAGGGCTGGACCCTCACCGGACGAGCCATCACGACCATCGTCGACGGCGTACCGGTCCACGCGGTCGAGGCGCCGTCGGGCGTCGGTTGAGACGTTGTCGAGCCCGCGGGCTCAGTTCTCGCAGAGTTCGGGACTGCCCCAGCTGGCCAGGAGGATCGCGAGGTCCAGACCGTTGACCACGCCGTCCTCGTCGAGGTCCTGCGGGCAGTCGATGCAGAGTCCCCAGGCGGCGATCAACTGCGCCAGGTCGGCACCGTTGACGATCCCGTCGTCGTTGAGGTCCTGGGGGCAGAGGTCGGGTGCCAGCCAGTAGCTGCTCGCCTTGGCCCAGGCATCGGGGCCGATGATGAGTCCCAACTGCCGACCGGGGATGTCGTCGCAGCGAGGATGGATGCCCCCCCAGATCCTCGAGAGCGAGCACTGGTCGGAGGCGTCGCGGTAGGAGGCCCACTGCAGGCGGACCTCGACGCTCGGTCCCTCCTCGAAGACCAGGAACTCGTTCGCCTCGCAGACGAACTCCCCGAGGCCGTTGGGAAAGTACGGTGAACCGGTGAACAGGGTGAGCAGCTCGGCGGCGGCCCGCGAGAACGTCGAATGACCGGAGACGTAGCCGGCGAAGTTCGGGGTCACGAAGGTGGGCCTCTGGTAGGGCCACCACTCGATGCCCCGGATCCAGCCTACCCCGGCCTGGTCGACGAGGGGATCCGTGATGTAGTCGGGCCCTCGCCAGGCCTTGACCGCGATCTGGCCCTCGTAGCCGAGGAGGTCCTCGTGGCGTTCGCCGCGCGCGGTGGTCGCGGGCGTGATCAGTTCGATCAGCCCGGGAACGAGGCTGATCCCGTCGGGGGAGTAGGACGGCAGCAGCGGATCCGAGCTCTGGCCGTTGGAGGCCAGCCAGCGGATCGCGGACACCGGTCGGATGAAGTCGTACCAGCCCTTGGCGCCCCAGGCCGCGATCGCGGCGTCGTGCATGCAGCCCGCCATCGCGAAGTAGGACTTGACGTCCCACTCCAGCCGGCTGACCACCTCGCCCTCCCCGCCGATCCGGAACTGGTCGGGAGCGAGGGCGTCGCTCACGGAGTTCAGGATGACCATCCAGTGGCCGGGCGGGGTCTCGGAGTCCGGCCCGTCCGCCCAGAATTCGGCGAGGACCCGGACGTAGTCCCCGCGGGGGACGAACTGGGGGGCGTAGGGCTGCCCGGTCACCGGGTTGGCCGCGTAGCCGGTACCCGAGTCACCACCGTCGATCGTGTCGTAGAAGGCGTCCCAGTCCGAGGGGTCGGCGGGGAGCGTGGCGTTCCCGATCGAGGCCGGTGACACGTCCCAGAGCACCCCGTCCGCCGGGTCGCAGTGGCTCGACCAGTTGGCGACCATCTCGAACCCACGGCGATACTCCTGGTCGGAGAACGCGGGGGGACTTCCCGGATCGTGGGTGACGGTCCACGAGGCCCCGTCGCGCTGGTAGACGGTCTGGTCGGCGCCGGTCACGGCGAAGCCGGAGACCACCCCCCACTCCGCGCCGAGGAACTGCGGGGTGGTGATCGGGGTCACGTTGCCGGCCTGGTCGACGAAGAAGTCGAGGGTGAGCGGCTGCCAGCGATCGGGATCCACCAGGGCATCGTTGCCGGGCTGCTGGACGACCATCGGGGGGTTGACGGGGACGTAGAACTGGTTGTTGTAGAAACCCGCCTCGTTGGCCCCGTCGTTCAGGCCGTAGACCAGGTAGTTGAAGCCGATGCGGTTTCCCCACGCCGCGGGGGAGTCGCCGAGGGTGCCGAAGAAGTCCTTGTCGTAGCCAAGCTTGTCCATCATCAGGTCGAAGGCCGCCAGGGACTGGGCGGCGCCCGGGGAATCGGCGAAACGCGACTGGAGGATGCGGTAGGCGGCGAAGGACATCGCCTCCTCCTGGGCGGCGATCGGGTCCTTGTTGGTCGGGCTCCCCGGTACCAGGTGGGCTTCGGTCAGGTCGTCGTAGAGGGCCCAGGCATCGTGCATCGCCGCGGTGACGTGGTGCAGGTTGCGGGCGTGCACGGTCGGGCGGGCGAAGTCACCCCGGATCGCCTGCAAGGTGAGCTCGCACCAGGACCTCGCCACGGATTCCTGGGCGACCAGGGGGGTGCCTGATGCGGCGGCCACCAGCCCGCAGAACAGGACGAGGTACGTGGACATGGAATGCTTGATGGCCATCTGGCGGTCGAGCCCCTCGGGTTGGGTGGTGCTTCCGGAATACCCTCCAACTGTAGGTCGAAACCCGTATGGATCCACTCTGAGCGGAAAAGATCGGCGTAATTACGCGCCCGGGCAGGCGCTGGCGCGGCCTCCCGGGCTGATAAACCACTGCGAGCCCGACGGCTGAGCTAAGCTGCGCGAGCATGAGCGATCGCCCTCATCTCGAGACCGCGAACGAGCCCCCCCTGCCCGCTCCGAGGTACCGGCTGCTGGGCGGCCTGGCTCGAATGATCCGGGCGCGACCGGGCTGGGTGCTGTGGTCCGCCCTCATCCTGGCGGCCCTCGGGGGGGTGCTGGCCGCGAGCAACCTCGAGCTCGACGCGGACACCAACTCCCTGATCGGCCGGGACCGCCCGTTCATGAAGGCCTACCGGGCGTTCATGGAGGAATTCGGGGACCGGGAGGCGCTCTACGTGGTGGTCGATGCGGGGGACCCCGCGGACCCCGACAGCGCCCGGCAGGCGGTCGACCAGCTGGCCGGACGGCTCCGGGGGCTCGGCGTGCTTCCGTTCGTCCACGCCACCATCGCCAACGACGAACAGTGGAGGCTCGCCCCCCGGTCGATGGACCTCGAGCGCCTCCGGGAGCTGCTGGAGGCCGAGGGCTGCTTCCAGGAACTCCTCGGGTCGCCCACCCCGGTGGAGGTCGTGGCCGATGCACGGGCCCGGCTGGAACGACTGATCCGGGACGGCACCTCGATGGAGGCGCGGACCGCCGGTCGGCTGTTCGCCGAGTCGGTGTTCCTGCTGGAAGCGGTGGCCGCGGCCGCTCCGTCCCCCGAGGCCCTCCCGAACGGGTTCGAGCTGGCCGTCCCACGGCCAACCGAGTACCTGGTCTCCAGCACGGGACGGATGCACTTCATCGAGATCATGCCGGAAAAGGACTTCGGCTCGATGGCGGTCATCCGGGAACCACTCCGGCTGATCAGGAGGGAGATCGCGGAGGTCGCACGGGCCTTCCCGGGGGTTGAGATCGGCCTGACCGGCAAGCCGGTCCTCCAGGCGGACGAACTGGCCACGACGGAGCGGGACATGACTCTTGCCTCGCTGGTCGCCCTGGCCGCGATCGCGGTGCTCTTCATGGTGGTGTTCCGGGAGGTGCGCCGGCCGCTCTTCGCGGTGGTCGCCTTCGCCGCCGCCTTCGGGTGGACCTACGGATGCGCGACCCTGCTGGTGGGCCGGCTGAACCTGCTGTCCATGGTGTTCATGCTGGTGCTGGTGGGCGCGGGCCTCGACTACGGGGTGCACGTGATCGCGCGCTGGATCGAGGCCCGCAGGAACCGTCGAGCCGGGGAGGCGGTGGAGGTGGTCATGCGGACCGCGGTGGTCGGGAACACCACCGGCGCCCTCACCAGCGCAGGGGTGTTCCTGCTCGCGCTGTTCACCAGCTTCCAGGGACTCCGCGAACTCGGCACCATCGCGGGGGTCGGCCTGCTGCTCTGCGCCCTGGCGATGACGGTGGTGCTGCCCGCGCTGCTGTTCCTGAGCGAACGGGGACGTCCCCCGACGGGCACCGGCGCGGCCCCCCCCCGGGGCTCACCGCGTGGGGTCGGGTCGAGGGCCCCGGGACGTCGGCGGCCCGCACTGGTGCTGGTCCTGGGACTGGCGATCTGCGGGGGCGCGTCGGTGGTCGCGGTGGAGCGCCTCGGGTTCGAGAGCAACCTGCTGGAGCTGCAGGCGGACGGCCTGGATTCCGTGGAATGGGAGCATCGCCTCTTCGAGGACGACACCTCCGCGAGCTGGTTCGCGGTCTCGGTGGTTGATCGAATCGACCAGATCCCCGCGGTGGTGGAGTCGGCGGACGCCCAGCCGGTGATCGGGGAGGTCCTCAGCGTGCTCGACCTCGTCGCGCTGCCGTCGGAGGCCCGGGACCAGCTGCTCGAACAGCTCGGCCGAAGCACCCTGCCCCCGGATCCGGGGCAGGCGGCACCGGGCTCGGCGGACCTCGTCAGGGCGACGGACCTCGGGGCGGTGGTGGACCGCCTCCGGACCCTCGAGGCCTTCGGAGGGGACCGGATCGCCCCGGAGCAGGTCCGCCGACTCCGGGACCTTCGCGAACGACTGCGTGCGCAGCGCACGATCTTCGGGGGCGGGGACGAGGTGGCGGCGGTCAACCTCCAGACCCGGATCTCGACCGCACTCGCCAACACCGGGAACGCGCTGGAACAGATGGGGCGCGGGGCCCGCGGCGGACTCCGGGCGTCGATCCCGGACGCGCTCCGGGATCGGTTCGTCTCCCCGGAGGGTCGGTTCGCGGTCCTCATGCAGCCCGCGGAGAACGTCTGGTCCCACGAACCGATGAGCCGGTTCGTGGAGGCGATCAGGACCGTCGACCCGGACACCACCGGGGTCCCGATCACCCAGTACGAATCGATCGGGGACATGTCGCGGGCCTTCCTGACCATGGGACTGGGTGCGGTGCTGGTGGTCGGCGTGGTCCTGTGGCTGGACTTCCGCTCGGTCATCGCGACCGCCTGCTGCATGGCCTCGCTGGCGGCCGGACTGGGGCTCACCCTCGGGTGCCTGGCCCTCATCGGGGTCTCCATCAACCTCGCGAACTTCTTCGGGATACCGATCCTGATCGGCCTGGGCGCGGACAGCGCGATCCACGTCTTTCACCGGTGGCGGGAATGCCGGACGGGGGCGGAACCGGGCTTCGGGACGACCCTCAGGGCCGTGACGCTGACCGCCTGCACCACCGGAATCGGCTTCGGAGCCCTGCTGCTGGCCAGCCACCGGGGCCTCCAGAGCCTCGGCTGGGTGATCGGACTCGGGTCGTTCGCCGGGTTGTTCGGGTCCACGGTGTTCCTGATCAGCCTGCTCGACGCGCTGCCAGCCTCCCTCTCCAGGCGGCTGGAAGCCCGGATCTGATCGATCCCGGGGCGCCGCCACACCTGTCCAGGGGGGGGTAAGCCGGGAAAAAACCGGATTTTGCACTTGTCCCGGCACCAGATTTGGCTAGATTGCATCTGGATCCTCCCTCGGATCCGGCGGAACAGGCTTCCCTCAGCCCGCTCCAACGTGTTTGAAGAGATGAGACAAGCTGTTTAAAGAGACTCCCAAATGCTTACATACAAGCTTATTTTGCCTGCAGCTCTGGTTGTAGCCTCTTCCGCTTCCGCGGATCTGTTCGTCACCCAGTACAACGACGACCAGTACGACCAGGGTCCCGCCTTCGTCGACAACCTGGATCTGACCACCATGGACGTCTCGAACGACCTCGAGAACGTCTACTTCCGCATCCAGACCTCGTCCTACGAGAGCTGGACCCGGTACCTCGTCTTCCTCGATACTGCCGAAGGCACGGGGATCTCGGGGAACAACAATCCGTGGATCAGGAACGTCGACACGGGCTCGTTCGGCATCGACTACTTCGTCGGGGCCTACAACAACGACTCCGACAATGGTGGCGCCGCCCTCCTCTACGACGGGACCTCGGGCTCCTGGAACGGGATCGGCGGGGCCGACCACCAGGACAGCTCCACCCACAGCTACAGCATCGCCTTCCAGATCTCCATGGCGTCCATCGGAGTCGGCATCGGTGACACCTTCCTCTTCGAGGTGGCGACGACCGGTGGCTCCGACGGCGATCCCGCCACGGACCTCATGAACGGCAACTCGGCCTCCTGGGGCGGAACCGCCTCATTCGGCAACCGGATGCTCGAGTACACGATCGTCCCGGCCCCCGGAGCACTCTCCCTGCTCGCGATGGCCGGACTTGTCGCGCGACGTCGTCGCGCGTAACGAATTCCTTCCCCCTCCCCCAATCATGGGTCGAGACTCGTCCGCCGACGGGTCTCGACCTTTTTTTTTCGTCTCACGCAATCCAGTCGTCGGGGTCCTGGAGGTGGTGGCCCTCCCCCTCCGGGTCCGAACCAAGCTCGATTCGCACCCCGTCGGGCAGGGCATCGAGGAAGCGACGTCCATAGCCCTTGGTCATGATCCTGGGATCGAGCACCACCACGCGTCCCGAGTCCTCGTGGGAGCGGATCAGGCGGCCGATCCCCTGCTTGAAGCGAATGACCGCGCGAGGGAGTTGGTCCTCGGTGAAGGGATGCCCTCCCCTCGCCTCGATCTGTTCGTGCCGGGCCTGGACCAGCGGTCGGTCCGGGACCTCGAAGGGCAGCCGGGTGACGATCACGTTGCGCAGGGCCCGGCCCCGGACATCCACGCCCTGCCAGAAGCTCGAGGTACCGAAGAGGATGCTCCGGGGGTCCTCCCGGAACCGACGAACCAGCAGTCCGCGGGGGCCTGAACGACCGTGGACGTGCAGGGGGTACTCGAGGTCGACCAGTCTCGGCCCGATCCGCTCGACGACCTTGTCCAGGTGCGCGAAGCTGGTGAAGAGCACGAAGGCCCCCCCGTCGGTCTCCAGCACGTGGTCGAGGACGCAGTCCGAGAGCCGCTCCACGTAGTCGCGATCGCGCGGCTCCGGCATGGTGCTCTCGACGATCACCCGCATCTGGCGCGAGAGGTCGAAGGGGCTGCCCAGCTGGAGGGTGCTTGCGTCCTCGCAGCCCAGTCGGGTCTTGGTGTGGCCGAAGTCGCCCTCGCCGTCCGCCAGGGTCGCGGAGGTCATGACCACCGAGACCTCCCGCCCGAAGAGGTGCTCTCGCAGGATGGGCGCGACGTCGACGGCCGCGCAGCAGAGCGAGACGTTGCCGCGACCGGAGGCACCCCGGCGCGCCCGGGCGACGTCCACCCAGTAGACGCATCCCTCGAGCGACTGGGAGAGCAGCATCTCGAGGTCGTCGGCGATCCCGTCGGCACGCTGGGCGTAGGCGACCAGCTCGAACTGGTCGGGCTCGCGCTCCGCGCACTCCTTGAGCAGTCGCAACCCCCGCGCCAGCTCCCGCAGCACCGGGGAGAGGCGATCATCCACCGCCTGGGGGGAGCGGACTCGTCCGTTGGAGCCACCATGGGAGGCGTTCCAGCGGAACAGCGCGTCGAAGAGGTCGTCGCTGCAGCTGCCCGCCTGGAGCACCTGCTCGATGACCTGGTCGAGTCGCTGGAGGGTCCCGTCGCGGACCTCCAGGGTGGCGAGGAACCCACGACCCGAGGTCCGGTGGTACAGGCGCTTGAGCAGGTGACGCACCCCGGACTCCCCGGCCCGGATCCCGAAGTGCTCCGCGGCGATGGTCTCCACGTTGTGGGCCTCGTCGAGGATCACGTGGTCGTAGGCGGGGAGGATCCCCCCGCCTCGGATCCTGAGCGACAGGTCGCTGAAGAAGAGGGCGTGGTTGCAGATCAGCAGCTGGCCGTGCTCCATCCGGCGGCGGGCCACCTGGAAGAAGCACTTCTCGTAGGTGGGGCACTTGCGACCCATGCAGTTGCCCGAGTCGGACTGCGCGAGGTCCCAGACCGCCTGGCGGGGCAGCTGCGGCAGGGTGGCGAGGGATCCATCCCGGGTGGCGTAGGCCCATTCCTCGATCATCTGGAGCGAGTGTCGCTCGTTGTCGTCCACGAGCAGGCGGTCCTGGCGTTCGCTGGCGAGCTTGAGGCGGCGGAGCGACACGTAGTTGCCGCGACCCTTGACCAGTACCGAGGAGAATTCCTCCGGGATCACCGCGTTGAGCAGGGGGAGGTCCTTTTCCATCAGCTGCTCCTGCAGGCTGATGGTGTTGGTGCAGATCACCACGCGCTCGCCGTGGTCGACCGCTCGGGCGATCGCGGGGATGAGGTAGGCGAAGCTCTTGCCGACCCCGGTGCCCGCCTCCACCATCAGGTGGGAACGCGATTCGAGGGCGGCGTGCACCCGGCCGGCCATCTCGAGCTGCTGCGGCCGGGACTCGTACTGTTCGATGCGGCGCGCGATTCCGCCATCGGGGGAGAGGTACTTCAGGACGTCGAGGGTCACACGTCGCCCTGCATCGGGGATCTGGCCAGGAGCCCGCTCATGGCTTGGTGCATTCCATGCCCAGGTGGCCCTCCCAGCGGTTGGGGGCTTCGACCTCGGCGAATCGAGGGTCCCGACTGTCGCCGATGCGTGCCCGTCGGATCCCGTCGAAGCCCACGGTCCGGAGTTCGTGGGCGAGGGACCGCTCGTCCCACATCGAGAGGTGGCTTGAACCGGACAGCAGGGCATGGAGGACCGCCGCGATCCCGCGACGACGACGTTCCTGGCCGAGGGCGGTCGAGAGCACGAAGTCGATCGACGGGGTTTCCGACGTCGAGTCCTGGTAGTCCCGGACGTACCTCGCGAAATCGGGCAGCACCAGCCGGAAGGTGCCGCCGGAGCCCAGGCAGCGGAAGGTCTCGCGAAGCGCGACCCTGAAGTCGGCGAGTGCGAGGTGCTCGAGGACGTGGGAGCAGTAGACGCCCGTGCACTGCCCGTCGCGGACCGGAAGCCCCTTGACCACGCTCGCGTAGCGCACCGCGCGAGGGAAGGGTTCGTAGCCCCGGCGGCGGACGAACCGGCCGATCAGGGGGATCCTCTGCATGAACAGGGTGGGACTGGAGTCGAAGTTCAGCCAGCCGTCGGGGCAGCTGAGGCCGCAGCCGTACTGGATGTAGGTGGATGGTCGGGGGTCGGCGTCGGACATGATTCCAAGCTACTTCGGTGAAGGGGACAGATCAACCTGCCAGTGGGTTCCGTGCGGGCTCACCCGCCTTGCGCGGGTACTTGCGCGGGGTCTTCCGGGCCTTCTCGACGACCACGATGGTCCCGGTCGGCGTGGCGATGGTGTCGATCACGCGGGCGTGGAGCGCATGGAGCGCGGCCCGGGACTCCTCGATCTCGACGGAGGCCTGCGCGCCCTTGATCGCGAGCAGGAGCCCACCCTCGACCAGGAAGGGAACGGAAAGCTCCAGGAGAACCGGCAGGCGCCCCACCGCACGCGCACAGACCACGTCCCAGGCGGCCCGTTCCGGGGCGCCGTCCGCGGCCAGGTCCTCCGCGCGACCATTGAGCACCCGGACGTTGTGGAGGGCGAGTTCGCTCGCGCACGCCTCGAGGAAACGGGCCTTCTTCCCCACCGAATCGACCAGTCCGACGGCGACCCCGGGACAGGTGATCGCGAGTGGGAGCCCCGGCGCCCCCCCGCCGCTGCCGAGGTCGAGCAGTGAGGTGCAGGTGATCGAGTGGAGGATCGGGAGGAGGGACAGGCTGTCGAGCACGTGGCGGTGCCATGCGGACTCGGGGTCGGTGATCCGGGTGAGGTTCATGCGGCGATTCGCCGCCTCGAGTAGCCCGAGCCAGCGACCGATCCGCTCGAGGTCGGAAGGCTCGAACTCGAGTCCCGCCTTCGCGGCGGCCTCGAGGAAACTGCCTGGAGGAGCGGCGAACGGGGGCAGGGCACTCACGATCCGGCTCCCGGGGCATCGAAGTCGAAGGCCTCGCGCTGCATGCGCCGGGGCCGGCGCAGCGCGACGTTCAGGACCAGCCCGGCCATGATCCAGGTCGCGACGAGACTGGTTCCGCCGTAGGACACGAAAGGCAGGGTCATGCCCGTGATCGGGAGCACGCCGATGGTCATTCCGGTGTTCACGAACATCTGGAAGAAGATCATCGCCACGATCCCCACCACCATCAGCCTCCCGAAGGCGTCCCGGCTCCCGGCCGCGACCCGGAGCCCCGCCAGCCCGAGCACGATGAACAACGCCCACAGGCACAGGCCACCGACCAGGCCCCACCGGCACACCAGCACCGCGAAGATCATGTCGTTGTGCTCCTCCGGGAGGCGGTTGAAGGACACGATCGAGGCGGCATGATCCCGACCCACCCCGGTGAGTCCCCCAGAACCGACGACCACTCGAGCCCGAGCGGCCTGGAATCCCTCGTCGCGTTCAAGTCGATCGTCCCCCTGGAACTGCGCGACGATCGCGTCCACCCGGGCGACCTGGTGCGGCTTGAGCACTCCGGGCGTGAAGTAGGCCAGCGGTCCGAGCGAGATCCCGCAGAGCAGCACCAGCAGGACGTGTCGCAGCCGGGCCCCCGCGGCGACCAGCATGACCAGCAGGGTGGGGATGAACAGGAGCGCGGTCCCGAGGTCCGGTTCCTTCAGGATGAGGAGGAACGGGACCAGCGTGACCAGGAAGCAGAGCACGAACCCGCCGAAACGCCGGTAGCTCCGGCGCCTCACCAGCCATTCCGCCATCAGCGCGATCCAGGCGATCTTGGCCAGCTCCGAGGGCTGAACGTCGGTGACCCCCAGGCTGATCCATCGCCGGGCGCCGTTTCGGGGCCTGACCAGGGACTCCGGCACCATCGGCAGCAGCACGAAGACCAGCAGGCAGACCGCGATGATCGCGATCGGCCAGGTGAATCGGCGCAGCCTCCGGTAGTCGGGGACCGCGACGCAGATCGCGCAGAGGACCCCCACCGCGAGGTGCACCATCTGCCGGGTGGCCTGACCGGGCTGGGTGGTCTCGATGGTGGCGATCCCGACGAGGCTCAGGGCGAACGCGGCGGCCATGACCAGCCATCCGATGTTCCACCAGGCGGGACCCCCGGGCGTGATCCGTCGAGCGGACTCACGCCAGTCGGCGATCGAGCCGCGGAAGGGTTCCCGGCGTCGGAGCAGCTCAGCCTTCTGCATCGCCCTCCCCTTCGAGGTAGCCATTCCGAATCAGGGCCCGGATCACCTCCGCCGCGATCGGTCCGGCCACGCGACCGCCCGAGCCACCGTATTCCACCAGGACCGCGATCGCGTATCGAGGCACCTCGTCCGATCGATCCCCCGCGAGTCCCACGAACCAGGCGTGGTCCAGCCCCCCGATGCGTTCGTCGGGAGGCGCGTTGCTGAAGGCACCGTCGCCATCGACATCCACCCGGCGGGCGGGTGCGGTGGCGGTGCCGGTCTTGCCCCAGACCACCACTCCGGGGATGTCGAAGACCGGGTCGCGACCCGTCGGGTAGCGAATGGCGTTGGCGGTGCCGTCGGGGTCCTCGACCGCGGCCCGCAGCCCCTCCAGGGCCGCGCGGCAGGCGGCCGGATCGAGGTCCAGCGTCCCGGTGCGCCGGGATCCGCGCAGGTCGGGGTCCGCGATGAGGGTCGCGTCCCGGAGGGTGCCCCCGCGGGCCAGGGTGGCGTAGGCGTTGGCGGCCTGGACCGGGGTCCAGGTGAGGCGGCCCTGCCCGATCCCGAGCATGATCGACTCCCCGGTCCGGCCGGCGGCGGGGACCTCACCGATGTCCGGGACCTTCCCGCCCGCCTCGCCGAAGCTCCGGGTCACCCAGTCCGCCTCCGGTCCGGGGCTCGAACGCACCTCCCGGCGGTACAGGAGGCCCACGTCCAGCGGCTCGTCCATCCCCCAGCGACGGTACCAGTCGGCCATGCGACGCAGTCCCATCCGGCGACCGACCTCGTAGAAGAAGATGTTGCAGGAATTGCAGATCGCCCTCGCGGCGTCGAGTCCGCCCTCGGGATCCTGGTGGGTGGTGCCGTACATCTTGTAGATCCAGCACCGCAGGGCGTCGGGGTTCTCCGGGAGGAGGTGACCGGTGCACTCGATTCGCTCGTCGACCCGCAGGACCCCCTCGCTGACCGCGGCGACGTAGGCGAGCGGCTTGACGATCGAGCCCGGTGGGTAGGCGGCCTCCACCGCCCGGTGGACGAACGGCGCGTGGGTGGTGCGGGCACCGAGGTCCATCGAGCTGCCCTCGGCGACCGTCGGACAGGAGACCATGGCGAGCAGCTCGCCGGTCTCGACGTCCAGCACCACCACCGAACCGTCCAGCGGGGTGCCGATCGGCAGCCGGGAGGGCACCGGATCCCCCCCCCGCCATCCGGCGTGGTACTGCTGGACCGACGCCAGTCCCAGCCGTGGGTCGAGCAGCGCCTGCACCTCGGCCTGGAGCTGGTGGTCGATGGTCAGCGCCAGCTCCCGACCCGGCACGTGTTCGAGGATCTCCACCGCCCCGGTCTCGAGGTCCCGGCGCTCGAGGCCGCGCGTGCCACGCAGCTCGTCCTCCCAGGCGGCCTCGATGCCGCGAGCCCCGATCATGTCCGCACCGGGCCGGTACCCGCCCAGGTCGACGTCCGATTCGTCGATCCCCCGGAAGGGACGGCGGCGGAGGTCCTCCTCGAGGACCTGGTCACGGGTCCGTCCCGTGATGTGGTCGGCGACCCCGGCCAGCAGCAGTCGGGCCGGTTCCTCCGAACGAAGTGGTCGCGGGAAGCCGGCGCGATCGATGGTCACCGTGGCGGTGGCGCCGGGCCGGTTGCGTTGCTGGCCGTCGACCAGTTCGAGCAGTTCCTCGGTCGCCACGTCACGACCACCCAGTCGATCCGTGGCCCGCGCGGCCACCGCCTGGGCGTAGCGCCTCAGGGTGAAGGCGGTGCGGTCGTCGATCCCCGTGGCGACGACGTGGGACTGGATCTGCTCCGCGATCGGCCGCCGTCGGAACTCCCGTTCCCCGTCGAGCCCCTGCTCGAGTCGCTGTTCCCGGTAACGGGCCTCCTGGAGGTCATGGACCCTGGCTGCCATCCTGGAGACCGACTGCCTGATCGATTCCAATCGTTCGTCGAAGACCCCGCGGTCGAGGGAGAGCTGGGCGGCGAGGCCCTCGAGCAGTTCCTCGACGAGGTCGTTCCAGGCGGGGATGCGTTGCAGGATCGCCTCCGCCTGCTCCTCGGGACCGAGGGCGGACCAGGCCTCCCCCCCGAGTTCCGCCACGGACTGCCTGATCGCCTGTTCCCGAGCCCAACGGCCGGTCAGCACGGGGAAGGGCACGGCCAGGCTCCAGCTCGCCCGGTCCTCCGCGAGGACCACCCCCGTACGGTCCACGATCGCTCCTCTCCAGGAGGGCAGGAGCGATTCACGCTTGATCATCCGTTCGGCACGCAGCCTGAGTTCCGCGCCGTCGAGCACGGTCAGCTCGAGCAGGCGGGCCCCGAGCAGGGTGGAGGCGACCAGCCCCACCACCGCGATCAGCCCAAGACGCCGATAGAAGAAGAGGGGTATTCTGGTCCGGACGATTCGCACGATGCCTCATTATCACCCGACATCCCCCGGTTGTCTCGCCCGGGGAGCGCTTCTTCAGCCAAAACCTCCGGGCGAATCGAATCGAATGGAGCACGACATGCTGGACCTTCGCACCATCTCGCGGGCGACCCTCGAGCAACGTCCGGAGTCGACGGCGCTGATCATCGGCTCCCGGGCCATCAGCTACCGGGCGTTCGATGCGGCCATCCAGTCCCACGCCGACCGGCTGGCGTCGCAGGGGATGGGCCGGGGGGATCGGATCGGACTGATGTCCCACAATTCCCCGGACCTCGCGGCGCTGCTGATGGCCACCTGGCGGATCGGGGCGATCGCGGTGCCCTTGAACCACCGCTACCAGGGCCCGGAAGTCGAATACGCGACGAGCACGGGTGGCCTGCGGATGCTCCTGGTGCAGGACTCTCTGGCCGATCGGCTGGCGGGCAGGTTCGACCCCCCCGCCTGCCTCGAGCAGGTGTGGACGCTGGGCCGGGCGGTCCCGACCATCGGCCCCGCCTGGGAGGTCGGGGAGGTCGACGATCATCCGCGCGTCGAGCCCGCCCCCCCCGTCGACGACGAGGTCGCCGCGATCTACTTCACCTCGGGATCGACCTCGAAGCCGAAGGGCGTGGTCCATACCGCGCGTTCGATCATCGAGACCGGACGCAGCCGGCGACAGACGATGGACCTCCGGGGGGACGACATCTGGCTGCTGTCCACCCAGCTGGTCCACGTCTCGGCCAGCCTGGGATCGTTGATCCCAGCCCTGACCGTGGGCGGGACCGTGGTGCTCCTGGAGGAGTTCTCGCCGGAGCGCTGGCTGGAGGCCTTCCAGGCGCACCGCCCCACCCGATCGGTGATCCTGCCGTCGTTGCTCCACGACGTCCTCGACTGCCCGGCACACGAGAAGGTCGACTTCGGATCGATCCGTTCCATGGAATGCGGCGGCGACTTCGTGACGCCGGACCTCTACGCCGCGTGGGGACGGGTGTGCGAGGAACCCCTCAGTCAGCTCATCGGGATGACCGAGTGCGAGGGCTACTGCCTGAGGCACCCGGGCACCCCGCTGCGCGAGGGCTCGGCCGGCACCCCGAGGGTCGGGGTGGAGGTGCGGGTGGTCGACGAGCAGGACCGGCCCCTGCCGCCGGATCGGATCGGGGAGCTGTGCATTCGCTCCGCAAGCATGACCACGGGGTACTGGAACGACGAGGCGCACACCCGGGAGGCGATTCGCGACGGGTGGCTGCATTCCGGCGACCAGGGCCGGATCGACGAGGACGGGAACGTCTGGTTCGTGGGCCGATCCAAGGAGATCATCGTGAAACGCGGGTCGAACATCGCACCCGGAGAGGTCGAGAGCGTGCTGGACCAGCATCCCGACATCGCGGAGTCCGCGGTGGTGGGCACCCCGCCCGGTCCCCACGGGCAGCGGGTGGTGGCCTTCGTTGAGACCGAACCCGGCCGCGAGCTCGACGTGCCGGAGACCAGGGACTGGGCCGCGGAGCGGATCGCGGCGTTCAAGGTCCCCGACGAATGGGTGGTCATCGACCAGCTCCCCCGGAATCCGGTGGGGAAGCTGGACCGGGCGGAGCTGCACCGACGCTGCACGGAGCGGTTCCCCGCCCAATGAGTCCGCCGCGGGCATCGGGTAGAATCGACCCGCTACAAGGAGTCCCACCATGGAATGCGGCATCGTCGGCCTGCCCAACGTAGGCAAGAGCACCCTCTTCAACGCCCTGACCGCGGCCGGGATCGAGGCGCAGAACTACCCCTTCTGCACCATCGAACCCAACGTCGGGGTGGTCAGCGTGCCCGACCCGAGGCTGGCCCGCATCAACCGGCACGTGGACACCGAGAAGATCATTCCCGCCACCATCCGCCTGGTCGACATCGCCGGCCTGGTCGAGGGGGCCAGCAAGGGGGAGGGGCTCGGCAACAAGTTCCTGGCCAACATCCGGGAGGTCGACGCCCTCCTGCAGGTGGCCCGCTGCTTCGAGGACGACGACATCCTCCACGTCTCCGGGACCGTGGATCCGGTCCGCGACATCGAGGTGATCGGACTCGAGCTGATGCTGGCGGACATCGAGCAGGTGGAGGGCAGCCTCGACAAGGCCGCTCGACAGGCCCGGTCCGGGGACGCCGACGCCAAGGCCAGGGCCGCGGTGCTGGAACGGTGCCGGGAGTGCCTCGATGCGGAACGGCCGATCCGGTCCCTCGAGTTCACCCCCGAGGAACGGAAGCTGGTGAGGTCCTACGGGTTCATCACCGCCAAGCCGATCCTCTACGTCTGCAACGTCGACGAGGACCACGTGGACGGATCCGGGGACCGGGTGGCGGCAGTGCGCGAGCACGCCGCCCGGACCGGCGGCGAGGTGGTGGTGGTCTGCGCGAAGATCGAATCGGAACTCTCGGAACTGGACGAGGCGGACCGCGGGGAGATGCTGGAGTCGATGGGCATGGAGGAACCCGCGCTCGCGGTGGTGGCGCGCGGGGCCTACGACCTGCTCGGGCTGCAGAGCTACTTCACCGCGGGGCCCAAGGAGATACGCGCCTGGACCGTGCGCCGGGGCGCCACCGCACCGCAGGCCGCCGGGGTGATCCACGGGGACTTCGAACGAGGCTTCATCCGAGCGGAATGCTTCTCGGTCGACGAACTCGAGCAGTACGGCAGCGAGCGCTCGATCAGGGAGGCGGGGAAGCTTCGAAGCGAAGGCAAGGACTACGTGGTGCGGGACGGGGATGTGATACACTTCCTCTTCAACGTCTGAAGGGAATCCGAGGCTGGGGCCCGTCCACCGGGACAGGAGCCACCACGGAGGTCCCGGACCCCGTACCACCAACCCGCACCAGGATGAACCGATGCCCAGACTCAAGACCATCGATCCCGCCACCGACACGGGGGCGGGCGCCGACCTGCTCAACGGCCCGCTCAAGGACATGCAAGTCAACATCTTCAAGGGACTGGCCACCCACCCGGTCCTGCTGGAGGCCTTCCTCGGGTGGTCGGCGGGTTCGAAGGCCGGGAAGCTGACCCCCCACGAGCACGAGCTGGTCGCACTGTTCGTGGCCGAGTCCAACGACTGCGGCTACTGCGCGGCGGCGCACACCGTGATCGCCATGGGCGCGGGACTCGACGACCATGGCGCGCTCGAGGCACGACGGGGCAACGCCGAGGACGAGCGACACCAGGCCCTCCTGGACTTCGTGGCGGCGGTCATGGAGACCAAGGGCTACGTGAGCGACGAGCAGCTGGCGGACTTCATGGACGCCGGCTTCGACGACGGCGCGGTCATCGAGGTGATCGCGGCGATCTCCGTGAACGTCTTCACCAACTTCTACAACCACGTCCACGCCACCGAGGTCGACTTCCCCGCGCCGCCGGCGGTCTAGGACCGAGGCCCGTGCGGGACATGCCGGTCTCGCCGGAGATGGGGACTAGGGTCGGTAGGCGGGGAGCCTGAGGCCCAGGATGTGGTGCGGCAGCGTGCTGATGATGAAGAAGCCGATGGTCACCGTGGTCAGCGAGTAGGCGTCGAGGCGCCCGAACTGGATCCAGGTCCAGACCAGGATGATCAGCAGGGTCGGGGCCAGCAGGCCCAGGCAGCTCACGTGCATCGCCGCGAGGCGCTTCCAGAGGGGCACGCCCAGGGCCTCGGGCGGTCCCAGCGGGGGCGAGACCAGCCGGACCGAGTGCCGGTAGGCGTGGGTCGAGATGAAGAACAGCCCGATCGCGAAGAGCGGGGTGACCAGCGCGGTGAGGGCCAGGATCAGCAGCGACTCCACGAGGTCGAGGAGCCCCCCGTGAGGATCCTCGCGGACCCGAAGGATGACGTGGATGCTCGCGAGCACCATGCCGAGGATCGTGAAGCCCAGCGCCACGCTGGAGACCGCGGTGAGGGCACCCGGGGTCATGGGGTACTGGCCCGCGACCAGGGCGAAGGGCTTGCAGGAAAGTTCGGTGTGGAAGGCGAAGGCGGGACCGAGGATCAGGCACCCGCGGCCGGCGATGAACACGGTACGCCTCCACAGCGTGCTCTGGCCGTTCCCGGTCGCCAGCAGGTCGGCGGTGCCGAAGTGGACCACGGTGAGCAGCATGAAGGCGGCGACGGTCACCCCGGGCAGGAAGATCAGCAGCAGGACCGAAGCCGCCATCCAGAGCAGGTAGGGCACGAAGGCCCGAAGCTGGCCGACGACCCCCGTCTCCGCGCTGAGCCGTCCGGTGATCACCCAGTCCATGGCGCCATGGGGCATCCCGAAGAGGAACAGGGAGGCAAGGAACGGCAGCCACTCCAGTTGGAGGGCCAGCTCGGGGAACAGGAGCCCGAAGGCGATGCCCAGCGACATCAGGCACCAGGGAAGCGCTCGCTGGACGGGTTCGTTGACAAGAAAACCAGCCATCCGCGAGCGCTGGGCGCTCGCGGATGGCTGGAGGTTGTCAGTGCCTGAAGGGCACGTCATTGGGAGTGAACGGCTCATGAACACCCAAATGGCCGGTCGGCATCAGTCCGTGGACGGAAGCGTTCCGGCGGCTTCGTGCTTCGACAGGCAGGAGGCGGCGACCACGCAGGCCACGCCGAAACCAACCTTGTTGATCACGTCGGCGATGTTGTAGGCGATTTCGCGAATGCTTTCGCCCTGATCACCGGCGAGGGCCAGCAGGAACCCGATCGGGTAGATGATCCAGCCGATCGAGATGAAGGCCTTCATGATCGAGAGGTAGACCTGGAAGTCCTGGGGCAGGTTCGCCGCGGCCTTGGTGACCGAGGTGTAGAGCATGCCGACCATGACCACCCAGAGGAAGCAGGCGATGATGTAGCAGATCCACCAGGTGCCACTGGCCAGGGGGCTGGTCTCAGCGACCCAGGCGAAGATCAGCATGCCGAGCGAAACGATGCCGAGGCCCCAGAAGAGGGGACGACCCTTCTTGCCCAGGTTGAGCAGGAGCGGGAACTCGAGCACCATCAGGGGCACGGTGATCAGCCAGTCGATGTACCGGTAGGCGGTCGGGAAGGCCTGGAGCTGCCCGATCGTGACCTTGCCGTCGGCGTCGGTCGTGATGGCGGCGGCGAGGCTCTCGACGTAGATGCCCGACATCCGGTAGTAGTGGAAGCAGGCCACGGCGCAGATGATGCCCGCGACGATCGCGACCTTCTTGTAGGTCTTCGAAAGGGTGCCCTGCATCATGAACAGGTAGAGGGCGCCTGCACCCATCCCGACTATGCCAAGCCAGAAGAGGTACATGGTGATGCCAGGAACGGACAGACCGGCCTGGAGTGCCTTCATGCTGTTCGACATCTCAGCGATGAGTAATGTGGATTCCATTTGTGATTGTTTCTCCTAAAGCGGCAAATGAAGGACGAGTAGGTTATTGAACTGCAGCAAAGTAAGCTGTTCAGGGGCATTCGGGGGGGTTTCTGGCGGAGAAATCGTCCAAATCGTCCAAGAAAGGCCACTCATTCTGCCAGAAACCCGGGGACTGCCTGCGGTAGTCAGCTGTGGATAAGTGACTTACGGGCCGGGTGGACTTGACGCTTTTGAGAACGTTTTTTTGTCCGCAACCTCCATCGGCCGCCCCCCGGGGAACGCTCCACACTCCGAGCACAAATCGTTCACCTCGTGCAGGAGGTGCCCGCATCGAAGGCAGATGGGGGTGCCCCCCCGCTGGATGGCCCGCCGGACGTGGTGGGTGTAGGTGAGCTCCATGGCGATCATGAAGGCCACGTGCTGCACCAGGTAGAAGACGAGCAGGCCCACGATGAGCAGCCCCAGGATCGAGCCGGTGGCGGGGACCGAGGGATCGAAGCCCACCGGGAACATTGCGAGGATCAGCAGCAGCATTCCGACGGGAAGCAGGCTGATCAGCATGAACAGCCCGACGTCGCGACTGGATCGAAGCATCGCGAGGTTGGCCTGCCAGTGGATCTTGAGCATGGCCAGGTGCCCCGGTCGGTAGTCCGGGTCGTGGAACCGTGGCCAGATGAGGTTCACGACTGGACCTCGGGGACCCACGCAGTGGTGCGTCCCGCGACCGTCTCGATGCGGATCGCCTCCCCACGGGCGGTGACCGCCTCCTCGGGCTTGCCCCACCGATGGTGGAACAACCACGACTTGGGCAGCCGGTGGGAGACGGAATCGACCGCGACCGCCTTGCGCACGATCGAACCGAGGCAGCGACGGATCGCCCTGAGCTCGGCGTCGCCGAGCTCGTTCGCCGGACGCTGGGGTGCCACGCCCGACTGGTAGAGGATCTCGTCGGCGATCCAGTTGCCCACCCCGGCGCAGAACCCCTGGTCGAGCAGAAGGCCCTTGACCGAGATCGATCGGCGGCCGATCAACGCCTTGAAGCCCTTGAAGTCCGGCATTTCCAGCAGCGGGTCGAAGCCCAGCAGGCTCACGGGCGGCTCGCGACGGGGGTCGTCCCGGAGTCGGATCCGTCCGAACCGCCGGGGATCGGGCATGGCGAGCCGGTGGCCGTTCTCGAACTCGAGCTCCAGCTTCCAGAAGCGGGGGCGCTCCGGGTCGGTGGTGTAGCCGTGGAGGGATCCGGTCATGCCGAAATGCAGCAGCAGCGCGGGCCCCCGGTCGAACTCGAGCCAGAGCTGCTTGCCGTGCCGGCAGGCCGCCCGGACGGTGCGACCGCGAAGCCGGTTGCTGACGGTGCGGGGGGACTGGTCGCAGAAGACGATGCGATCGTCCGCGCACCGGGCGCGGCGAACCCGTTGTCCGGTCGCGACCAGCTCGGCGATCTTTCGTCCACGTTCGACCTCGGGAAGTTCAGGCATGGGGTATCGGGCTCCGGTGGGTACCTGGGTGGTCCCAGATGGTAGCCGAGCGATCAGGCGGGCTCACGATCCGATCGGGTTCGCCGGGCCGTCCGGGCGGGGTGCGGGGTGACGGGCGAGCCTCGGGGGGATGGAGCGGGTATCTTCTCCACCACCGACCCGGTTCGGCGGGGCCGGGAACCCGAAGGCATCCCGGAACACCAGATGGAGGCATGCGGACACGTGGTCACGATCAACACCACCTACCTCGGGGACCTGAGGACCGAATCCGAGCACGGCCCGTCGGGAACCACCCTCAGGACCGACGCCCCGGTGGACAACCACGGCCGTGGTGAATTCTTCTCCCCCACCGACCTCGTGGCGACCTCCCTCGGGAGCTGCATGCTCACCATCATGGGGATCGTCGCCGAACGGCACCAGTGGGACCTGCGCGGTGCCAGTGCGGAGGTGGAGAAGGTCATGACCAGCACCCCCCCCCGCCGGATCCAGCGACTCGAGGTGACCCTGCGGATCCCGGGGGAGGGACTCGACGGGAAGGCCCGGACCATGCTCACCCGGGCCGCGGAAAGCTGCCCCGTCCACGCCACGCTCGGCACCGGGGTGGAGATGCCGGTGCGATTCATCTGGACCTGACCACGGCCCGGCCGAGGGAGCCCGACCATGCGATCGATGCACGAACAGAGGATCGAGGTGCGACCCGCGAGGCGTTCGGACGTCGAGAACATGAACGCGGTCAAGCACGCCGCGATCTTCGGGGTCGGGGCGGAGAGCTACCCGGCCGACCAGCTGTCCAGCTGGGCGGGGCATCTCGACGCCGGGCACGTCCACGAGCTCGAGGCGCGGGTGGCCGAGGGCTCCCTGAGCTTCCGGGTGGCCACCCACCAGGACGTGGTGATGGGCTATGGGTACCTCGACCTCGGTTCCGGGGAGCTCGGGGGACTGTACGTCAGGCCCGACCGGGGCCGCGAGGGCATCGGGGGGCGGCTGGTCGAGGCCCTGCTCGAGGTCGCACGGGACGCCGGGATGGACCGACTGCACGTCGACGCCCCCGCCAACGTGACGGGGTTCTTCGAGAAGCACGGCTTCGAGGTCCGGGGACCCTCGAGCCGGACGCTCGGTTGCGGGACGGTGCTGGAGACGATCCGGCTGGAACGCGGGGTCCAGGAGGGGTGACGGGCCGACTGGGGTGAACACCCCATTCGTGGTTCGCTCCCGCGCTGGGTGCCTCCTGGGGCACGTTGACGGGAAAGTTGCGCTTTTTTCCGGACGCGATGCTTCCAATCACTCCCGGCCCCGAATACAAACTCCAACGGGGCTCCGGGAATGCGATCGACCGGGACTTGAGGTAACTCGATCGCGGGAATTTGGAAAAGGGACAAATGAATACACGATTCTGCTGGGCAGCCGCACTCGCGGCGGCTGCTGTCACCGGTGCGACCGCGTCCGCCGACCTGGTGGGTGCGATCGGGGGACAGACCAACGTCGCACTGGACTTCGACATCCTGTCCGCGGCCGCGGGGCTCGAGTACAGCTCGGTCTCCGCGGGCACCATCGGACCGGACGGCGACGGCGAGGTCGGGTTCGTGATCTCGCCCCCCCTCTCGTCGGTGGGTTCCTCCTTCGCGTACGACAGCGGGGACTTCGCGAACACGTTCTCGGGGATCATCGAGCACCGTGGTGCGGTCTTCTTCAACAAGAACTCGATCGCGGTCGGGAACTTCGGCATCGGCTTCGACGACGGCTGGTACGTCCAGAGCAACTTCGGGCTCAAGGGACGGATCTTCGACGTGGAGATCACCAGTGCG
>PKCS01000012.1 GCA_002862305.1 Phycisphaerae bacterium | reverse complement strand
CGGACCGTGGGCGACGTGGCCCACGAGGAGGTCGCCGCGGTGGCCGGCTGGTTGAGCCCGGTGCCGGGGGGGGTCGGTCCCATGACGGTGGCGATGCTGCTGCGGAACACGACCGAGGCCGCCCTCGGTTGAACCGGTGACGGCCTCGTGCGCCACGCGCCCGGGGTCCTCGGGACCGGACCGGGGCGTCGCCGGCCCGGGATGCGATCAGCTGGCGAGCCTGCGGGCCGCCTCGATGTACTTCTCGATCGTCTGGTCGACCACCTCCCGCGGGACCTCCGGTCCGGGCGGGGTCTTGTCCCACTCGCCCCGGTTGCACATCGCCTGCAGCCAGTTGCGGAAGATCTGCTTGTTGAAGTTGTCCTGGTCGCGGCCTTCCTCGTAGTCCTCGGCGGGCCAGTAGCGGCTGGAGTCCGGGGTGAGGACCTCGTCGATGAGCAGCAGCTCGTCGGTGGGGTTGCCGTCGTCGTCCAGGGCGAACCCGAACTCGAACTTGGTGTCCGCGAGGATCATCCCGTGCTCGAGCGCGTAGTCGCGGCCGAAGTTGTAGATCTCCAGCGAGAGCTCCCGCAGCCGCTCCATGACGTCGGTGCCCGCGATCTCGCAGGCCCGCTCGAAGTCGATGTTCTCGTCGTGGCCCTCGGTCGCCTTGGTGGCGGGGGTGAAGATCGGCTCCTCCAGTCGCGCGGACTGCTTGAGTCCCTCGGGCAGCCGGACCCCGCAGACCGAACCGGTCTTCTGGTAGTCGCTCCAGCCGCTCCCGGTGATGTAGCCGCGGACCACGCACTCGATCGGGACCACCTGGCACGCCCGGCAGAGCATCATCCGGCCCGCCAGCAGGGGGTGGTCCCGTTCGTCCACGCCCTCGACGTCCGCGGGGTCGGTGGAGAGCAGGTGGTCGTTGACGATGTTCGCCTCCCGGAGCCGCTTGAACCACGCGAGGCTGATCTCGGTGAGCAGTCGACCCTTGCCGGGGAACGGGGTCGGCATGACCACGTCGAAGGCGCTCATCCGGTCGGAGGCGATGATCAGCAGCGGGTCGGTCCGTCCCGCCATGGGGACGCGGTAGATGTCCCGGACCTTGCCTTCGCGGCGGTCGGGCAGGTCCAGTTCGGTGCGATAGACGGCTTCGAGGGTGTTGTTCATATCCACAGTCTAAGTGCTTCCCCGGTGGGTTGGGTAGATGTCAGGCTATACACTGTCCCCGACGGCGCACCGCCCGCACCCGGAGTCGATCATTGGTCGAGGACACCTTTCATTTCCTGATCGAGGAGGCGGACCTCCCGCGGATCCACCTGGACCACGCCTACATGGTCGGCCGACAGGGCCGGGGGGTGGCCGCGAGCTTCGAGCTCGACCGCACGCGCCGCCGACTCGCCTGCCGGATCCCGCACCGCGGGGGGACCGGCGCCACCGCGGCCCTGGTGCTGCAGGTCGGGCTGCCGGAGATCGGCCTGCTCAAGCTGCGGACCACCCAGCTGCCACCCCGGGCCCAGCCCTACGCCCTGATGATCGAACTGGCCCGGGAACGGCTGCGCCACTTCCTCCAGAAGTGCGAGGACTGGCAGATGTTCGCGCCCCACCTCGCGGGCCCCGCGATGGAGCGCTTCCAGTCCGCCCGCGAGGAGCTGGCCGAGGCGGTCCTCTGCGAGGACCGCGCCCGACGGATGGCCCTCGCCCGCGGGGCGATCGTCAAGGCGGTCCAGGCCGGCGAGCAGCTCGCCACCCATCGCGCCGACCTCGTGCTCCACCAGCGCTATGGCAGCTCCACCGCCACCGACACCACCCTGGGTCACCGGATCGATCCCCGCGTCGACCCCCCGGGGTCCCTGCCCCCCGCGCTGGAGGAGTTCGGGGTCACGATGATCGAGACCCCGCTGGACCTCCTCCAGCCCCGCCCCGGCGAGTACCGCTTCGAGGCCCTCGATCGATGGATGGCGTGGGCCGCGGAACACCGCCTCCCGGTCATCCTCGGCCCGGTGCTCGACCTCCGCCCCGAGGTCCTCCCCGACTGGGCCCGCGAGCGCTGCACGAGCTACCCCGAGCTCTGCTCCCTGATCTGGGAGCACGCCGAGCGGCTCCTGGAACGCTACGACGCGGGGGCCGCGATCTGGTGCGTCAGCTCCGGCATCCACGTCACCCGCCTGCTGGCGCTCAGCGACGAGCAGATGATCGACCTCACCCGTCGCCTCAGCGTGCTGGTCCGGCAGGTCGACCGGTCCGCGAAGGTCCTGGTCGAACTGCTCCACCCCTTCGACGACGACGTCGCGCTGCGGCCCGGCTCCGTCCCCGCCTACGAGTTCGCGACCCGGACCCTCGACGAGGGGGTGCACGTGGACTGCTTCGGCCTGAACCTCCGCTGCGGGTTCCCCGAGGGCGGCGGCGAGGTGCGGGACCTCCTCTCGCTCAGCGACGCCCTCGACCGGTTCGCCGGACTCGAACGCCCGCTCCTGGTGACCGGGCTCTCCGCCCCCCGGCGATCGGGAGACCTCCTCGGCGGGAGCTGGCACACCGACTGGTCCGAGGACCGACAGGCCCAGTGGGGGACCTCCATGATGGGGATCACCCTCGGGAAGATGACGGTGCGCGGGGAGAGTGCCCGGTCCCGGCCCACCGGCGCCTACGAGGGCGTGCTCTGGTCGGACCTGCTCGACGGGCCGGTCGAACCGACCGGGTTGGTCGGTCCCTCGGGCTCGCCCCGGAAGATCCTCACCCAGCTGGCCACCGTCCGGCACGCCCTGCGGCGTCCGCTTCGGTCCGGACCGACGGCCGAGTCCCCGGCCTCCACGGGAACCGAGGGGACGGAGCCGGCATGAGCCCCACGCGTCCCGGCTGGTGGCTGCTCGGTGCCATCGCCTCGATCACCCTCCTCGGCGCGCCGTGGTCGCTGCCCGTCGGCGCCACCCGCCCGCACCCGGTGGCGTCCGGGGCGGCATCGCCGGGTCCTCGCGGGTTGGATCCCTTCCGGGCGTCGCCCGCGGAACTCTGCCTGCTCCCGGGGATCGGGCCACGACTCGCGCGGCGGCTGCACCGGGAGATCCGGTGCCGGGACCTCGACCGGCTGGAGGAGCTCTCGACGATCGACGGGATCGGTCCCGCGAGGATCCGTGCGCTCCGCGCCGCCCTCGAGGCTCGGGGGGGGGCCTGAGCCATGCCCGCCGAGCCCACCCCGGTCGACTCCCTGCTGGATGCGATGATCCAGGACCCCGCGCTCGCCTCGCTTCGCCGGATGGTCGAGGCGGGGGGGTCGTGCTCCGCCCGCGGGGCCTCCGGGTCCAGCACCTGCTGGCTCGCCGCCGCCCTGCACCGGGCCACCGGCCGCCCGACGGTGCTGGTGACCGCCCACATCGACGACGCCGACGAGGCGGTCGACGAGCTCGAGTCCCTCGGGCTCGACGCCCGCGTCTTCCCCGCGCTCGAGGTGCTGCCCGGGGAGACCGCGATCAGCCTCGAGCTGCTCTCGCAGCGCCTGTCGATCGTGCGGGCCCTCCACGCGGGCGCGGCCCCCCCGGTGCTGGTCGCCCCGATCGCCGCGCTGATGCAGGGGGTGCCCACCGCCGAGCGGCTCGGGTCGCTCCTGCGGGAGATCCGCGAGGGCGACACCCTCGACCTCCCCGGCTTCATGAACTGGCTCACCGAGGCCGGCTACGCGCGGACCGACACCATCGAGCATCCCTGCGAGTTCGCGATGCGCGGCGGGATCCTCGACGTGCACCCGCCCAGCGGGGCCGCGCCGTTCCGCCTGGACCTCTTCGGGGACGAGGTCGAGCGGATCTTCGAGATCGACCTCGCCACCCAGGCCTCCGACCGTCGCCTGCGCGAGGTCGAACTGGTCGGCGCCACCCTGGAGTCGCTGCAGACCGACGAGGGCGCGGTCCAGTGCGCGCAGTTGCTCGACGGGGACGCGATCGCGGTCCTCTGCGAGGTCGCGGAACTCACCGAGCAGGCGCGCGGCTACTGGGACCGGATCCGGGACGCCCGGGGGGTGTTCGGACCGCCCGCGGTCCTCAAGGCGATCAACGAACGCTGCCGCAGCGTGCTCGACGTGAACCAGTTCTCGCCCGGGGTCGCCGCGGATCGCGCGGTCCCGCTGCCGGTGGAGCCGCTGCCCTCCTTCGACGAGGAGACCCCGGCCGCGTTCGCCGAGCTGCTGGAACTCTCGGAGGAACGGAGGACCCTGGTCTTCTGCGAGAACGACGGGGAACTGGCCCGGACCGGGGAGCTCCTGCGCGACCTGCGGGAGGACCCGCCGGTGACCCTGCTGCTCGGTCACCTCCACCGGGGGTTCTGCTGGGCGGGCGAGACCCGGTTCGCCCTCGTCCCGCAGCACGAACTGCTCAACCGCTACGCGACCCGTCGCCGGGTGGCGCGGGTGGCGGGGGGGCGCGAACGGGAGGTCTTCGTCCGCTTCGAGCCCGGGGACCACGTCGTGCACCGGGACCACGGGATCTGCCGCTTCCTCGGGCTGCAGCGGATGGACCGCAAGGACGGGGTGGGGGAGGAGGAGTTCCTGACCCTGGAGTTCGAGGGCGGGACCAAGATCCACGTGCCCGCGGCCAAGATCGAGCTGGTCCAGAAGTACATCGGCGCGGGCGGCGCGCGCCCCCGGCTGTCGGTGGTGGGGGGCAAGCGCTGGAAGAAGCAGAAGGACCAGGTTCGGGAGGCGGTGCAGGACCTGGCCGCGGAGATGCTCCGGGTGCAGGCCGCGCGCGAGGCGACCCCGGGGATCCGGTTCCCCGCGGACACCCCCTGGCAGCGCGAGTTCGAGGCGGAGTTCCCCTACGAGGAGACCGAGGACCAGCTGGCCGCGATCGACGCCCTCAAGCGCGACATGACCGGGCCCCGGCCGATGGACCGCCTGCTCTGCGGGGACGTCGGCTTCGGGAAGACCGAGGTCGCGATCCGGGCCGCCTTCAAGGCGGTCGAGTACGGGAAGCAGGTCGCGGTCCTGGTCCCCACCACCGTCCTCGCCGAACAGCACGAGCGGACCTTCGCCGATCGCTTCCGGACCTACCCCTTCCGGGTCGAGTCGCTCTCCCGCTTCAAGACCCTCGGGGAGGCGAGGAAGATCGTGGAGGACATCGCGGCGGGGCGGGTCGACGTGGTGATCGGGACCCACCGGATCCTCTCCAAGGACATGCGCTTCAAGGACCTCGGCCTGGTGATCATCGACGAGGAGCAGCGCTTCGGGGTGGAGCACAAGCAGCGACTGCTCAGGTTCCGCACCACCTCCGACGTGCTCACCCTCAGCGCGACCCCGATCCCGAGGACCCTCCACATGGCGATGCTGGGGCTCCGGGACATCAGCTCCCTGACCACCGCCCCCCTGGACCGCCGCGCGATCGTCACCGAGGTCACCGCCTACAACGAGCAGCGCATCCGGCAGGCGATCTCGCGGGAACTCGCCCGCGAGGGGCAGGTGTTCTTCGTGCACAACCGGGTGGGGGACCTCGGGGACGTGGCCGCCCGCATCCAGGCCCTCGCCCCGGAGGCGCGCGTCGACTGGGGACACGGCCAGATGAGCCCCCGCCAGCTGGAGCAGGTGATGCTCCGGTTCGTGCGGGGCGAGACCGACATCCTGGTCTCGACCTCCATCATCGAGAGCGGGATCGACATCCCCTCCGCGAACACCATGATCATCAACAACGCGCAGAACTTCGGGCTCTCCGACCTCCACCAGCTCCGCGGCCGGGTCGGCCGGTACAAGCACCGTGCCTACTGCTACCTGCTGCTGCCGCCGGACCGGACCGTCGCGGAGGACTCCATGAAGCGCCTCAAGGCGATCGAGGACTTCTCGATGCTCGGGGCGGGCTTCAAGATCGCGATGCGGGACCTCGAGATCCGGGGGGCGGGGAACCTGCTCGGCTCCGAGCAGTCCGGGCACATCGCCGCCGTCGGCTACGAGATGTACTGCCAGCTGCTGGAGCAGTCCGTCTCGCGGCTCCGCGAGGAGGTGACCCTCTCGGGCACCGACACCACGATCGAGATCGGCACCCGCGGGTCGATCTCCCGCCAGTACATCCCCTCCGACAACCGGCGGATGGAGGCCTACCGCAGGATCGGCCAGGCGGATTCACTGGACTCCCTCGAGCGGACCCGCGGCCAGCTCGAAAGCGCCTACGGCACCCCGCCCACCGAGGTCACGGAGCTCATCGAGCTCGCGCGCCTGCGACTGCTCGCGGCCTCGGCGGGGATCCGCTCGATCATCCTCCGCGACGAGGACGTGGTGTTCCGGACCAGCGAGCCCCGACGCCTCGAACAGTTGATGGCGGGCGCCCCCGGCAGCCTCCGGCTGGTCGGATCCCGCGACGTCTCCGGCCACTGGGAGCTGTACTACCGCCCCCCGGCGAGCCACCTGGAGCCCACCACCCTGCTCGGGGTGCTGGGGCGACGCCTGGCCGCGGAGGCCTCCGAGGCACCGGGGGCCCGGGAGGTACGGTAAACTCTCAGTCTGGAGTACGAACCCGTGCCACTCATCCCCCGACTGTTCCTGGAGGCGATCGGCACCTTCCTGCTGATGCTGGTGATCGCGATGGTCACCGTGCACGATGCCACGACCCTCGAGGCGGCGCTGGCGATCGGCGCGATCCTGCTCGGCCTGGTCTACGCGATCGGTCCCCACAGCTGGGCCCACTTCAACCCCGCGATGACCCTCGCCTTCTGCCTCCGGGGCACCACTCCGTTCCGGGAGCTCCTGCCCTACACGATCGCACAGTGCCTCGGCGCGCTGCTCGCGGTGCTGGTACAGAGCCTGCTGCTCGCCCCCGCCGGGGCCCCCGAGGCCGTCGCGGTCCAGGCCGGCGCGTCGGTGGTGGCGATGGGGGGACTGGGTGCGGTGCTGGCCGCGGAGATCGCCTTCACCTTCGCGCTGATCTTCCTGACCCTGCAGGTCGCCACCACCCGGACGCAGGCCGGCAACCAGTACTTCGGGCTGGTGGTGTCGATGACGGTGGTCTCCGGCATCCTCGCCATGGGCCCGGTGGCCAGCGCGGTGTTCAACCCCGCGGTCCAGGTCGGGTTCTGGACGATGGCGATCGAGGGCGCGCCCCCGGGACTGGTCGTGATCTCGGGGAACCTGGCTGCGGCGTTCCTCGCCGCGCTCGCCTTCCGCGGACTGCACGGTCGGTCGGAGGATCCCACCGGCTGAGCGGGCGCACCGACCGCCGGGTCACTCGCTGCCGTACTGGGACCGGAGGTAGCGGGCGACGTAGTCGAGGATCGAGGAGGTCTCGGGGATCTCGGGGTTCCGGGTCGCGCCCATCGGCTCGAACCGCATCCCCTCGAAGCGCTCCACCGCGTCGTCGACCGAGAGGCCGTGCTGGAGCGCGAGGCTGAAGGCGCGGCAGAAGCCCTGGATCAGGCCGGAGAGGGTCGAGCCTTCCTTCGCCATCTTGATGAAGAGCTCGCCCGGGGTGCCGTCCTCGAAGAGGCCGATGGTCAGGTAGCCCTCGTGGCCGTTGATCCAGAACTTGTGGGTGATGGAGTTCCGGACCGGGGGGAGGACCTTGCGGGGGAGGGTGGCGTCGGCAAGCACGTCGGGCATGGTCGATGATCCAGCAATCGGGTGACATGGGGGTGAGGGGAACTACCCCGTTTATCGGTAGGTCCCGGCTCCGGGGCGCAGAAAAACCTCCGGCCCCGGTTCCCCCCGGCTTCGGTCGACGGGCCCCCGGCGTTCAGTCGCCGGCGGGGTCGGCGTCCCCGGCCTCCTCGGTGGGCTCCTCGCCGGCCTCCGGGGCCGCGGGTGCCTCCTCGGTCGCCGCCTTGGAGGGCGACTTCTCGATCAGCTCGCCCTCCTCGTCGAACTCCATCTCCTCCTCCTCGAGCTCCTCGAGGGTGCGATCCGGGAGGATCTCGATGGTGATCTCGACGCGAAGTTCCTTCTCGAACTGGACCAGCACCTGGTAGCTCCCGATCCGGCGGATCGGCTGGTTGAGCCGGATCGCCCGCTCCTCCACCATGAGGTCGTTCTCGCCGAGCGCATCGGAGATGTCCCGCTGGGTGACGCTGCCGTAGAGCGCCCCCTGGTCGTTGCAGGACCGGGTGAGCTTCAGGGAGATGCCCTCGAGCTTGGCGGTGGTCTCCACGCGCTGGGCCCGCAGGGCCTCCAGCTGGGCCTTCGCGGTCGCCCGCTTCTCCTTGAGCGCCTCGATCTTCTCCTCGGTCGGGATCTCCGCGATCTCGAGGGGGAGGAGGTAGTTCCGGGCGAAGCCCGGCTTGACCTTCACGACGTCTCCGACGATCCCGAGGTTCTCCACGGTCTCGTTGAGCAGGAGTTCGACTTGCTTCTTGCTGGCCATCGGTCGCTGTCCTTTCAGGGGGAAGTTAGGAGCCGTCCGGTCGGGAGGGCCCCAGCGAGTGGTGAGCCGTGCATTCTGACAGCTGCCCCGCCCGCGATCAAGTCCACGAGCGGCGCCGGGCCTCCCCCGGGCTGGTGGGGGTGCCGAAGCGGGGCCTGGGTGCGTTCAGGGGGGGGTGGGGCCGGTGCCGGCACCCCCGCGTGGCTCAGAAGGGGATCGAATCGTCCATGTCCCCGCCGCCGCCGCCGCCGCCGCCGGCCTGGCCGCCGCCGCTGCTGCTGCCCGCGTAGGACTGGCCTCCACCGCCACCGCTGCCGCCTTCACCGCGGCCACCGAGGAACTGGAAGTTCTCGACCACGACCTTCAGCTTGGACCGGTTGTTCCCGTCCTTGTCCTGCCACTGGTCGAGCTTGAGTCGGCCCTCGACGAGGACCGGACGGCCCTTGGAGAGGTACTGACACATGACCTCCGCGGTGCGGCCCCAGGCCTCGCAGTCCACGAAGGTGGTCTCCTCGCGCTTCTCGCCGTCCTTGGTGTTGAACTGCCGGTTGACCGCGAGCCCGATCTGGGCGACCGCCTGGTTGGAGGTGGTGTGCTTGAGCTCGGGGTCCCGGGTGAGGTTGCCCACGAGGAGGACCTTGTTGAAGTTGGCCATGGAAACTCCTTGGTACGTTCGTACGGTTGAATCGGCGTGCGGCGACCGTCCACGGGACCGCATTCGAAGTCTACCTGTTCGTACGGACCGGGTCCCCGGATCTGACCGAACCGCCGGAATTCGTGGATGACCTGTCGTTGCGCGCTCAGGCGTCCTCGGCGTCGGTGCGGGGTGCCTCGGGCGCCTCGGGTGCCTCCGCCTCCGCGGCGGGGGCCTCCTCGGCCGCCGGGGCCGCCTCGGGCTCGGGGGCCTCGGCGGTGGCCGTGGCCTCCGGGGCGGCGGCGTCCGCGGTCCCGGCCCGCTCGATCACCGATCGACCGTGCTCGGAGTGCTCCGGCTCGGCCCGCATCCTGATCTCGTCCTCGAGCTGGGCCCGGCCCTCGGAGCCCTCGATGAGCTCGGTCGGCACGTGGTCCGCGCGGGTGATCATCGAGCGCAGCAGCTGCTCGGAGAGGTTGCAGTCGCGCTCCAGGCTGCTCAGCCGGTCCCGATCCGTCTCGAAGTAGACGAGGAAGAAGACCCCTCGCTTGTTGCCCTGGATGTCGTAGGCCAGCCGCCGTTCGTCCCACTTGGAGAAGGCGAGGACGGTCGCCTCCGCGCGCTCCAGCAGGTTGTTGACGTGGTCCACCGCCTGCTGCATGTTGGCGGAGGCGGACTGGGGGAAGAGGAAGAGGCCTTCGTAGATGCTCGTAGTCTGTTCGTTCATGATGCCACCGATGGTGTTTCCTGTTGGGTGTGTTCCGGCGTTCCGGACTCAGTCTTCTGCGGGTTCGTTCTTCACGTGGTTCGGGTTCTTCTTGTTGAATCGATTCATGGTCTCGCCGATGCCGTTGGTCGCCCAGTGCCCGATCGCGGCCACCGCGTCCTCCAGCGCCGGCTCAAGGGCCTGCTCCTGCTCGGGGGTGAATCGCCCGAGCACGTAGGACTTCTGCGGGATCCGGCCACGGGGATCGATGCCGATGCGGCACCTCGCCCATCGACTGGTGCCGAGCCTGCGGGTGATGTCCGAGAGGCCGTTGTGGCCGCCGTCCCCGCCGTCCCCCCGGAGCCTGATCGAGCCGCAGGGAAGCGCGATGTCGTCCACCACGACCAGCACGTCCTCCCCGGGGCTCAGCTTGTAGAAGCGAACCGCCTCCGCCACGCTGGTGCCGGAGAGGTTCATGAAGGTGGTCGGCTTCAGGAGCAGCAGCTTCTCCCCCTCGAGCTCGGCCTCCAGCAGGAGTCCCGAGAACCGGGCGCGGGGCGCCCCCGAGGCCGGATCCACGAAGCGACGGGCGAACCGATCGAGGGCCACGAACCCGACGTTGTGCCGGGTGCGTTCGTATTCGGGCCCTGGATTGCCGAGTCCAACGATCAGCTTCATCCGGTCGCTCGCTCCATGGGTGGCCTGGTCCTGGGGGGGTCATGACTGGTCCGGGTTCCGATCAGGAATCCCCGGCCTCCTCCGTGGTCTCCGCGGGCGCTTCGCCCCCGGCCGCGGCCTCGCCACCGGCCTCCCCGGTCTCCTCCGGCTCGGTGTCGTCCTGGACGACGATCTGGCAGACGCGCTCGGAGGACTCCGCGGTCGGCGTCACGCCGTCCGGGATCTCGAGGTCCCCGATCGTGAGGGTGTCCCCGGCCATGCTCTCCAGGCGGACGGTGATCTCCTCCGGGATCTCCCGGACCTTGCAGGAGACCTCGAGCTCGTTGAGGTCGTACTCCATGACCCCGCCGGTGGTGGTGCCGAGCATCGGGGGCTCGCCCACGAAGTGGAGCCGGACCTTCACCTCCACCAGCTGGTCGAGGTCCACCCGGGTGAGGTCGAGGTGGATCAGGTCGTCCCCGAGCCACCCGAACTGGAGGTCCTTGACCAGGCAGGTCTCGGTGCCCTTCTGATCCTCGACGTCGACCTCGAAGACGTGGCTGCCGGCCTTCAGGTGCCGGAGGGTCTCGATGTGGTCGAGGCTGATCGAGAGGGGGTCGCTCCCGTGTCCGTAGATGACCGCGGGGAGCCGCCCCTCGGAACGGAGCCTCCGGGCGTACCGGGTCCCCTTCCTCTCCCGGATCGTCGCGTGCAGGGTTGGTGTGTCGTTGCTCATCTGGTTCGCTCCTCCGGCCTTCGCCGTTCGCTCAACGCTTGGTTCCTACGATCGTCCTGAACATCGCGGAGATCGACTGGTCGTGGTGAATTCTGTGGATCGCCTCGCCGAGCAGCTTCCCGACGGAAAGCTCGACCAGCTGGTCCTTGATGACGTCGCAACGCCCCTCGCAGCTGATGGTGTCGGTGACCACCATCCGGCTGATCGGGCTGTTCTGGATCCGTTCCAGGGCCATGCCGACGAACACCCCGTGGGTGGCCGCGCAGACCACGTCGACCGCGCCCCGCTCCATGACCAGCTTGGCCGCCTCGCACATGGTGCCGGCGGTGGAGACGAGGTCGTCGAACATCAGCACGGTGCATCCCTCCACCTCGCCGATCAGGTTCTTGACCGTCACCTGGTCCCCGTTGTGCCGGCGCTTGTCGATGATCGCCAGGTCGCACTCGAGCAGGTCCGCGTACATGTTGGCGACCTTCACGTTGCCGACGTCCGGGGAGACCACCGCGATCCTGCCGAAGCCGTCGCGCTGCTCGAGGAAGTGCTCCGCGATGACCGGGGCCGCGGAGAGGTGGTCCACCGGGATGTCGAAGAAGCCCTGGATCTGGGCGGCGTGGAGGTCGAGGCAGAGCACCCGGTCCGCGCCCGCGGCGGTGATGAGGTTCGCCACCAGCTTCGCGGTGATCGGCACCCGCCCCTCGTCCTTGCGGTCCTGCCGTGCGTAGCCGAAGTAGGGGATCACCGTGGTGATCCGCCTCGCCGAGGCGCGACGGAGGCAGTCGATCCAGATCAGCAGCTCCATGAGGTTGTCGTTGACCGGCTCGCAGGTCGACTGGACGATGTAGCAGTCCCGGCCCCGCACGTCCTCCTCGAGCTTGACGATGATCTCGCCGTCGGGGAAGCGGGTGGCCTTGCCGCCCCCGATCGGGAGCTCGAGGTGGTTGCACATCTCGCGCGCGAGGTGCAGGCCCGCGGAGCATCCGAAGATCTTGAGGTGTTCACGGTCGTTGGCGCTCATCTCAGGCGGTTCCTCCCTCGCCGATCGCGATGTGGTCCCGACCGGCGAGCCGGCGGCGCAGGATGCCGTCCACCTCCGCCAGCTGGGTGGGGTCGTTGATGCTCAGGACGTCCGAGGGATCCACCGCGTCGACGACCTCGACCCCCAGGCCGTCCTCCCGGAGGAGCGTGAAGACGTCGGTGATGTAGTACTCGCCGTTCGCGTTGTCGTTCTTCAGCCGGGAGAGCCGATCGAAGAGCGCGTCCGCCCGGAACACGTAGTAGCTGGGGTTGACCTCCCGGATCGAGCGCTGGTCCTCGTCCGCGTCCTTCTGCTCGACGATCCGGTCGAAGCCGCCCCCGGCGTCCCGCTGGATCCGCCCGTAGCCCTCGGGGTCCTCGATGGTCGCGGTCGCGAGGGTCGCGGCGGCCCCGGTCTCGCGGTGCCGTCGAAGCAGCGCCTCCAGGGTGCCCCGCCTGACCAGGGGGCCGTCGCCGCAGAGGACGAAGACGTCCGTCCGGGCCCGCGCGTCGGGGTCCGCGAACACCGGGGCCGCCATGTCGATCGCGTGACCGGTGCCCAGCTGCGGTTCCTGCACCACGAAGTGCAGCCACTCGGGACGCCCCTCGAAGGAGTCCTCGACGTGCGCCCGCCCGTGGCCCACCACCACCGCGACCGGATCGCAGGCCAGGGGTCCTTCGCGCACCGCGTCCACCACCCAGTGGAGCATCGGCCGGTCCGCCACCCGGTGCATCACCTTCGGGAGGTCCGACTGCATGCGCGTACCCCGCCCGGCGGCGAGGATCACCGCGGAGGTCGTTCGTCGTTCGTGGGGGACCGTGTTCATGACGCTCTTCGTTCGTTGCTCTCGAGTCCCCGACCCCGGGGGTCGGGAACTGGCCCACCTAGATTTGAACTAGGACCGACTGGACCAAAACCAGCTGTGCTACCGTTACACCATGGGCCATGCGAGTGAAGCTGCGCGTCTGCGGTGGGTGGCGTCGCGGTCCGGAGGACCCCGGCCACCCGGGTCAGGATAGCCGCTGCGCAGGCCTCGTGTGGCCCGTTCCGAGTTGTCGTCCGCAGGGGGGGCGCCAGGCGCCGACTCCGACGAACCGCGTGCAAGCGGTTCCAGCCGGGCGGTCACTCGGACCACGCGGGGGGAGCCGCGGCACACCCGCCAGGCTGCAGTGCGCGATAGCCGCTGGTTGCGCACTCCATGCGGCGCCCGGGTGGTCCGGTCACCGACGGCCCTTGATGCGGGGTCGAGAAGCCTACCGAATCCGGGGTTCCGGGACAAGTCGGCGCCCACCATCCGGGGTGCCGGGGGGCCCGGGGACGGCCTTCCAGGCCGCCAGGGGCGCCTACCCCTCCAGGAGGTCGCGCGCGAGGAGGTCCACGATCCGCTCCTGGAGCCGCTTGGCCCCGGAGACGCCCACCGCGGAGGGGATCTCGTTGCAGAGGATGCTGAAGGCGTAGGTCCGGCCGTCCTCGGCGGAGAGGACCCCGCTCAGGCAGCTGACCCCCCGGATGTACCCGGTCTTGCAGGCCAGGCGCACCCCCGCGGGCAGCCCGTCGAACCGGCGCTTGATGGTGCCCGCGTCCGCGGGATCCGCCAGGCTCCGGACGAACAGCGCCCCGATCCGCGGGTCCTCCGAGAAGGAGGACAGCCAGGCGGTGGTGGTCTCCGCGGTGACCCGGTTCGACCGGCTCATCCCGGACCCGTCCGCCACCACGAACTCCCGCGCGTGGTCCGATCCCAGTCGTTCGACCATCAGCATCCGCACCGCGCGCGAGCCGTTCTCCCACGACCCCGGCTCGAGCTCCACCGAGTGGCCCACCGACTTCAGCAGGCACTCCGCGTGCAGGTTCTGGCTGTCGGTGTTGCACCGCTCCACCACGCTGGCAAGGGGGGTCCGGATCCGGAGCAGTTCCTCCGCCCCGTCGGTCCCCGCGACCGGCGCGGCCTCCTCGAGGTCCACGACCCGGCAGCCGCCGACCGCGATCCCCCGGGCCTCGAGTCGATCCGCGAGCAGCCGGGCGAAGTTCATCGGCATGCTGGAGAGGGTCACGTCCGCGGAGACCGGCTCGGTGACGTTGCCGTAGATCACCAGGTCGTTGCGTCCCGGCGACCGGCGCACCCCGATCGCGGTGTTGCGGCCGGGGGAGGTCGAGAGTTCCTCGCCGGGGACCACCCAGGGCATGCGGGGGACCATCCGGGTGATCATCGGCTTGCCCCGGGCGTCGGGCCCGAGCTCGAGGTGCAGCACGTTCAGTCCGAAGTTGACCCCCGCCACCTCCGCGCAGTAGCGCTTGTCCAGCTGGTCCCGGGGCCAGTCCGGGTGCACGTGCTCGCGGTCGAAGACCCGGTCGTCGACCACGATCTCCCGGATCACCGGGTCCGTCCCGTCCCGGGTCGCGAGGCTGTCCTGGATCGCCCGGGCGATCTCCGAGAGCAGCGCCTCGACGCCCTGGCCGCTCCGGGCGGTGCCGTCGGTCCCGGTCCATCCCGCCTCCTCGAGCAGGATCGGATCCCCCAGCCCGGGGTCGCCGCCCCCGATCACCCAGAGCCGGTCGCCGTCGAGGACCACCGAGCTGTGGAAGTGGTGGTCGGGCCCGAGCACCTGGAGGGCCGCGGCGCTGGTGTAGAGCTTCATGTTGCTCGCGGGAAGCATCGGCGTCCGGTCGCTGATCTCCACCAGTTCGCGGCCGCTCGCCACGTCGCGGACGCTGACCGCGACCGGACTGCTGCGCAGCCCCGCCCGGTCGATCGCGGAACGGATCCGCTCCTCGAGCTGCGACCCCGCCGCGGCGTCCACCGGAAGGCCGGCCAGCGCGACCACGAACAGGGCGACCAGTACGCCCGCGCCTCGTAAGTGGCGGGTGGCAAGGGTGGTAGTCGCGTGCATCGGGGTCCTCCTCGGGGCCGGATCGTCGCCATGATTCCATCGGTCGACGCCCGGTCCATTCTGCACGCGAACTCACCGCTTGTGGGCGTCCCCGGCCAAAATCGCCGCAAAGCCGTCAATCCCCGCACCGGTCCGGTGCACCCGGCCCTCGCCCTCCCGCTCGATGCTAGGCTGGCCGCGCACCCCGGCCTCCCGGCGGCGGCCGAGGCCCCGCCCGTCCCGTCCCCGGAGATCCCCCGAGCCATGCTCGAGCCCAGCCGTCCCAAGAAGACCCTCACGGTGTTCGCCCTGGTGATGATCACCACCGGCATCATCACCAGCGTGCACGGGGCCCCCTCGATGGCCGAGTACGGGTTCTCCCTGATCTTCATCTACGGGCTGGTCGCGGTGGTCTTCCTGCTTCCCTCCGCGCTGATCTCCGCCGAGCTGGCCACCGGCTGGCCCGAGGACGGGGGGGTCTACGTGTGGGTGAAGACCGCGTTCGGCGAGCGCCTCGGGTTCGTCGCGGTCTGGCAGCAGTGGATCGAGAACGTGATCTGGTTCCCCTCGATCCTCACCGTGATGGTGGTGGTGGCCACCTACGGGTTCGCCCCCGGGCTCAACAAGGATCCCTGGTTCATCTTTCTCTCGATCAACGGACTCTTCTGGGCGCTGACCATCGGCAACCTCTTCGGGATGCGCACCAGCAGCTGGGTGGCGATCATCTGCACCGTCTTCGGCCGCATCCTGCCGATCATCTTCCTGTTCGGCCTCGCCCTGCTGTTCGTGAACCGCGGCAACCCCGCCCAGATCACCTTCAGCTGGGACACCCTCGTCCCGGACTTCGGCGAGACCGACAAGCTGACCTTCATCGTGGGGGCGTTCCTGACCTTCGCGGGGATCGAGGCCTCCGCGTCCAACGCCGCCTCCGCCAGGAACCCCCGGCGGGACTATCCGGTGGCGATCATCTCCTCCGCCGCCATCGCCCTGGTGCTGGTGACCCTGATCAGCCTCGCGATCGCGATCGTGGTCCCCCAGGAGCAGCTCAACCTGGATGCGGGGATCATGCAGGCGATCACCATCCTCCTGGACTCCAACGGGATCGGGGGGCTGGTGCCGGTGGCGGGACTGATCATCGCCCTCGGCATGCTCGGGGAGGTCAACAACTGGATCCCCGCGCCCACCCGGGGCCTCCTGGTGGCGGGTCGCGACGGGGCCCTCGCCCCGATCTGGCAGCGGGAGAACCGCTTCGCCGCCCAGCAGCCGATCCTGCTCATGCAGGGGTGCATCGTCACCCTGATCTCCTCGATCTTCCTGTTCATCGGCGACGTCCAGGTCGCCTTCTGGCTGACCAACGTGGTGCCCACCCTCCTCTACATCGTGATGTACCTGCTGATGTTCGCGGCCGCGGTCCGACTGCGCTACACCCATCCCGCGGTGCCTCGCCGGTACCGCGTCCCCTTCGGGAACCTCGGGATCTGGCTGCTGGCCGCGCTGGGCTCCGTCGCGGGACTCATCGCGATCGCCTTCGGGTTCCTGCCCCCGGACCTCGTCAAGCCCGACCAGCGCACGTCCTACGTGCTGGTGGTCCTGGTCGGCTTCGCGTTCTTCACCGTGCTGCCGTTCCTCATCCACGCGCTGCGCCGGCCCTCGTGGGCCCCGGGCGGCACGGGGGGCCCGGAAGACGCCGGCTCCGGATGAACGAACCCCCCCGACCGAGGCCGGGGGGGTCCATCATTCATCGGTTCACCGGTTCATCGGTCGATGATCGACCGCCGCCGGGGGTCACTCGCTCGAGTCACCCTCGCCGACCCGCATCCGGATGAAGTGGGTCACCTTGACGCCGTCGGGCAGGATCGAACCGACCTGCATGGAGTCGTCCCGGACGTACTTCTGTCCGACCAGGGTGACCTCCTCGAAGAACTTGCGCATCTTGCCCTCGGCGATCTTCGCCGCGATCTCGTCGGGCTTGCCGAGGTCGCGGGCCTCCTGGACCGCCTCGTTGCGCCGGGCCTCGATGAGGTGGGGGGGGACGCCGGTCTCGTCGACCGCCATCGGGGTCGGGACGTGGGCGGCCACGTGCTGGGCGATGCCGAGCGCGACCTCCGGGGTGGGGTCGCCGTCGAAGACCACCAGGACCCCGAGCTTGCCGTCGTGGTGGACGTAGCGGCCGAAGTGGCTGCCCGCGACCACCGTGCCACGCGCGAAGGAGATGTTCTCCCCGGTGGTGATGCGGACGTTGTCCAGGGCGTCGGTCATGGGCTGGGTGAACTCGACCTCGCCGGGCGCCTGCTCCAGGGCCATGGTGGCGGCGTCGTTGGCCATCTTGACGAACATCTCGTTGCGGGCGGTGAAGTCGGTCTCGGCCCGGACCTCGAGGATCGCGGCCCGTTCGCCGCCCTCCTGGATGGCGATGCATCCCTCGCCGGCGGCGCGGTCGGTGCGCTCGTCCATCTTGCCCTTGAGCTTGGCTCGAAGCGCGGTCTCCGCCGCGGCGAGGTCGCCCTCGGCCTCGACGAGTGCCTTCTTGCAGTCCATCATGCCCAGTCCGGTCTTCTGCCGGAGGGCCATCACGTCCTTGGCGCTGATATTGGCGGTCGACATTGTCTTGCTTGCTCCATCGGCTGGCCCGTGGGTCCAGCGGTTCGTGTCAGGGGTGTGCTCGTGCCCGGGGGGTGGTCCCGGGCGGTCGGTTCGGGGTGCGGGGTCGGTCGCCCGGTTCAGCCGTCGCTGGCCGCGGGCACCTCGGGCGCGGTGGGCGCTGATTCGGGATCGGCGGCGGGGGGGGCGTCCTCCGCGGCCGGGGCCGCCGGGGGCTCCTCCGCCCGGAACTGGGAGCGCCGGGAGCGCCGTCGGGGCTGTCCGCCCTCCTCGGCGGGGGCCTCGTCGGCGCCCTGCTGGTGCACCGCGCCACGCTTGCGGCCGTCCTCGATCGCGGCGCACATCTCCCGGACGAAGATCGCGATCGAACGCATCGAGTCGTCGTTGCCCGGGACCGGGATGTCCACCAGGTCGGGGTCCCCGTCGGTGTCCAGCAGGCAGATGGTCGGGATGCCCAGGTTGCGCGCCTCGCGGAGGGCGTTGGTCTCGCGGTTCACGTCGATCGCGATCAGCGCCCCCGGCAGCTTGGACATGTCGCGGATGCCGTTGAGGTTGCGGTAGATCTTCCGCATCTCGCGCATCAGCTGCGATTCCATCTTCTTCGAGTAGGTCTTGATCTCCCCGCTCTCGACCAGTCCCTCGAGCTCCACGAGCCTCTTGAGCCGCTCGCGGATGGTGCGGAAGTTGGTCAGGGTGCCGCCCAGCCAGCGCTCGGTCACGTAGGGGAGCTTCGCTTCCGCGCACTGCTCCTCGATCGTCGCCCGGGCCTGTCGCTTGGTGCCGACGAAGACGATGTCCTTGCCGTCGGCCGCGATCTTGCCGAGGTACTTCTTGGCGAGAAGCAGTCCCTTGACCGTCTCCTTGATGTCGATGATGTGGATCCCCCCGCGCACCCCGTGGATGTAGGGGGCCATCTTGGGGTTCCAGTTGCTCCGGCGCTGGCCGAAGTGGATGCCGGCTTCGATGAGTTCCTTGACGAGTGACATCGCGTGTCCCGTTTCGATTGTGATGCAGCGACACCGGTGACTCGGCTGCGGACCCCCGGGGGGGGCCGAGCACCACGAGGGCGCTTCCGGTGGCCTTCCGCGGTCGGGCGGGCGGCCGGGGCGGGGTCGACGAACCATTCGACGACCGTGACATCGGGCGGTGGTCCGCAACCACGGCCCGCGGATCCGAAATTGAGGCATTCCGGAGCGAACGGTGGAGGATATCCGAAAGAACCCCGATCCACCAGCTACGATCCCTGACCGGGACCGTGGCCGGGGCGGACTCCCCGGATCCCCGCCTCGCCTCGGTTATCGGCATCACCCCCCGGCCCCCCCGGGCCTGCCCCCCACCCACGAGAAGGACCCCCCATGCTGGGCAAGGTATTCAAGGCGTACGACGTTCGGGCCAAGGTTCCCAAGCCGCTCACCCCCCGGATCGCCTGGCAGATCGGGCACGGCACCGCCGACCTCCTGCTCGAGGAGGGTCGGGACACCGGCCACCTCGATCCGATGTCCGAGACGATCGTGGTGGGTCGCGACCCCCGTCCCACCTCCCCGGAGCTCCGGGACGCGCTCACCGACGGCCTGCGCGCCCGCGGGGCCTCGGTCATCGACCTGGGGATCGTCGATTCGCCGATGATCACCTTCGCGGTCAACTACCTCGGCTGCGGTGGCGGGGTGCAGGTCACCGCGAGCCACAATCCCCTCGAGTACAACGGATTCAAGTTCTCGCGCCGTGGCGGTCGTCCGATCGGCACCGGTTCCGGACTGGAGGAGATCCGGGAACGAGCGGCCGTCGCGGACCCGGACGCCCCCCATGCCGGGGAGGGCCTGATCGAGGAGCGGGATCTCTGGACGCCCTATCGCGACCGCCTGCTCGGTCTCCTCGAGCAGGAGCTCCCGGGAGGGATCCCCGCCCACCGCCGCTCGCCGGTGCGCCTGGTGATCGACGCCTCCAACGGCTCCGCGGGTGCGATGGTCCCCCGGGTGTTCGGGGACCTCGAGGGCCTCGAGCTGGTCCGCCTGAACTTCGAGCACCAGAAGGGGGAGTTCGCCCACGACCCGAACCCCCTGGTGGAGTCCAACCTGCAGCAGCTCCAGAAGGCGGTGGTCCGTCGCAAGGCGGATGCGGGGATCTGCTTCGACGGTGACGCGGATCGCTGCGTGCTGGTCGACGAACGCGGCACCACCGTGGGGGGCGACCTGCTGACCGCCTGGCTGGCCCCGGGCATGCTGAAGGGCCGACGCGATGCGGGCGTGGTCTACGACCTGCGTTCCAGCCGGGTCCTGCCCGAGACCATCGAGGCCGCGGGGGGGCGACCGATCCCCGCGCGGGTGGGCCACATCTTCATGAAGCAGGCGATGCACTCGAACGCGGCGGTCTTCGGGGGCGAGCTCTCCGGCCACTTCTACTACCAGGACATGTTCGACGCGGACAACGCGGCCCGCGCGTTGTGCTCGGTGCTCGCGGGCATCGCGCGGCTGCCGGGGACGGTCTCCGAGGCGATCGAGCCCCTGCGGAAGTACGCCCAGTCCGGGGAGCTGAACTTCGTCAACGACGACATCGAGGCGACCCTCGAGGAGCTGCGCGAGCACCACGAGGACGCGCAGCTCTCGGAGATGGACGGGCTCAGCATCGACACCGGCCGCTGGTGGGCGAACATCCGCGCCAGCAACACCGAGCCGCTGCTCCGACTGAACCTGGAGGCCCCGGATCCCTCGACCCTCGAGGTCGCCCTCCAGGAGCTGGCGCCCCTGCTCGGACGGCGCGAGTCGCACTGACCGCGGTCCCCCGGGCGCGCGATCCGTTCACTCGCCGGGGATGGTCGAGATCACCCCGTCGAAGGGACTGCTCGCGCTCGCGTAGCGTCGCATGCCGATCCGCTCGCTGCGGGCCCCGTGGTAGCCGGACTCCAGGGCGAGCCGCATCGCGTGGGCCATCCGGACCGGATCCCCCGCGTGCGCGATCCCGGTGTTCAGCAGCACCCCGTCCGCCCCGAGCTCCATCGCGATGGTGACGTCGCTGGGGGTCCCGACCCCCGCGTCGACGATGACCGGGTAGGCGGGGTCGCCGCCCTGGGCGGGGTCCTTGAGCAGCTCCAGCAGCAGGGCGATCGAATGCGGGTTGTTGATCCCTCGGCCGGTCCCGATGGGACTGCCCGCGGGCATCACGCTCGCCGCGCCCGCATCGCGCAGGGCCACCGCGAGGCGGGGGTCGTCCGAGGCGTAGCAGAGGACCTGGAAGCCGTCGGCCACCAGCTCGCGGCACGCCTCGAGGGTGCCCACCGGATCGGGCAGGAGGGTGGTCTTGTCGCCGAGCACCTCGAGCTTCACCCAGTCGCGTCCGGGGTTCCCGAGTTGCTCGAGCAGTTCACGGCCGAGTCTCGAGACCCGCACCGCGTCCTCCGCGGTGAAGCAGCCCGCGGTGTTCGGCAGGACCGTGATCCGGTCGGTGTCGAGGAAGTCCAGCAGCGAGCGGCCCTCCGCGTCGACCAGCCGTTCGCGTCGCACCGCCACGGTCACGCAGTCCGCGCCGCTGGCGTCGATCGCCTCCTGCATCACCTCGTAGTCCCGGTACTTCCCGGTGCCGACCACCAGTCGGCTCTGCAGCAGGTGGGTTCCGATGCGGAGCGGGGGGATCCCGGTCGATCCGGCCTGGGTGGTCTGGGTGGTGTGGTCCATGGTGCGCTTGCTCCGGGGGTGGGGTGGGGGTCCTCGTCAGCCGCCGCCGACCAGCGTCACCAGCTCCAGGTGGTCACCCTCCTCGAGGTGGGTGGTCCCGTGGTCCGCCTTCGCGACCACCTCCCGGTTCCGCTCGACCGCGCAGGGTCGGCCCTCGAGGCCCGCGGCCTGGACGAGTTCGGCGACCGTGATCCGATCCGGGAACTCCTGGCGTTGTCCGTTCACGACGAGAAACATCACCTCATTCTAGTCGAGCCGGGCTGCGGCGGACCGGACCGCCTTCTATGCTGTTGGCATGATGTGGACAGTTCCCAGCCCGGGCCCGAGTCCGATCGCGGCGCTGCTCGCGGTGGCACTGCTCGGGGGGTGCGAGGGTCCGGAGTACGACACCTCCACGCCCCAGCGGGCGCTCGACTCCATGCAGGAGATGATCGAGGACGGACGTCCGGAGCGGCTCACCGAGCTGATCTACCTCGAACCCCGGGACATCGTCTTCGAGGACGGGGTCACCGAGGCCAGCGCGGTCGAGGAGGTCCGGGCGAAGCTCGGCGAGATGCTCGCCCAGCTCTGGCGGGTCGCCCTCGAGCTGCAGCGGCAGTTCCCCGAGGACGTGAACGAGGAGCTCGGGGAGGTCACGATCCGCTTCGGGGGCGACGGGTTCGGGGACTGGTTCGGGAGGATCCTCTCGGATCCCTTCCGGGTGCTCCGCGAGCAGAAGGACCGGATCGTGGTGGAGGACATGTACGACGGGACCGCGGCGGTGCTCTTCGACGACGAGCCGGTCCTGGGCGGACTGCTCGCCATGGTGGAGACCGGCGACGGATGGAAGGTCGCGGTCCCGGTGCAGTACGCCCAGACCAGCGACTTCTGGCCGCAGACCCGCTACGAATGGTCGGTGATCGCCTCGATGATGGTCGCGATCGAGAACTCCCTCAACGACTTCGAGCGCGAGGTCGACCGCGGGCGCTTCCGCAGCCTCTCGCACGCCAGCGAGCGGGCCGGTCGCCTGCTCGGCGAATCGGTGGTCGTGCAGTCGATCATCTACGCGATGATGAAGGACGACGACGAGGAGTCGACCGAGTGACCGCGGCCCGGACGCATCGCGGGGGCCTGCTGGTGGCGGGGGGGATCCTCGCCGCGGGACTGCTGCTCGCCGGACTCGGCGATCCCGTCCCCGTCCCCGACCGCGACGCCGACCGCGACCCCGGGCCGGTCGAGGCGCCCCGCCTCCCGACCGCCCCCGCCGGGCCCGGGCCGGGTGGCCCCGCACCCGCCTCGCTGGTGGTCCCGGGCATCGAACGGGTGGTGCGCATCGACGAGCGGCTCATCACCGGGTCCGACCCCTCCGCGGAGGGCATCGAGCACCTGGGCCGGCTCGGCGTGGAGGTCCTGCTCAGCGTCGACGCCCGACGGCCGCTGGTCGAGGAGGCCCGTCGCGCGGGCCTTCGGGTCGTCCACCTCCCGATCGGCTACGACGGCGTGCCGGAGCAACGGATCCAGGCCCTCGTCGCGCTGCTCGCGGAGGAATCCGGTCCCGTCTACGTGCACTGCCACCAGGGTCGGCACCGCGGCCCCGCGGTCGCCGCGATCCTCTGGATGCTCTCGAGCGGGGTCGAGCCCGACGTCGCGACCGGGCTGCTCGCCCGCTGCGGGACCGATCCCCGCTACGAGGGGTTGTGGAGCGCGGTCCGTGGATTCCGCCCGCCCGGGACCCCGTCCACCCCACCCCGCCTCCCGGAATGGATCGAGGCGGGGGGGCTCGCGGAGGTCATGGTCCGGATCGACGACGCGCGCGACCGACTGGAGTCCTCGCCCGATCCCCAGCGCGAACGCCTGCTGATGGAGCAGCTGTTCCGCGAGCTGGGCCGGCCCGGGCTCCACCCCGGTGCGGATCGCCACACCATGCCGCCCGACGCGCTCGCGGACGCGATCGCCGCGCTCCGGTCGCTGGAGGAGGGCGTCACCCCCGCCGCCCTGGAGCGGCTGGACACCACCTGCACCGCCTGCCACGCCCGGACCCGTCGCTGAGCCGCGGACCTGCCTTTTCGGCAGTCGATCCCCGTGCGGAATTCCCCTGATTTTCCCGCACCACTCGTGAACTCCCCCGTACCGATGGTGTTCCCCGGCCACGTCCGAGCGACGGACCCGGGAACGGAAACTGGAGGATTCACCAATGCTTCAACTCATGAAAACAAACACAACCCTCTCCCCCGTGCGGGAGATGTTCAACACCTTCGCCGACGGCTTCGCCGGATCGGCCATGCCCAGCAGCCTTCCCCTCGACATCGTCGAGATGTCCGACAAGTACGAGATCACCGCGTCCGTGCCGGGGCTCGTGAAGGACCAGATCGACCTCGAGCTGGAGGGCGGGGTGCTCACCATCAGCACCAGCACGTGCTGCCAGAGCGAACCGGTCGATCCCGGGGCCTGCGAGTGCCCGAATCCCGGGACCGAGGGCGTGACCGTGCTCAGGAAGGAGCGCGCCCAGGTCGCCGCCTCGAGGAGCATCCGGCTCCCGGTCGACGTCGACGACGAGAACGTCAACGCGTCGCTCGACAACGGCGTCCTGACCATCACGGTCGCGAAGCCCGACCTCAAGACCCCCCGCAAGCTCTCGATCGACTGATCGGAGCCCCGGGGCGGAAGGCAACGAGGGGAACCCACGCGACCGCGCACCACCTGGTGCGCGGTCGTCGCATGGTTGGAGCCTGGTCGGTGCCCGGGGGGCGCTCAGGAGGTCACAGGAAGATCACCGTCACCAGGACGAAGATCGGGATGAGGATCAGCCCGCTGTAGAGCATGTACCCGAAGAAGCTCGGCATCCGGACGCCCTCCTGCTCGGCGATCGACTTCACCATGAAGTTCGGCCCGTTGCCGATGTAGGTGTTCGCGCCCATGAAGACCGCGCCGAGGCTGATCGCCACCAGCAGGTCCTCCCGGATGAACTCCCCGCCCTGGAGCATCATCACCCCCGGTCCCGCCTCCACCGTGACCGCTTCCGCGGTCTGGAAGAAGACCAGGTAGGTGGGGGCGTTGTCGAGGAAGCTCGAGAGGATGCCGGTGATCCAGAAGTAGTGCCAGGGCTCGTTGAGGCCGAGCTCGGCCCCCTTCAGCTTGAGCACCTCCAGGGGGACCTGCATGGTGATGAAGATCCCGATGAAGATCACCGCCACCTCGATGATCGCGAAGTAGTTGAAGCGGTTGGTCTCCCGGATCCCCGAGCGGGTGACCACCAGGCTCAGGCCCGCCAGCCCCAGCATCAGCATCTCCCGCAGGAACATGAACGGCCGGTAGTCGGTGCCGGGCAGGGTCTTGGACGGATCGAGCAGCGCGACGCAGAGCACCACCCCCGCCAGCAGCGGGAAGTTGATCAACCCCGTGACCCGGACGGGCTTGCGGGGCCCCTCGCCGAGGCTCACGTTCGCGGGGTCCTCGCGGCGATACAGGATGGTGTCCCACACGAAGTAGACGACCAGCAGGATCGAGGAGAGCACCAGCCATTCAAGGAAGAGGTTGAGCGTCCAGAGGAACGGCACGCCCTTCAGGTAGCCGAGGAACAGGGGGGGGTCGCCGATCGGCAGCAGGGAGCCGCCCACGTTGCTGACCAGGAAGATGAAGAAGATCACGGTGTGCACCCGCCAGGTGCGCCGGGCGTTGGTCTGGAGCACCGGCCTGATCAGGAGCATGCTGGCCCCGGTGGTGCCGACGAAGCTCGCGATGAGGGTGCCGATGGCCAGGAAGGTGGTGTTGGTGAGGGGGGTGGGGCGCAGGTCGCCGCTGATGTTGATCCCCCCGCTGATCACGTACAGCGAGAACAGCAGGACCATGAACGGGACGTATTCCCCCGGGATCGCGTGCTCGATGGCGATGAGCGCGGACACCGGACTCACGCAGGTGAGGTAGTAGAGGAGGGTCAGCCCCGAGAGGATCAGCCCGATGAAGAGCTTGTGCCGGTTCACGTGCCACCAGTGCTCGGTGCGGGGGATCAGCGGCAGCACCGCGATCGACAGGAGCATCAGGACGAAGGGCACCGTGCCCAGCTGCCAGAGGTTCGGCGGGACCGCCTCCTCCTCGACCTCCAGGTTCTCGGCCTCGGGGGTCGGTTCCGGCTGCAGGGGTTCCCCGCTGGCATCGAGTTCCAGGGTGGTGATCGGAAGCTCCCCCGGGGTGTCCTCCTCCTGCGTCTCGCCGTGCCCGAGCGTCAGCAGGCCGACGATCGACAGCACCGCGACCAGGGTGCACCCCACGGTGTTGAAGATCCAGTACCTGCCGGCCCCACCGGCGGCTTCGGGCGCCTCTGCCATCGTCACTCGCTTTCCGCCCTTCCCGGGCTGGACTGATTCATCGGCACTCTAGCGGTTCCCGATTGAGCCGTGCCGGCGGCTACCCTACCGTGAGGATGGAGAACACGGCCATGCGACCATCCATCCGGCACCTCGCGGCGTTCCCGCTCGTCCTCGGCCTGTCGGCCGATCCCGCGCCCGC
>PKCS01000010.1 GCA_002862305.1 Phycisphaerae bacterium | reverse complement strand
GGCGAGGGGCTTGCCCTGTTCCCGGGTGAGCAGCGCGGCCAGCTCGACCCGACGCTCGTCCATCAATCGCGACAGGACGCTGACGCGCTCCGCGCGGGTCGCGGGTTCGGTGGCCTGGAGGCCTGGAAGCGACGCGGCGGCGGCCGCGATCGCGCGGCGGGTCTCCGCGGCGCCACAGAGCGGGACCTCCCCCACCACGGTGTCGTCGGCCGGATCACGCACCACCAGGGTCGCACCGTCGTCCGACTCGACCCAGTGGCCTCCGATGTAGTTCCGATAGGACACGCCTGCGCTCCGGGGGGGCCGTCCGGGTGGGCCCGGCCCCGATCCCGCCCACAAGACTACACTGAAGGGGAACCGACATCGAATCGGACACGGAGAACTGGTCATGGCAAAGGCAGTGGCGGATCCCGGCGAGCTGCGACGTTTCGCGGCGGACCTCAAGAAGTTCAACACCGAGATCCAGGGCCAGATGGCCGCGCTCCAGGCCAGGTTCGGGGCCCTGGAGACCACGTGGCGGGACCAGGAGCACGCGAAGTTCGCCGAGGAGTTCGACCAGACCACCAAGGTGCTCAAGCGCTTCCTGAAGGTCTCGGAGACCCAGATCCCCTTCCTCCTCCGCAAGGCGCAGCGTCTCGAGGACTACCTCCAGCAACGATGAGCGACCCAGGCAACGCACGCATCCTCGACCTGCGCACGATCGAGCACTTCAAGACGGTGCTGGTGGGGTTCGGCGACTCCCTGCGTTCGGCCTCGATGGAGGCGGAGAGCGAGATCGGCCGCACCATCAACTGGCTGGAGGGCGAGGTCATCCAGCACTGGCGGGTCCAGATCCGCAAGCGCCAGGACCTGGTCACGATGGCCAGGAGCGAACTCTACCGCAAGCAGATGCAGGGCTCGGAGAAGGACGGTCGACCCTCGGTGGTCGACGAGAAGAAGCAGCTGGACCGGGCGGTCCGGGCGCTGGAATCCGCCCAGCGCAAGCTCGAGGTCACCCGCAAGTGGAGGAACCGGCTCGAGCGCGAGTACGCGCTCTTCAAGGGCCAGACCTCGGGCCTCGGGACGATCGCGGAACGACAGGTCCCCGCGGCGGTGGCCCGCCTGGACCGGATGCTGCTCGAGCTCGAGGCCTACGTCAGCGAACGAAGCGGCACCCAGGCGGACCTCGGCGAGCTGCTCGCTCGCGAGTCCCCGGACTCCGTGGCGAGGCGTGGGACCGATCCGTCGGCGGACACGGATGACGAGCAGGAGGATGGTGACGAGGACGGCCCCGACCGCGACCCGGCCGTGGACGGGGGTGGCTCGTGAGCGTCGCAGGATCGAAGGTCAAGCTCTCCACCGCGATCCGGGACCTCCGGATCCGCTGGGACCAGACCCGGGAGGGCTGGAAGGACGCCGCGAGCGAGTCGATCGAGGCGGACTACATCGCCCCCTTCGAGCGCGAGGTTCGTACCGCGATCAAGGCGATGGAGACCATGACCGAGGTTATGATCGCCATACGCAAGGACTGCTCCGAAGATCACCAGTGACCCACCCCCGATGATTGGCTGTTCCGCACCCCATGGCCGATGCCGAGTCACAACCCGACCGCGACGACCCGGGTGATCCCCCGGAGGCCCTGGCGGAGGGGGTCGACCGGATCGCGAGGGCGGCCGGGGAGCGCGAGCGCAGCAACCGCATGACGGTCGACCAGCGGGAGGCGGACCTCGCGGAGGAGACCGATCGACACCTCAAGAACGGCAACCGGATCAGGCAGTCCGCGGAGGGGCGGATGGCGGAACTGGAGGCGGAGCACCAGCAGAGGCTCCGCGAGGAGGAGGCCCGGGCGACCGCGGCGTCCCGATCCTTCGAGGACTCCACGTTGCGAGGACGACGGGAGATCGTCGACCACGGGAAGAAGACCACCCGGAACCTCAAGGCGCGGATGGAGGAGGCGTGCTGGCTGGCGGAAGCGGTCTTCGAGGCCAACGAGAACAAGCCACGCATCGACTTCGAGGAATTCCGGGAGGGGGTCGAGACCAGGAAGATGGAACTCGAGGAACTCCTCCGGCTCTCCCGCACCGAGGTGATCCGGTATCGCCAGCGACCCAGCACGATCGACCGGGTGCCCGAGGGGGAACTCGCCGCCTGCGAGGCGGACCCCACCACCGCGCTCGCGGACGCCTCCCGGCAGGGCGTGGCGACGCTCTCCGCCCTGAAGGGCCTCCGCTTCGCGCGAATCTATCGCGGCGCACTCCCGATCCTGCTGCTGGTGGTGGTCAGTGGCGCCGGGGCGGGATCGAGCTTCCTCACCACCCCGGGGGCGGCCCCCACCGGCGCCCAGATCACCAGTGCGGGGGCGATCGGCTTCGGGATCGGCTTCCTGGTCCTCGCGGTGGGCTGGCTGTTCGCCCGAACCCAGGTCAAGGCCTGCTGGAAGCCGCTGGAGTCGATGCAGGCCCGGCTCGACCTGCTCCATGAACGGCTGGTGGACCAGGCGCGCGAGACCCGTGCCCAGCAGGAACGCACCAACCTCATGACCCGCGACCACGAGATCGAGCGGGCCAACACCAAGTACCCGCCGCTCATCGAGCAGGCACGCCGTGAATCAAGGAACCAGCTGGAGGCCCTCGAGCAGGGCGTGCCCGGACAACGCTCGGAGCTTGAACGCGAGACCGCGGGCAACCTCGCCGGGATCGAATCGTGGTGGACCGGGGAGCGGAGCCGGCAGGAGGCCGATCACCTCGCGGAGACCGAGGCCGAGGATCGACGCCATGCGGACCGCGTGCGCGAGATCGAGGAGACGGACCGAGCGACGCAGGTCGCGCTGGCACGCACCTGGCGGGAGGCGGTGGACCGATCCGCGGAGGTGTTCGGGACGATCACCCGGGCGAGCGAACGCCTTCACCCCGGCTTCATGGAGCCGGCGTGGGATGACTGGTCGCCGTCCACCGAACTGCCCGGGCTGCTGCGCTTCGGCAGCCTGACCCTCGACCGATCACTGATCACCGGGGGCGCTCCCCCGGAGGAGCGCTTCGCGGTCGCCCTGCCCGAGCGGCTCGAGCTCCCCGCGGTCCTCGGCTACCCGAACCATGCCTCCCTGTTCATCGACTGCGATGCCGAGGCCCACGCCGCGGGCACCGGAATGGTCCGCGCGCTGATGCTGCGCCTGATCGCGACCATGCCACCGGGAAAGATGCAACTGACGATCATCGACCCGGTGGGACTCGGCGAGGCGTTCGCGGGCTTCATGCACCTCGCGGACCACGACGAGAAGCTGATCTCGGACCGGATCTGGACCGAGACCCGGCACATCGAGCAGCGGCTGCTGGACATCACCGAGCACATGGAGGTGGTGATCCAGAAGTACCTGCGCAACGAGTTCGAGTCGATCATCGACTACAACCGGGCCGCCGGGGAGATCGCGGAGCCCCTGCGGTTCCTGGTGGTCAACGACTTCCCCGCGAACTTCACCGAGGCGGCGGCCAAGCGACTGGCGTCGATCGCCACCAGCGGACCCCGATGCGGGGTCCACGTCATCCTCCTGCACGACACCCGGCGGGAACTGCCGGAGGCGGTCGACGTCGCGACCCTGACCGCCAACGCGGTGCACGTTCGAGGACGCGGCGGGGACTGGGCGGTCGAGGACCCCCGCCTCGAGCACCTGGCGCTGGCCCCGGACGCCTCGCCACCGGAAGAACTCATCACCCGGGTCGCGAACCGGGTCGGGGAGGCCGCGGTGCTGGCGGACCGGGTCGAGGTCCCCTTCTCGATGATCGCCCCGACCCCCGAGCAGTACTGGAGCGCCTCCAGCACCCGGCAGCTCGAGATCAGCCTCGGGCGCAGCGGGGCGACCAAGCTCCAGCAGCTCTGCCTCGGGGTGGGGACCGCCCAGCATGCGCTGATCGCGGGCAAGACCGGATCCGGCAAGTCCACCCTGCTGCACGCGCTGGTCACGAACCTCGCCTGCTGGTACGGACCGGACGAGGTCGAGTTCTGGCTGGTCGACTTCAAGAAGGGGGTGGAGTTCAAGGTGTACGCCAACCACCAGCTGCCCCACGCCCGGGCGGTGGCGGTGGAGAGCGACCGGGAGTTCGGGGTGAGCGTGCTGCAGGGGCTCGACGAGGAACTCAAGCGTCGCGGTGACCTCTATCGCGACGCGGGGGTGCAGGACCTCGCCGGCTATCGGGCGGAACGACCCGGGGACCCGATGCCGCGGGTGCTGTTGATCATCGACGAGTTCCAGGAGCTCTTCGTCGAGGACGACAAGCTCTCCCAGGACGCCTCGATGCTCCTGGACCGCCTGGTCCGCCAGGGTCGCGCGTTCGGCATGCACGTGGTGCTGGGTTCGCAGACGCTCGCCGGCGCCTACTCACTCGCCCGCAGCACCATGGGCCAGATGGGCGTGCGGATCGCCCTGCAGTGCTCGGAGACCGATTCCCAGGTGATCCTCTCCGACGACAACTCCGCGGCGAGGCTGCTGACCCGTCCCGGGGAGGCGATCTACAACGACCAGAGCGGACTGATCGAGGGCAACAGCCCCTTCCAGGTCTGCTGGCTCGACGACCGGACCAGGGAGGACTGCCTGGTCCGGGTCGCGGAACGGGCCGCCGCGGCGGACCGACCGTCCCGGACGATCGTCTTCGAGGGATCGAAGCCCGCGGACCTTGAGGACAACCGACTCCTGCAGGGGGCGATCGAGGCCCCGCCGGCCGACGGCGTGATCGCCCCCGTCGCGTGGCTCGGGGAGGCGGTGGCGATCAAGGACCCCACCGGCGCGCGATTCCGGCGGCAGACCGCGGCCAACCTGATGGTCATCGGACAGCAGGCCGAGTCCGCGATCGCGCTCGGCATGGCGTCGCTGCTCTCGATCGCCGCGCAGTACCCCCCGGACGGCGTGGCGTTCACCATCCTCGACGGCACCCCCGCCGACGATCCCTACCACGGCCGACTGCGGGCCCTCGCGGACGCCCTGCCTCATGCCTGCCACCAGCCGGGCTACCACGAGACCGACGAGGCGATCCTCGCACTCGGCCGGGAGCTCGGGGAGCGCCTCGAGTCCGGCGCCACCGACGCCCCCGCGAGGATCCTGCTGATCCACGGCCTGCAGCGCTACCGGAACCTCCGTCGCAACGAGAACGACTTCGGGTTCGGGATGGACGAGGACACCCCCCCCACCCCCGACAAGGTGCTGGCGACCCTCATCCGCGAGGGTCCGATCCACGGGGTGCACGTCATCACCTGGTGCGACACCATCGCCTCGCTGCAGCGCGTGCTCGACCGCCAGGGAATCGGGGAGTTCGACCAGCGGGTGCTCTTCCAGGTCAGCGCGACGGACTCGAGCACCCTGATCGACTCCCCCGCGGCCAGCCGGCTGGGGTTCAATCGGGCGCTCCTCTACAGCGAGGAACAGGGCACCATCGAGAAGTTCCGGCCGTGGGAGGTGCCGCCGTCGGGGTGGCTGCTCGAGCGGGCCCGGGCGCTGGCGGACCGGGCCGGCGCCTGAGGGCGCGGGACCGGGCGCGAAGCCCTCAGCGCACCGGCTCGAGCCGGGGATCCTCGGCGCAGACCGCGTTCCACGCCGCCCCCAGTCGACGCAGGCTGCCCGCCCCCGCGGGGGCGAGCGAGGGGGCGACCTGGTGGGTGCCGAACACCTCCAGCTGGAGCTCGTAGGCTTCGAGCACCGGCGTCCCCGCGAGGCAGTCTCGCGCGCGACCGAGGCGTGCCCGCCACGGGGCGAGCACCTCCCGGTCCCGGAGTTCACGCTCCACGCCCTTCTCCTCGATGCGATCAAGTCGGAGTGCGAGGACCTCGAGCAGCCGGGGGGTGCGCGCCAGCCGCGCCCACGGGCGTTCCTGGAGCCGCCGCGGGCTGAGGACCTCGAATTCACGTCGGAGCCCCTCGACCACCGGCCGCCAGGACTCGGGGCAGGGCCCGGCGAACCGGGCACGCAATCCCGCGGTGCGGGCCACCAGCTCCTCCAGGACGTCGAGGACCGACTCCGCACGTTCGGAAAGGTCCCCGAGTCCGGCGTCGAGGCACGCCTCGAACCGGTCCCGTCCCCGAAGGCCCCAGGAATCGACGCCGTGCAGGAAGCAGGCTTCCGCCACCAGCGACTCGACCAGGGGACGCACCGCCCCCTCCAGACCCGCTTCGGTCGCGCGGGCCTCGAGCTCGCGTCCCTCGAGCAGCCAGTCGAGGTGCCCCGACAGCGAACTGCCACAGGCCTCCGCGAGCCGCCGGGTGATCCCCGCCCGATGGGCCGCGCGGGCCGCCGACTCCTCCGCGTGGAGACCTACCCCGCCGCCGGGCTCGGGCGCGAGCGCCACCCAGGCCTCCAGCCGGCCGCGGACCCCGGGAACCGAGACCGAACACGGCAGCGGTTCCTCCGGCAGTCCATCCCCCACCCCGTCGTTGAGCCCCTCGGCGAGCGGTGCCACCAGGGCATCGAACGCCTGGTCGGCCTGGTCGCCGAGGGAGGCGAGGAGGGCCCGTGGATCCCGGCCTCGCGCCAGTTCCGTGCCGTCGGGACCGAGCACCCGGATCACCATCGAGAGGTGCGCGGGCAGGCGCTCGAGGTCGAAGTCGTCGGGACGCACCTCGATCCCCCCCACCGAACCGAGCCGCGCCGCCAGGACCTCCAGCAGGTCCCCGGCCCCGAACTCGAGGCTGTCCGCGATCGACTGCGCGGTGGTCGCGATCGGGGTGAAGCGGGTGCGCACCCGCTTGGGCAGGGAGCGGACCAGCACCTCCACCTTCTCCGCGAGGAGGCCGGGCACCAGCCAGTGCAGGCGGGCGACGTCGAGCTGGACGAGGGCGGGCAGGTCGACCTCCACGGTGACGCCGTCGCCCTGCCCCCCGGGAGCGTGCCGGTAGTCCAGGCGCAGCCCGGCGCCGTCCGGGTCCAGGGTGTCGGGGAACTGATCGGCGTCGACCACGCGACCGGGATCCCGCATCAGGTCCGCCTCGGTCATGACCAGGCAGGTCGGGTCGCGACGTTCCACCGACGCGCGCCACCGCTCGAAGCTCGGGGCGCTGTGCACCTCGGCCGGCACCCGCTGGTCGTAGAACTGGAACCGCTGCTCGCTGGGTGCGAGGAGGTCGTGCCGGCGGCCGCGCTCCTCCAGGGCCTCGATGCGTCGACGAAGCTGGATGTTGCGCGCGAGGAACGCGGCCCGGCCGCGCAGCTTCTCCTCGACCAGCGCCTCCTGGATGAAGACGTCCCGGGCCACCACCGGGTCGATCGGGCCGAAGGGCACGCGACGCCGGGGAACCACCACCAGCTGCCCGAAGTGGACGCGCTCGAACGCGGCCACCTGGCCGGAGTCCTCCAGGTAGTGCGGGTCCTCGTACTCGCGGCGCACCAGGTGCGGGGCGACCCGTTCGACCCAGTCACCGCGCACCTTCGCGGCGACCCGGCCGTAGCGGCGGGTGGTCTCGGTGATCTCGGCGACCACCACCCACGGTGCATCGCCGCGGGCGAGGCCCGAGCCGGGGTGGACGCGGAACTCCGCGCCGTTGACGAGCTCGTAGGTACGCTCCTCCGTCCGCCGGCCGAGGTTCGAGACCAGTCCGGCGAGGATCGAGCGATGGATCGCCCCCCACCGACCATCCGCCATGCCGGGGCCGCGTACGTCGGGGACCCGGACCTCGAAGACCTCGCGGACCGTCTCGCGCAGCTGACGGTGGACCTCGAACCACTCCCGCATCCGGACCGGCGAGAGGAAGCGCTCGCCGCACCAGCGACGGGCGGCGGAGGCCCCGTCCGCCCGGTGGCGCTCCTGGTGGTCGAACCAGATCCGCAGCAGCCCCGCGAAGTCCGACTTCTGGTCGAACCAGACCGCGTGGGCCAGGTCCGCGGCGGACTCCAGGCCGGGAGGACGCACCCGCGGGTCCTGGGTCGAGAGCGCGGAGGCGATGACCAGGACCTCGGGCAGGACGCGCTCGTCGATCGACTCCACCAGCATCCGGCCGAGTCGCGGGTCCACCGGCAGCCTCGCCAGTCGTCGTCCGACGTCGGTGAGCGCGCGCGTGCGGTCGACCGCACCCAGCTCCTGAAGGGTCGCCCAGCCCTCGTCGACCAGCCGGGGCGACGGTGGATCGAGGAAGGGGAACTCCTCGACCGGCCCGAGTCCCAGCGCGAGCATGCGGAGCACGACCCCGGCGAGGTTCGAACGCAGCAGTTCCGGCTGGGTGTAGGCGGGACTCTCGTCGAAGACCGACTCCGGGTAGAGGCGCAGGCAGCGTCCCGGCGCGATGCGACCGCAGCGCCCCGCCCGCTGCCGGGCCGAGGCCCGGGAGACCTGTTCGACCGGAAGCCGTTGGATCCGGGCCCGGGCGCTGAACCGCGAGACCCGGGCGAGCCCGGTGTCCAGGACCGCGGTGATCCGGGGCACGGTGAGGGAGGTCTCCGCGACGTTGGTGGCGAGGATCACCCGTCGACGCTCGCCGGGGGCGAAGATTCGCCGCTGCTGGGGCCCGGGCAACCGGGCGTAGAGCGGCAGGCACTCCCAGGACTCGCCCAGCGCGCCCTGGAGGTGCTCGAGGGCATCCTGGATCTCGCGTTCGCCGGGCAGGAAGACCAGCACGTCCTGCAGTCCGGGCCAGGGCTCCAGTTCCCGGATCGCGGCCTCGAGGACCGGTCCGCTGGTCACGTCCGCATCCGGGAACCCGAGCTCCGCCGGCGGTCGGTAGGCGACCTCGACCGGGTGGGCGCGGCCGGAGACCTCGAACACCGGGCAGTTCCCGAAGTGCTCGCTGAATCGCTGGGCATCGATGGTGGCGCTGGTGATCACCACCCTGAGGTCCGCCCGGCGGCGAGTCAGACGCCGGAGGTAGCCCAGCAGGAAGTCGATGTTGAGCGAGCGCTCGTGGGCCTCGTCGATGATCAGGGTGTCGTACCGGTCGAGGTCGGGGTCGTCCTGGGTCTCGGCGAGGAGGATGCCGTCGGTCATCACCTTGATCCGGGTGCCACGGTCCTGGGTCTTCTGGAAGCGGACCTGCCAGCCCACCAGTCCCCCGGGCTTCCCCCCGGTCTCCTCGGCGATCCGCTCGGCGACGCTCTGGGCGGCGACCCGACGCGGCTGGGTGTGCCCGATCAGGCCGTCAAGGCCGCGCCCCGCCTCGAGGCAGAGCTTCGGCAGCTGGGTGGTCTTGCCGGACCCGGTCTCGCCGCAGACCACGAGTACCTGGTGTTCGCGGATCGCCTCCCGCAGCGCGGCGGCGTGCGCGCTGACCGGGAGCTCCGGCGGGTAGGCGAGGGGGTGCTCGAGCGGGGCGGATCGCGCCTCGTGGAGGCGTTCCCCCTCCTCGACCGCCCGGTGCAACCGTGCGAGGGAGCGGTCGACCGGTCGTCCCGCGCGAGCGTTGCGCGCGACCCGGGTCAGCCAGCGGCCGAGCGACCGCCGCTCGAGCCGGGGGCAGCCCACGAGGCGGGCGCGGAGTGATTCGAGCTCCTGGACGGCGGACATGGGGGCATTCTAGGGACCCCGATCCACCCCAGGCGTCGCGGGGTTCGCACCGCGGGCCCGGAACCGCTAGCCTGATCCACCTCGCTCGCGCGATCCGGCCCCGAGGGCGCTTAGCTCAGTTGGCTAGAGCATTCCGCTTACACCGGAAAGGTCACTGGTTCGAGTCCAGTAGCGCCCATGGCCGGGCCCGCCGTGGGAGCCGGCGACGTCCGGGTCAGTGCGGGCGGATCCCGCGCATCACCATGCTCTTGTAGAGCCACGGAAGGCGACCGGCGCCCCGCCAGGTGATGTCGACGAACCCGGCTTCGGCGTACAGCGCCTCCAGGGTCGCGGGGCTCCAGAACTTGATGTGCCCCCCGTCCCAGAGCGGGCTCATGTGGGAGTCGAACTTGCCGCTGAGCACCACCGCGAGGTTCTTGAGGTAGCCGTGGTAGGGCGTGGTGCCGACGAGCATCCCCCCGGGGTTCAGCGCCCGGAACGCGGCGATCGCCCAGTCACGGGGCGCGTACAGGTGCTCGACGACCTCGGTCGAGATCACGAGGTCGAAGGGTGCCTCGCCGAGGTCCTCGGCGAGGTCCCGGGTGATGATGGTCTCCTCGAACCGGACCTCGGGGTAGTTCTTGCGGGCGCTGGCGATCCCGGATGGCGAGGGATCCACCCCGACCACCGTGCACCCCCGGGACTGGAGCCAGCCGGAGAGCACGCCGTTGCCGCACCCCATGTCGAGCACCCGCAGCCCGGGACGGAGCGGCCCCAGGCTCCTCTCGAGCGGCTTGACCAGGTAGGCGACGTGGCAGAGGGTGCCGGATTCCGAGTACTGGTATTCGGGAACGTCGCTCATGGCGGGAAGTCTCCGATCCGCCGCGCGGACGTGGCGTGTGGACGAGGTCGGTCACCGAACCCGATCATACCCCAGAACGGATCCGACCCCAGGACGGGCCTCGGAGACACCGCGTGGCGGTCATCGGGACGCGTCCCCGGGGCCGGCCGGCGGGGCGGAGGCCGGGGCGGGTGGGGCGTCCGGGGCCGGGGACTGGGCGTCCGGGGCCACCGCGTCCGAGTCGTCCCGATCGTTCGCGTAGTCGAGGGCGACGGTGACCCCGATCCGGATCACCGCGTAGACGACCAGGAAGATCAGGAAGGTCTTCCAGAAGGATCGCCTTCGCCAGTGCGGGCGACGGGGGCGTTCGAACTCGGGGGATTCGTCGTGGTGTTCGTCGGTCATGGATGGACTCCCGTCGCGGGCCGATGGTCGGGTGGACCACCACCCGCCATGAGTGGACTATAGTCGAGGCATGGACCCCGCCCCGGACCACTGGCACGTCGTCGGCGACGGCGCGATCGGGATGGCGCTCGCCCATCGCCTGCACCGGCAGGGACGACCGGTCACCCTCATCACCCACGAGGACCACGGTCGGACCCGGGAGCTGTCGTACCGTTCGCTGCGTGGCCCGGAGGTCCGCTGGCGCTGCGACGTCCTCGCCCGACCCGACGGCCGCCTGCTCGAACGGGTCCTGGTCACCACCAAGGCCTATTCGGTCGAGGAGGTCTTCGCGACCTGGGGCGAGGCCCTCGCCGGACACGCGAGCATCTACTACCTGCAGAACGGACTCGACTTCGAGGCCCGGGGGCTGCCCGGGTCGGTGCGCGTGCTGCACGTGGTCAACGGGGGGTTCACCGCATTCGTGGATGGCCCGGGAAGCGTGGTGCAGTCGGCCATGAACCCGATCTGGATCGGGACCCTCGACGGCGGGCCACCGCCCGAGGCACTCGCGGGGGACCTCGCGACCCTTGGTGCGGCGGGATTCGAGGTGCGCTGGACGGACGCGATCCGGCTGCATCGATGGGAGAAGGCCGGCATCAACACCGTCATCAACACCCTGACGGTGCTCAACGACTGCCTCAACGGGCAGCTGCTCGAACGGCCGCCGCTGGCGGAGGACGTCCGGCGCCTGTGCACGGAGCTGGGCGCGCTCTTCACGGCCATGGGGCTTCCGTTCACCGAGGGCCACCTGCTCGAGTCCACGCAGGCGATCATCGAGGGGACCGCGCACAACGTCAGCTCGACCCTGCAGGACCTCCGAGCCGGACGGCCCCGGCATGAACTGGGGTACATCACCCGCCCGCTCCTCGAGGAGGCCGCGCGCCGGTCGATCCCGATGCCGACCTGCGAGGCGGGCTATCGCGAGGTGTCACGACGCTTCGAGGCCGCGGTCGGTCCCGGGACGCCCTGAGCGACCGAGGCCTCGTCCCACTCACTCCGGGAGCCGGTTCCCCTTGAGCTGGTTGTCGCGTCGGGTGATCAGCTGCAGGTTCGAGAGCCGGGCGGAGCCGCCACGGGACCTGGGGACGACGTGGTCGACCTCCATCGCGTGGGCATCGTCCCGCGGACGACCGGAGAAGTGACGGGCCCACCACGCGATCCGGTAGCCCTTGCGGATCAGGCGACGCTCCGCGTCGTCGGTCGGGCGACCCGACCGTGGCACCCCGCGGCAACAGCAACGCCAGCCGGAATGACCGGCGCGGATCGCCTGAGACTTGAGGTTCGCGGCCACGGTCCTGAGCTCCTGGACGGCCCCCGGGAGGCCGGGTCGGTCCCGTCGACGCGGGGGCCGAACTCGGGGTGGTGTGTTGTACCACCCCAGCCACCGGGATAGAATGCCGTGATTGCCGGGAGTTCCATGCCGGACCTGCGTATTCCATCCCGTGCCAGATCGGTCGCCCCGCCTCGGGCGAGGTGGCGTCGTGGCCTCGGACTGGGCCTGCTGGTGGGGCTCGCCACCCTCCAGGGGTGCCAGGAGCTGTTCCTGGAGAAGGCCAAGCCCCGTCCGAAGACCGAGCGGATCGACCGGACGAACTTCACCATCGAAGTCGATCCGATCATGCGCAACACCGTGGCCAGCGAGGGGGTGCTCACCGGGTACCAGCCGACGGTGGTCCGCGGCTACGGACTGGTGGTGGGGCTGGAGGGAACCGGCAGCCGGCTGGTGCCCGCGGAGGTCCGCTCGATGATGACCGCCGAGATGACCCGCCTGGGGATCGGGGACCCCCGGACCGGGTGGGATCACCTCTCCCCGGACCGAATGCTGGATTCCGAGGACACCGCGGTGGTGGTGGTGGAGGGCGTCATTCCTCCCGGCGCCCCGAAGGGCCTGACCTTCGACGTGCGGGTCTTCGCCCTCCCCGGTTCCTCCACCTCGAGCCTCGAGGGTGGCCAGCTCTACACCACGGACCTGCGACCCGGCCCACTGAGCACGGGTTCCCGGCAGGCCTTCCGCCTGGCCACCGGCTCGGGCCCGATCTTCATCAACCCGTTCGTGGAGCCCGGGACCTCCCAGCGAAGCCCGATCAACAGCCTCAGCGGTCGCATCCTCGAAGGCGGGACCACCCTCAAGGACATGCCGATCAAGATCCGGCTGGCCACCAACAGCCACGCGCGGGCCGCCACCGTCCAGCAGGCGATCAACAGCAACTTCCCCCGGGAGCCCGGCCAGAAGGAGGAGACCGCCCGCGGGGAGAGCGGGGACTCGATCGAGATCACGGTGCCCCCCTCCTACCACGAGCGGACCGAGGAATTCGTCAAGCTCCTGGAACACACCGCCCTGAACGTCGGGGCCCCCGAAGCGAACGCCCAGGCGATCCGGCGGGCGGTGCTCTCGAACCCCGGCGGCGCCGATGCCGCGCGCTGGCGATGGTGCGCGCTCGGCCCCAAGTCGGTGCCGATGATCCAGGACCTCTACGACCACCCCGAGGAGGGCCCGCGATTCTCCGCCCTGAGTGCCGGGGCCCGCCTCAACGACGCGATGGCGGTCCCACACCTCATGGACATCGCCCGATACTCCTCGAAGCAGTCCCGACGACTCGCGGCGATCGCCGAGCTCGGGCGCATGGGAACCAACCCCCGCATCGACGTCGGGCTTCGCGAGCTGATGGACGATCCGAACGTGGACGTCCGCCTCGCGACCTTCGACGCGCTCCTCAAGCGAAACGACCCCGCCATCGTCAACGTCCCGATCTCCGATCGCTTCACGATGTCGCTGGTCGATTCCGAGCACCGGATGATCTACGTCTCCCAGACCGGGCAGCCACGAGTGGCGGTCTTCGGCGAGGATCTCGCGCTCCGGCTGCCCATGACGGTCAACACCTGGTCCGGGCGGCTGCTGATGAAGGGCGACGTGGGGGACCCCAACATCCAGGTCTTCTACCGCAGCCAGACCGACGACGCCCCGGTCATCGGGCTGGCCCCCACCGACGTGCCGGGCATGGTCCGGTTCCTCGGGCACGAGACCAGCGTCCAGGAGCCCGAGGAGGGACTCGGACTGCAGTACGCGGAGGTCATCGGCGCGCTCCACCAGCTCTGGAGCAAGGGGTACATCGCCTGCGACTTCAAGGCCGAGCAGGACCGGATCCTCTCCGCGATCCTGGCCAACCAGACCGAGGCCGAGAAGGTCAAGCGACCGGAATTCGACGAGGATGCCAGCGGTGCCCCCTTCACCCCCGCCCGCCCCGGGGACGGTCCGGACCGGATCGATGCGATCCCCGACCGGAGTGGCCTTGAAGCCGGGGGCGCCAAAGGCGATACTGTGCCCAGGTAGCGAACCCTCGCGACCGGGTGTGCAGGCGGCCAAGGAACGGCCGTGACGGGGCCGAGACCCCGTGAATTCCCCAAGGCCCCGGCGATGCCGCCGAGGCCGCGACAGGAGGTCGAACCGCATGCGGCTCGCCAAGCTGACCGTAGCAGGATTCAAGAGTTTCGCGGACCCCACCGAGTTCGTCTTCGACGACCCGGTGATCGGCATCGTCGGCCCCAACGGCTGCGGCAAGAGCAACGTGGTGGATGCGATCAAGTGGGTGCTCGGGGAGCGCAGCGCGAAGAGTCTCCGCGGCAGCGCGATGCTCGACGTGATCTTCGCCGGCAGTGCCTCCCGCAAGCCCATGGGCGGGGCCAGCGTCACCCTCACCTTCGACAATCCCGTCGAGGCGTTCCCCGACGAGCACGCCCCCGGCGAGGAGGCCACGGTGCGCCGGCGGGCGCTCCCGGTCGACACCGAGCAGGTGGACGTCACCCGGCGCCTCTTCAGCGACGGGAAGAGCGAGTACCTGATCAACGGCAACAAGGTCCGCCTGCGTGACATCAAGGAGCTGTTCCTGGACACCGGCATCGGGACCAACGCCTACTCGATCATCGAGCAGGGCAAGGTCGATGCGATGCTGCTGGCCAATCCGGTCGAGCGCCGGGCGATCCTCGAGGAGGCGGCGGGGGTCGCGAAGTTCCGGACCCGCAAGGTCGAGTCGACCCGCAAGCTCGAGCACGCGGAACGGAACCTCCTGGTGGTGCGCGAGCAGCTGTCCAACACCGAGCGGCGGCTTCGCATCGTGCGGGGGCAGGCGGAGAAGGCCCAGAAGTACACCAGCCTCGACGAGCGACGCCGCGGCCTGCTGGAGTCCGTCTTCCTCGAACGGTTCCACGACCTCAACGAGCGCCTGCTGGGCTACACCAGCCAGATCACCGAGGCCCACAAGGAACGCGCCCGGGTCCAGGCCGAGGTCGAGCAGCTCGAGGAGGTCAAGCAGCAGGCGGAGATCGAGCGACACCGGCTCCAGGAGGACCAGCACGCGCAGGAACAGCGCCGGCTGGAACTCCAGGCCCGGGAGAACCAGGCCCGCCAGCGCTGCGAGCTGACCCATCGCAACCTCGAGGAGGCCCAGCAGCAGCTCGAACAGGAACAGACCCGCATCCAGGGGCACTCCGACTCCCTCGAGGAGCTTTCCCGCAACGCGGCCACCCTGGAGACCGAGGTCGAGCGGCTGGCCGCGGCCTCCGAGGACTCGCTCCAGCTGGTGCGGACCGCGGAGGGGGAACGAACCCAGGCCACCGAGTCCGCGGCCTCCGCCCGGGCCGAGGTCGACCGGCTTCGCGACGCCACCGCCCGGATGGACCGGGACGTCGTCGGGGTCGAGGGGCAGCTCGCCTCGGTCGGGGAACGCGAGGAGGCGCTGAAGGACCAGATCGGCCGCCTCGAGGCGCGCCTCGAGCCCTTCGAGCGCGAGACCGACCAGCACCTGGTGGAGCTCAGCCGGGCCCGCAACGAGCACCTGGTCGCGACCGACGACCTCGCCAAGCTCGAGGCCCGGCAGGCGCAGCACGCCCAGCGCACCGCGGACCTGGACGACCGACAGACGGAGCTGCTCCAGCGGCTCGGGGTCCTCCGCGAGGAGCGCTCCGCGATGCGCTCTCGCCAGCACCTCCTGGAGGACATGCATCGCGAGCACGAGGGACTGGGCGAGGCGGTCGGCACCGTCCTCGACCGACCCGACGACTTCCCCGGGGTGCACGGCCTGCTCGGGGACCTGATCGAGACCGATCGGGACCACGCGGACCTCGTGGAATGCGCGCTGGGGGACGACCTGCAGGCACTGCTGGTCGACCACACCCACGACGTCGACCCCCTGCTGCAGGAGATGCGCCAGCTGGGTGGACGCCTGGTCCTGCTGCCGGTCCACACCAGCCTTCCCGCGGTCCCCCCGGCATCGCCGGTCGAGGGCGCCACCCCCCTGCTTTCCATGATCAAGGCCGACGGTCCGGCGCGGATCGTGATCGAGCGCCTGCTCGGCAACACCTGGCTGGTGGAGGACCTCGCCACCGCCCGGAGGCTGGCCGCCGGCCCCCTCCCGGGTGGCCGGTTCGTCACCCGGCGTGGCGAGCGATTCGACCCCGATGACCGACTGGTGATCGCGCCGACCGCTCGCGAGGAGTCCGCCCACGGCTGGCTCGCCCGGCGGGCGGAACTTCGCGAACTCGCGGTGCGACTGCCCGCCTCGGATCGCCAGGTGGAGGAACTCGAGACGACCCTCGCCTCGGTGGAGGCGGAATCCGGAAGCGCGGTCCAGGCGCAGCTGGACCTCACCGCGGAGATGGAGAACGCCCGGGCGCGGGTGATCGAGAGCAGCCACCAGGTCGAGCGGATCGAGCAGCTGATCGAACGGGTCCGGCGGGACCGGCAGGCGATCGAGCAGGAACGCGGCGAGCTCGAGGCCCGGTTCAACGAGATCCACGGCGAGGAGTCGCAGTTGCAGCAGCGCCTCGCCTCGCTCAACCGCCTGCTCGAGGAGCAGAAGATCCGGGTGCTGGCGGCGGAGCGGACCGCACTGGAGGCATCCAACGCGGCGGAACGGGCCGGCGAGCAGCTCTCCAACGCCCGGATCGTGCACGGCGAGACCAACGCCCGGCTCGAGTCAGCCCGCCGCGAGGGACGACAGGCGAGCCTCGCCCGCGAGGAGGCCAAGCGGCAGGTGGTGATCGGCCGCGAGCAGCTCGAACGACGGCAGGCCCAGACCGCGAGGTTCCGCCAGACGATCGCCGGTGCGGAACGCGAGATGACCGAGGCCACCTCGGAACTCGCCTCGATGAGCAGCGCCTTCGCGGAGTTCGCGCAGCGCAGCGACCAGGCCGGGGCGACCCTCGCCAAGGCCGCGGAGAGCCTGCACGCCGCCCGCGCCCACGGTTCCACGGTCGAGCGCGACGCCCACGCGCTGGAGATGGGCCGTCGCGAGCAGGAACTCAAGCGCGAGGCGCTCGAGGAGCGTTCCCTCGAGGAGCTCGAGCTGGAGCTGCCCGAGGCGTATCCCGACTACCGGAGCGCCCGGGCCGCGGGTGCGATCGAGGTGGTGGACCTCCACGAGGCCGAGGCGGAGGCGCTGGAGCTCAAGGAGCAGATCCGCAAGCTCGGCAACGTCAACCTCGATGCGGTCGAGGAGCTCGACGCCCTCCAGGTCCGCAACGAGGACCTCGAGACCCAGCTGGCGGACATCGACACCGCCCGCGAGCAGCTCACCACCCTGATCGAGGAACTGGACACCATCAGCCGCGAGCGCTTCCAGGAGACCTTCGAGACGGTGCGCGAGCACTTCGCGGGATCCGGCGGCATGTTCCGCAAGCTCTTCGGGGGTGGCAGCGCGGACCTCTTCCTCATGCCGGACGAGGACGGACAGACCGACTGGCTGGAGAGCGGGGTCGAGATCCGGGCCAAGCCCCCGGGCAAGGAGCCGCGGGTGATCAACCAGCTCTCCGGCGGTGAGAAGACGATGACCGCGGTCGCGCTCCTGATGGCGATCTTCAAGAGCAAGCCCTCCCCGTTCTGCATCCTCGACGAGGTCGACGCGGCCCTGGACGAGGCCAACGTGGAGCGGTTCTGCGCGGTGGTCCAGCAGTTCCTGGATCGCTCGCACTTCATCGTGATCACGCACCACAAGACCACCATGCGGATGTGCGACAAGCTCTACGGGGTCACCATGCCCCAGCGCGGGGTCTCGCGCCGGGTCTCGGTCCGCTTCGACGAGGTCGACGAGGAGGGGGGCATCGACCCCGAAGCCACCCGACGCGGCGAGTCGGAGGCCGCGTCCCCCGCGGAGACCGCTCCGGAACCACCCCTGATGGAAGTCGAGCGGGTCTCCCTCGACCAACCCCGCGGGAACCTCCTCGAGGGGGCCTGGGACCAGGCCGATCCACCTCGCGGGGCCGCGGCGGAGCCTACCCCGGAACGTCTGTCGCAGGACCCCGTCGAACCCCCGAGCGGTTGAGGCCCACCACCGACGCCCCCTCCCCGCAGGACTCGGCCAACCGGGCCCGAAGCGACGCCTCGAGCCCGGCGAAGGCGTCTCGCAGCCTGACCAGGGCCCGAACTCGCTGCGGGGACGCCTCCTCGCGCCGCAGGGCCTCGCACAACGCACGGACGGTCTCGGTGGCCTCGATCTGGCAGACCAGCAGGGCCTGCTCCAGGGCCGCTCCCGAGCTCGAGAGCAGCCGCTGGGTGGTCCACCCTCGCGTGAGTGCCCGGATCCGGACCTCGACCTCCGGCAGGCGTGAATCGCCCGGGGTCACGGCGGGTGCGACCGCCATCAGCGAGCGAAGCTCCCGGGCCCCGCGCCCGGCAGTGCGGGCGATCCGTTCCACCAGGTCCCGGGTGGCCGGCGGGACGGACTTGATGAGGAGGAGCCCGTCGAGGCGGGATTCGTCCTGGAGCAGTTCGAGCAGCTGGGTGTAGCCCGGGGCGCAGGGGTCCACCGGGCCCGCGCCCGGTCCGGTCCGCGTCCCGCCGCCGGGGCCGGCGGTGCAGCCACCCACGAGGACCGCACCCAGCACGCCCAGCAGCCACCGACGGCGAAGGCACGCTCGCGGGGTCATGGGGCCGCCACCTCGACGCGACCGAGGGCCGCGAGCACCGCGGCCTCGAGCTCGGCCAGTTCCGGGGAGGGCGGAGCCTCCGGGGGATGCGGGTTGGTCACGTTGAACACGTGGTCGGCCCCGGCCACCAGCACCGGCGTGATGCCGGCCCGCTCCGCGATCGCCCGGGCGTCCTCGACCCCGACCGTCCGGTCCTCGAGGCCGTGGACCACCACCAGGCGCCGCCCGAGGCGCTCCGCCATCCCGAGGACGTCGTGGGCCGCGGGATCCGAGGTGATCTCGTGGAGGAACTGAGGTCCGACCAGGAGGGTCTGGCCGGTGCGATCGGACTGCACCGGCACTCCGGTCCCCGAGCGGAGCTGCGCCCGATGGTCCTCGGAGAGGCGGCAGGGATCGGCGGGTGCCGCGACCGAGATCACCAGCTCGACCGGCAGTCCGCGCCCCGCGGCCAGGATCGAGGCGAGTCCGCCACGGGAGTGCCCGAGCAGCACCACCGGCGCCGATGGGTCCACCTCGAGGAGGCTTCCGTCGCGGACCGCGCCGACCAGGCGCTCGAGGTCGCGGACCTGGGCGTTCCAGGTGTCCAGCGCGAAGAGATCCGGTCGCTCGAAGGTCTGGTGGTTCCGGGTCATCCCCGAGTGCGCGAAGTTGAAGCGGACCGTCGCCCAACCCGCCCCCGCAAGCACCCCGGCCAGCCGCGGGAACATCCCGTAGTCCTTGTAGCCCTTGAACCCGTGGGCGACCAGCACCGTGCCGCGGGCCGTGCCCCGGGGCTGGTGGACGTCGCAGCAGAGGTGTCGCTGGTGGCCGTGGTGGTCGACGAGCAGGTCGACCTCGCGGATCTCGGCGGCCGCGCCCATCGGGTCAGGTCCCCATCCGGGCGATCACCGCATCGGTGAACTCGGCGGTCGAGAGCGAACCCCCGAGGTCCCGGGTGGTCTGCCCCTCGACCAGCGCGCGGTCGTAGGCGTCGCGGATCCGCGTCGCGGCCGCCCCGCAGGTTTCGTCCCCGTGGTGGCGATGGAGGTGGTTGAGCATCATCACCCCGCTCATCAGGATCGCCAGGGGGTTCGCCAGGCCGGCCCCCGCGATGTCCGGCGCCGAGCCGTGGACCGCCTCGAAGACCGCATTCCGGGCTCCGTAGTTGGCTCCGGGGGTCACCCCCAGGCCGCCCACCAGCCCCGCGGCGAGGTCGCTGATCACGTCGCCGTAGAGGTTCTCGCAGAGGATGATGTCGAAGTCCGTGGGATCCTGGACCAGCCGCATGCACCCCGCGTCGATGATCCGCTCGTCGTACTCGATCTCGGGGAACTCCGGTCGGACCGCCTGCGCGGACCGGATGAACATCCCGTCGGAGAGCTTCATGATGTTGGCCTTGTGGAAGACCGTCACCTTGGATCGCCCCCGGTCCCGCGCGAACTCGAAGGCGAAGCGCGCGATGCGCTCGCAGGCGACCTCGGTGGCGACCTTGAGGGAGGTGACCACCCCCTTGGTGATCTCGTTCTCGATCCCCGCGTAGAGCCCCTCGGTGTTCTCCCGGACCACCACCACGTCCACCCCCTCGAAGCGGGTGGGGACGCCGTCCAGGCTGCGGACCGGTCGGACCGCCCCGTAGAGGTCGAGCGTCTTGCGGAGCGCGACGTTCACGCTGGAGTACCCACCACCCACCGGCGTGGTGCAGGGGCCCTTCAACGCGAGCCCGTGGGTGCGGACCAGTTCGACCGTGGCCTCGGGCAGCACGTCGGCGTGCCCCTGTTCCAGGGCGGAGGCCCCGGCGATGCCCTCCACCCACTCGACCGGGGCCCCGCTGGCCTCGATCACCGCCCGAGCCGCGGAGGTCACCTCCGGGCCGATGCCGTCTCCGGGAATCAGGACGCAGGTATGGGGCATGAGGGGACTCCTGGGGGCTGGGTCGGTACTGGATCGGTACGGGAGGATACCATGAGCCTCCCGGCGAGGATCCATGGTCGACACCACGAAGGAACCAACCACGCAGCTCGACGCCCTGGTCATCGGGGGCGGCGTCGCCGGTCTCTGGTGCCTGGATGCCCTGCGGGAGGCCGGCTTCGACGCGGCGCTCCTCGAATCGCGTGCCCTGGGGACCGGCCAGTCGATCAGTGCCCAGGGCATCCTGCACGGCGGCGTGAAGTACTCGCTCACGGGACTGCTGGACCCCGCGTCCGCGGCGATCTCCCGGATGCCCGAGCGCTGGGACCGCAGCCTCCGAGGTGAATGCAGACCGGACCTTCGCGCGGTGACGGTGCGCACCGAGGCGTGCCACCTGTGGAGGACCCAGGCCCTGCGCTCGATCGCGGGCATGGTGGGGGCGAAGCTGGCCCTCGCGGTCCGGCCCCAGCGACTCGACCGGGCGGACCGCCCGCCGGTCCTCGCGGACTGCCCCGGGGAGGTGGCCCGGCTGCCGGAGAAGGTGATCGAGACCCCCACCCTCATGCGGGCACTGGCCGCACTGCATCCCGACCGGATCTGGCAGGGCACGGTGCTCGAGGGCGACGCCCGGGATCCCGAGCGCACCCGGCTCCGGGTGGAGGACGCCCACGGCGGGACCCACGCCCTGGTGGCCCGTCGGGTGGTCCTGGCGGCCGGGGGCGGGACCCCCGGACTGCTGGAACGACTCCAGCTGCCCGAGGAGCGGACCCCGATGCAACGACGCCCCCTGCACATGGCGATGATCAAGGGACCGCCCGACCTCCTCCCGGAACTCAACGGGCACTGCGCGGACGGTGGCCGGACCCGGGTGACGATCACCAGCTCCACCAGCGAGGACCACCAGCGGGTCTGGCAGCTGGGCGGGGAGCTGTCCGAGGCGGGCTGTGACCAGACCCCGGAGGCGTTGATCGATGCCGCGAGAAGCTGCCTGCGGGAGGTCCTGCCGGGGTTCGATCCCGACGACGAGCGCCTCGCCTGGAGCACCTACCGGATCGACCGCGCGGAACGACGCCAGGGGGAGGCTCGACGACCGACCGGACCGTACGTCGGCACCAGCGGCTCCGCGATCATCGCCTGGCCGACCAAGCTGGTGATGGCACCCTGGACGGCGGAGCAGGTCGTCAAGGCGATGGGTGACCTCCGACCCGCGGAACGACCGACCGGGTCCCGGAACGGATGGTCGAGCCCGCCGGTCGCGCGACCGCCCTGGGAGGAGGCCACATGGCACTGAGGAACCTCGGGTCCACGGGGATCATGGTCTCGGAGATCGGCTTCGGGGCGTTCAAGATCGGACGCAACCAGAAGACCAAGTACGCCGAGCACTACGAGCTGCCCGACCAGTCGGAGGTCGACGACCTGCTGGCGTCGATGCTCGACGCCGGGCTCACCCTGATCGACACCGCCCCTGCCTACGGCAGCAGCGAGGAGCGGATCGGCCGCTTCCTCGCCGATTCCGGGCGCCGTGACGAGGTGGTGCTGGCGACCAAGGTCGGCGAGCGGTTCCACGAGGGGACCTCTCACTACGACTTCGGGGCCCGGGCGGTGGAGGCCTCCCTCGACGAGAGCCTGCGTCGCCTCGGGGTCGACGTCCTGGACGTGGTGAACGTGCACTCGGACGGCCATGACCTGCGGATCCTGGAGGAGACCGACGCGCTGGAGGTCCTCGCCCGCCGACGGGAACGCGGGGACATCCGGTCGATCGGGTTCTCCGGCAAGACCATGGAGGGCGGCCAGGTCGCGGTCAATCACCCGCTGGGGATCGACGTGCTGATGATCGAGCTGAACCTCGAGGACACCTCGCAGCGGCCGCTCCTCCAGGAGGCGGGGGCACGGGGGATCGGCGTGCTGGTCAAGAAGGGGCTGGCCTCGGGCCGGGCCTCCGCGGGCCGTTCCCTGCACTGGCTCCTCGAGCATCCGGAGGTCTCGAGCGTGGTGGTCGGCTCCCGGTCCACGAGCCACATGCTCGAGAACCTGAAGCTCGCCGCCCGGTCGTGAACCCGGTCGCGGCCCCGTTCAGCGGAGGGGGATCCGCAGGGTCATGCCCACCGAGAGGTCCGCGGGACTGGACCCGATCACCGATCGATTCGCCTCGTAGATGAGCTCCCAGTACTTCGCGGAGCCGTAGGCGCGCTGGGCGATGTGGGAGAGCGTGTCCCCCGAGCCGACTCGATAGGTCGCCCCGGGAGTCGGGGTGGCGCTGGTCGCGGGCCCGACCCCGGCCCCCACCACGGTGGCGGGACGGGCGGCGGCGCTCGCATCCGGAAGCCGGAGCACCTGGCCCACCTGGAGTCGATCCGGGTCCAGCCCGGGGTTCGCGCCCAGGATGAGGGTCCAGCGGGACTCGCTTCCGTAGGTCCGCTCCGCGATCGAGCTGAGGGTGTCCCCGGTGCGCACCGTGTAGGTCGTGCTGCCGGCCGAGGCGGGTTCGGGGGTGGCGGCTGGCGCGGCCGGGGAGTTCGTCGGGACCGGTGCCGCGGGACCCGGCGTGGTGATGGTGGGCGAGGTGAGCAGGAGTCCCGCCGCGGGAGCCGGTGTCGAGGCGACGAAGCGTGCAGGCGAGATCGTGGCGGTCCCCAGCACACCCGCACGGAGCGCCTCGAGCTGCTCGGGGGGCATCCCGGTCCCGAACGCGAGGGTGGCGGAAGGCTGGTCGTCCAGGCGCGTGAACTCGACCACCACCGAGTCCACGAGCACCGCCCAGGTGCGTGATTCGTTCCGGCGCACCAGCATCTTCAGGCGCTCGGCGGTGTCCTGTCCCAGGGTCACCTCCAGTGCCGGGACCGCCGGGGCGGTGGCCAGTTCGGCCGCGACCACGTCCACGCCGCGGCGCCGGGCCGGGGCGAGGCTCCGACCACCGGTGGTGTGGAGCAGGACGTAGAGGGCGTCCTCGTGGGTGCCGGCGACCATGCCGAAGCGGTCTCGAAGGTAGCCCACGGGGTCACGCTCCAGCGCGGCACGGGCCTCGGGCTCCTGGGCGAGGCCGTCGAGGTCGTGCACGGGGTACCAGCCGACGGGGGCGCCGGGCAGGGCGATCGGCCCGGAGACCTCGAGGGCCTGCTGCTCTCGATCCAGGTCCAGTCCGTCGGGGTCGCTGGCGGAGACGATGACCCGGAAGGACAGGGACTCGCTGGAACGAGGGGCCGGGGTGGCCGGGGTGGCCCGGACCCGGGGGGCGGTGGCGGCCGGGGCCGGCTCGGTGACCGCGGCGGGGACCGTCCCGGGGGCCGGTTCATCGCCGGAGACCACCAGGTAGTAGAGACCAGTGCCGATGAAGGCGAGGACGATGAGAGCGGCGATGATTCGGCTTCCTGCCGTCATTGGGGACCTCCAAGACCGATGCGTCGATGCGTCTGTCGGACTACATCGGTCGAATCGATGATAGAGGTGCACAAGCTGTCGCCACCGGAACCGGACGCAGGCGTCGGGTTGTCCACCACCGCGCGGCGCCGGACCCGGACTCAGCCGGAAGGCAGGGCCGAGGCATCGGCGCCCGGAAGCGCCTCGCCGGCGGTCCCCTCCGGGGTGGCGGAGGGACCGCGTCGGTAGACCAGCGGGGCCGCGATCGCCACCGAGGAGTAGGTGGCCGCGATCAGGCCCACCAGGAAGGTGAACGCGAACGGACGGATGCCGGTCCCCCCCAGGTTGAACAGGATCAGGGCGGTCACGATGGTGGTGCCGCTGGTCAGCACCGTCCGGCTGAAGGTCTGGTTGATCGAGTCGTTGACGCAGGTCTTCGACGCGTAGTTCAGCCGCCCGCGGTTCTCGCGGATGCGGTCCAGGATCACGATGGTGTCGTTCAGCGAGTAGCCGATGATGGTCAGCAGCCCCGCGATGACGTTGAGGTCGATCCGGAACTCCTCGATGTTGAGGGACGCCGCCCAGCCGGTGGATCCCACCATCACGCTGATCGCGATCGCGCCCAGGCAGACCGAGATGTTGAAGCAGAGGGCCATCACCGCGGCCATGGAGTACCAGATGTCGCCGAAGCGGACCCAGATGTAGACCAGCATGCCCAGCAGGCTGAGCACCACCGCGACCACCGCGCTGGCGATCAGGTTCTGGGCGACGGTGGGCGAGAAGCTGGAGACCTGCTCGAGACTCGCCTCGCGGGTCAGCGCCCCGGAGACCAGCAGCCACTCCTGCTTCGCGAGCTGGGAGTCCCAGACCTCGAGGTCGACGTCGAAGGAGCTCAGCCCCTCGTCGGCGACCAGGACCACGAAGTCGGAGTAGTCGCCGCTGGCGCCGGCCGCGGTGATCCCGACCACGTCGACCTGGCGACCGAGCGAGTCGGCGTAGTCCGGTTGGTTGCGCAACCGCTTGATCCGCTCCGAGAAGTCCTCGGGGGTGATCGGGGGAGCGACGTCCTCGACCAGCACCGCGACCCCGCCCCGGAAGTCGCCGACCGGCTCGACCACCGCGGCGTCCCCGATGCACTCGCCGATGGTGGCCTTCTCGAGGGCGAAGGTGCGGCTGGCGTGCTGGAGCTCGCCCTCGCCGCTGAAGTTCACCGGGGTGATGACGTCCAGCTGGTCCGCGAACGCCTGGACCACGGCCTGGACGATCGCGCCCTGGATGGCGTCCTCGTCGGTGGTGTCCGGGGGGTTGGCGACCTTGACCTGGAAGGCGGTGGCCTCGACGTTGGCGGTGGTCTCCCCGGAGGTCAGGACCGTGGCGTTGCGCAGCTCGGAGACCGGGGAATCCGCGGGGGCGGCGTCGCCCACCGCGCGGAGTCGCTCCCGGACCTCGGAGAGGGGGAGCAGCAGGTTGCCGTCGGGGGCGGCGGTCTCGCCGGGCGCCGCGGCCCGGGTGGACATGGTCAGGCTCACCCCGCCGCGGAATTCGGTCTCGAGGATGTCCTTCCCGCTGGAGAAGAACAGCCAGAGCCCCGCCGCCGCGAGGAGGACGGAGACGACCTGGAACGGGGTGCGCAGGGCGACCCAGTTGATCCGGGGCTGGAGCAGGCGGTGGATGACGGGCACCACCACCGGGAGCATCAGCCCGGGGAACCGCTTCGCGCCCAGCCCCTCGACCAGCAGGTCGAAGATGTAGCGGGAGACGAACAGCGTGGTGAAGATCGTGCCCAGCACCCCGAGGGACAGGGTCAGGGCGAAGCCCTTCACCTCGGCCTCCGCGGTCTGGTAGAGCACGAAGCAGACGATCAGGTTGGTGATGTTGCCGTCGAGGATCGCGCTGGCCGCCTTCTTGTAGCCCTGGCGGACGGAGATCCGGAGGGTCTCCCCGTGGTTGACCAGC
>PKCS01000083.1 GCA_002862305.1 Phycisphaerae bacterium | reverse complement strand
CCGTCGCCGTCGGGCGACCGACAACCAAAGATCAGATGGAGTCAAAGAGATGGTTCATGCATTCTCGTCGATGGACAGCTACCGCAAGCGTATCGCGTTACTCACGCTCCTGTCGTTCGTGGCGATGTGCTAGGGAATCCAGCCCCACGCCGGCCGGCGGGCATGAAAACGCCCACAGCAGGGCTGTGGGCGCAGGGTGGTCCGTGAAGGGCCGGTGAGGCGTCAGAACTCGATCTTGTCGGTTCCCATGGCCCCGTGGTCGTCCATGCCGCCGCGGGTCGGGAGATCCTGCTCCCCCGGGCCGTCGCCGGTGGAATCGCCATCCAGTCCCTCGTCCGCGCCGCCCCACTGGGCCCGCTTGAGCGAGAGACCGATCTTGCGTTCGTCGATGTCCACCCGGAGGATCTTGACTTCGACCTCCTGGTCCTGCTGGACGATGTCCTGCGGGTTCTCGACCTTCTCGTCCGAGAGTTCCGAGATGTGGAGCAGACCCTCGAGGCCCTCCTCGAGGGCGACGAACACCCCGAAGTTGGTGATCTTCGTGACCGCGCCACGAACGATCATGCCGGGACGATAGGCGTTGGGGATCGCCTCCAGCCACGGGTCCTCCTCGAGCTGCTTGAGGCCGAGCCCGACTCGCTGCTTCTCCTGGTCGACGTCGACCACCACGCACTTGATCGGGTCGCCCTTGGTGAGCACCTCGTTGGGGTGGGCGATCTTCTTGGTCCAGCTGATGTCGCTGACGTGCAGGAGTCCATCGATTCCCGGTTCGATCTCGATGAACGCGCCGTAGTTGGCGAGGTTCCTGACCGTGCCCTCGATGATGGTCCCGGGCGGGTACTTCTCCGCCACGAGCTCCCAGGGGTTGACCTCGATCTGCTTCATGCCGAGCGAGATCTCGAGCTTCTCCTTGTTGATGTCGAGCACCACGATCTCCACCTCGTCCCCGACGGAGCAGACTTCGCTGGGGTGGTTGACCCGGCGCGTCCAGGACATCTCGGAGATGTGGACCAGGCCCTCGACGCCCTCCTCGAGGCGCACGAACGCCCCGTAGGACATCAGGTTCACGACCTCGCCCTTGATCCGCGAGTTGATCGGGAACTTGCCCTCGATCTCGTCCCACGGGGAGGTCTCCTTCTGCTTCAGACCGAGTGCGATCTTCTCCTTGTCGCGATCGATGTTGAGGATCTTGATCTCGATCTCCTCGCCGATCTTGACGATCTCGCTGGGGTGGTTCACCCGGCCCCAGCTCATGTCGGTGATGTGGAGCAGGCCGTCGATGCCGCCGAGGTCGATGAAGGCGCCGAAGTCGGCGATGTTGGTGACGGTGCCGCGCACCAGGTCGCCCTCCTTGACGGAGTCCATCAGCTTGGTCTTCGCGTCCTCGCGCTCGTCCTCGATGAGTCGCCGGCGGGAGATCACGATGTTGCGTCGTTCCTTGTCGATCTTGAGCACCAGGGCACGGATCGTCTTGCCGATGAACTCCCCGATGTCGCTGGGACGACGGATGTCGACCTGCGACGCGGGCAGGAACACCGGGACCCCGATGTCGACCAGCAGGCCGCCCTTGATCTTGCGCATGACCCGTCCGTCGATGATGTCCCCCTCGTTCCGGGTCTCGAGGATCTTCTCCCAGCCTCGGATGCGATCGGCCTTGCGCTTCGAGAGGGTGACCGATCCGTCACGTCCCTCCAGCGACTCGAGCAGGACCTCGATCTCGTCCCCGATGGTGAGGTCGGTCGCGGTCTCCTCGAATTCGATCTTGGGGACCTGGCCCTCGGACTTGAGGCCCACGTCGATGATCACGAAGTCCTTGTTGACGCCCACGATCTTGCCGGTGAGGATCTCGCCGGACTTGAACTTCGCGATCTCGTCGCCGAGGACCTCGTCCATGTAGTCGACCTTGTCGATCTCGCCGAGTGCTTCCTTGAGCATGTCCTCGACGGTCCCGTCCTCGGTGCCGATCTCCTGAATCAGATTGAAATCTACCATGTGTCTGTGTCGCGCTCGTCCCGGAGCTCCACCACGCGCGCGCTGTCGTGGCTTCCTTGGTTCCCGCCTTCGGTCGATGCACCGTGCATCGTTTGGCCCGCGACGGATCGTCGAGTATAACGGACCCGGCGGGGAAGTGGTTCCTCGATCCCGATGATCTTCCCCCCCTCCCGACCCCTCGCCCGGAGCTCCATGGCCTCGAACCTCCCCACAAGCCTCTCCGCCGCCATCCTGATCGCGATCTGCGCGGGCTGCACCAACTCCAAGAAGCAGGTCGCCGGGACCGATATACCGGTCATCCCCCAGCTGCAGCACACCGGCACCCAGGTCGTTTCCGGAAGCAGGCGTGCGATCACCGACGGATCCGCGAGCTTCCAGGGGCCGGTCTACGACGCACTCGAGCGCGCTCGGTGGTCGGAGGCGAACTTCGAGCACCTGGGCTGGACCTTCGAGAAGATCAGTGGGACCCCGCGGCAGGCCACTGCAGTCTTCGTGAAGCCGGTGAAGGACTCGGACGTCCAGCGGGTGGCCACCCTCGATGTCACCGCGGATCGACGGGACGGTGTCGCCACCATCCACTTCAGCACCAGGACGCCCGGCTCCGGTGCCGCCCCGGCATCGGGTGATCCCGAGGGTGCCTCGGCCCCCGCCCCGGGGGCGTCGTCCCCGACGAAGCCCGAGACCCCCGCCGACGGGTGAGGTTCATGGCGTCCCGGTCGTCGGGCCGGGATCCGGGACCACGTGCAGTGCCCGGTCCAGTCTGCGAAGCACCACGAAACCCATCGCCCCGGTCCCCGTGATCAGGGCCGCGATCCCGAAGACCCATGCATCGTGCGCGCCCGGACGCAGGGCTTCGTAGAGGGTCACCCCGAGGTAGGGGGCGATGATGCCGCGCACCCCGGTGAGCGCCACGTGGACGCTCATGTACTGCGCATCCTCCTCCGGTGGGGCGAAATGCTGGTGACCGAGGTTCCAGGCCAGCACGCCACCTCCCCAGCCGAAGCCCAGGACCACCGCACCGACCACCATCACCCAGTACTGCCCGGAAAGGGTCCCCGCCAGGAAGCAGAGTGCGGCGAGCACGAAGACCCAGGAGTGGATGGCGCGGTACTGGACCACGTGCATGCGACCGAGCAGGCGAGCCCAGAGGGGGATGGCGACGGGCATGAGCACCGGAGGGATGATCGCGGTGATCATCAGGGCCGCGAGGTAGGAGGCCCCGAACGTCTCGTCGAGGACCAGTGCGAGCACCGGGATCATCAGCAGGTTTCCCGTGCCGAAGACGAACTGGCTGATGATGTACCGGCAGTACGCAGGGTTGCTCCGAAGCACCCTGAACGCCCCGAAGGGGTTCCCCAGCGGCCCCGCCGACTTCCTGGACCTACGCTCGATCCTGCTGAGGCGGCTCTGCCCCCGCAGTCGCACCCGGGCGTACACCATCGCCCCCACGGCCCCGAACACCGCGAGGGTGGGGAAGATGATCCGGAACGCGTACTCGTCGATGCGTTCGAGCTGCAGCGGGTCCAGGAACAGCGTCCCCAGCGCCCTGGTCCCCCAGGCGGATTCCGAGGCGAAGGCATCCAGGACCTCGGCCAGCACCAGCACGCTGGTCGCCGAGATGACCGCCTGCACGCTCGCCAGCCGGCCGGCGATCATGGTCCGGTCCCCGCTCGGGTAGTTGGCCCGCCAGACCGCGGCTCTGGTGGTGATCACCCCGCTCCAGAAGATCCAACCCACCAGGACGAGCCCGGCCATCATCCAGGCGCCCGCCCCCGTCGCGGGGATCAGTGCGATCAGTCCCACCGACGCGGAACAGCCGAGCATCAGCAGCACGATCAGTCGCACCTTCGAACGGCCGCACGCAAGGTTCGCCCAGAAGGTGCTGGTCAGGTTGCCGACCGCGGTGGCCGCGCCGATCGTGGCCACCGCGAGCGCCAGCCCCGCCTCGGTGGTGCCGGGGGCGTCGCTGAAGGTCTTCTTGAGGATCACGCTCATCGCACCGGCGTTGATCCCCGTCAACATCACGGGCATCAGCGTCCAGGAGGCGAGCTCGCGTGCGTAGTTCGCCCGGAGCATCGGCCTCAGGTGCCGGGGGTGGAACGTGGCCACGAAGGAATAGACCAGGTCGAAGGCGGTCTGGGCTCGGCTCGGAGAGGTCATCCTCGGACGTCCCTGCTGGACACGACGCGCCCCGGCTCGGCCGGGGCGCGTCGAGGAAGTTCATGTGCTCGCGATCACGATTCGGTCGCCAACCGCCAGCCGGTCGATCAGTAGGGCTGCCCCGAGGTGGAGACGGTCCAGAGCGGGCTCAGGGTGCTGGGGTTGTCGGTGAACCAGACTCGTCCGAGATCGCTCCACATCAGCCGGATGTCCGCGTTCTGGTTGACCGCGAGGTTCCGGTCGACGTCGACCTGGCGCTCGCTGATTCCCTGCAGTTCCGGAGTGAGGTTGCCGCTGATCGATCGGTAGTTGTAGTAGTCCTTGTCGGATCGGCAGCCCCCCAGCATGCCACCGCAGACCACCCCGATCCCCGCGCACAGCAGCGCGGCCCGCATGGTGTTCACTGGTTCGTACATGGCTCGATTGGTTCGCTTGTCGGGCATTGGGTCATCCTCGCTGGTGGCAACGGCTTGGGGCGGGCCGGAACGCGGTTGTATTGGAGAGTCCTGGGACCCTCCCGGCCGTTTGAGGCTACCGGTCCCGGGGCTTCCAGTCAAACTCCCGTTCCGGACTGGACCGCCTCCTTCTGACGGGTACACTTGCCCTGACGGTACTCGGGTCCCGTCGGATCGGTCCCGGTCGCATTGCTCGGGCCTTTCAGAACCCCGAGGGATCGCGTGCCGCCGACGATGGCCAGGCCTCACGTGTCCGCTGGACACGGAGTGGAAGGTCGGGATCGGACGGTCGTGAGCCCACCTTGGAAACGGGGTTCGAGTCAATTGCCGGGATCGAACCCGGGGCCTCTCAGGAAGCCTCCGTGTCGACGATTGCCGCCGGCGGGACCCGACTACCGTCCGATGGACCGCCCGTCCCCGGGGTCACTCCTCGAGCAGCCCACGATCGATCGCGGCCCGATACTCAGCCGCGACCGACTCCAGGGCGTCGGGCGCGACCCGGACCGCACCGACCACGGTCATGAAGTTGGTGTCGCCTCCCCAGCGCGGGACCACGTGTCCGTGCAGGTGCTCGGGGACCCCCGCACCCGCCGCGCTCCCCTCGTTGATGCCGATGTTGAGCCCCTGGGGGTTCAGGGTGCGATGCACCAGCCTGCTGGCGAGCTCGATCAGGTTCCAGAAGGCCGCTCGCTGGTCCGGGTCGTAGTCACCAAGCTTCGGGGCGGGCCGGCCGAGGGCGACCAGCAGGTGCCCGTTGGTGTAGGGGTATCGATTGAGCAGGATCATCCCATGCTGGTCCCGATGGACCACGAGGTTCGCCTCGTCGCCGGCCGGATCCTGCCAGTAGTCCTGCAGGAAGTTGCCGTGTCCCGATGCCGGACTTCCCCCGGGCTCCCCATGGCTCCTGAGGTAGGCCATCCGCCAGGGTGCCCAGATGTTCGCGTGGTTGGTCATGTGGCGTCCGTGTCGATCACCCCGTGTCCGGGATGGTTGCTAACGGTAGCGAATCCAGCGGAGCAGCTCCACCGGGGAGGGCGGCTTGCCCTGCATGAGGACGCCCACCCGGAAGATCCGGGCGCTCATCCAGAGCATCACCCCGACGGTCCCGGCGCCCAGCACGAGGCTGGTCAGGATCTGCCACGCCGGGAGCGGCTCGGGGGAGGCAGCGACCCGGAGGGTCATCACGAACGGGACCAGCGGGGGGATGAACCCGGTCACCACCGCGAAGACCGACGACGGGTTGTTGTTGATGGGGATCCAGAGCACCAGGGGGAGGCAGAGCACCAGGACCGCGGGGCCCATCAGGGACTGTGCGTCCCGGAGCTCGGACACCGCGCTCCCGACCGCCGCCATGAGGGTCGCGATCGTGAAGTAGGCGATCACGAAGTAGGCGAAGGAGAGCAGCAACAGCTGCAGCGAGAGCAGGTCGGTCATCGCGAGGGTGAACAGCCCGATGACCGCGATCCCCCCGTACATCACGAACATCAGGCTCGCGACCGCCGCCTGGCCGAGGATCTTCCCCGCCATGAGCTGCATGGGACTGACCGCACTCAGCAGCACCTCCATGACCTTGTTGGACTTCTCCTCGATGGTCGAGGTCAGGACGTAGTTCCCGCTGGTGAACGCGATCGTCCACAGCAGCATCATCAACGCGATGGGGATGATGATCCGGAGTTCCAGGAGGTCCCCCTGCTCGCCGGTCTCGGTGATCCGCACCACCTCCATCATCGGGGTCTCGATCACCCGCCGGATCTGGTCGTATGAATAGCCCGCATTGACCGCCCGGGATTCGGCCACCGCCTCCCGAAGGAGCTGCTCGAGGGTGGCCACGTGCTGAGGAGGGGCGTCGTTCGCGATGTACAACCCGAGTTCCGGCTCCCGGTAGTCGTCCGGGGGATCACCGGGCGGAACCTGCAGCAGCTCCCCCGGCACCATCGCGACCGCGAGGAATCGCTCCTCCCTCACGCCCTGCTTCGCCTCCTCGAGGAACGATGGATCCCCGCTGCGCACCAGCTCGAGGTCGGTGGGCACGTTCATGAACCCGAGCCCCGGCCCCCCGGCGAGCCCACCGCCCGGCAGTCTCGAGAACGCCTCCGCCACCTGCTCCGCGGCCTCGTTGCGGATGCCGCGTTCGAGGATCCCCTCGAGGATCCCCGCGAACCCGCCTTCCTGCTCGATCACCACCACCCGCCCCTCCAGCGTGCTGGTCTCCTGGGAGAGCAGGATCGGATAGACCACCAGCGCCCCGAGGCCCAGCAGCACCGGTACGCCGACCACCGCGATCAGGAACGCGGGGGTCAGTGCGGTGTAGCGGAAGTCGCGCCACCCCACGTGGAGGACCTTGCCCAGGCTGTTCCTCCATCGACTCACGTCGCACCATCCGCTTCACCGACCGAGCGCCCCACCAGCTTGACGAAGACGTCGTCGAGGGTCGGTCGTCGCAGCTCGATGGATCGGACCCTCGCCTCCCCGCCCAACTCGTCGAGGATCCCGGCGGGGATCGATCCTCCCTCGCCCGGGGCCCCGGGGCCGATCCGGAGCTCGATGGTCTCCCGGTCCTCGTGGAGTGTTGCCGAATCGACCTCTTCCAGGGATCGGAGCCGTTCCAGCAGTTCCTCGCCGTCGCGGGAGGCCTCCACTCGGATCGATCGGGGGTCGAAGGTGCGCCGGATCTCGGCCAGCGAATCATCCAGCACCACCCGGCCCCGGTCGATCATCACCACCCGGTCGCAGATCTGTTCGGCCTGGTGCAGCACGTGGGTCGAGAAGATGATGGTGCGTCCCGCTCCGTGGAGTTCGCCGATGACCCGACCCAGCAGCCTCGAGTTCACCGGGTCCAGTCCCGAGAACGGTTCGTCGAGGATGACCAGGTCAGGTTCATGGATCACCGAGGCGATGAACTGGATCTTCTGCTGCATCCCCTTGGACAGTTCCTGGCATCGCTTCCTCCGAACGTCCGGCAGCTCCATCCGATCGAGCCAGTCGTCGACCCGGGCCCGGAGCACCGATCCATCGATTCCCTTCAGCCGCGCCACGTACCGGAGCAGCTCGACCACCCGCATCTTCCGGTAGAGGCCCCGCTCCTCGGGCAGGTAGCCGATGTCGTCCTTGCGGTCCAGGGCGGAGCCGCCCATCACCGAGATCCGCCCCTCGTCCGGGTAGATGATCGACATGATCATCCGGATGGTCGTGCTCTTGCCCGCGCCGTTGGGGCCGAGGAACCCGCAGAGGCTCCCCTCGGGCACCTCCAGGTCCACCGCATCCACCGCGGTCAGGTCCCCGTAGCGCTTGGTCACGCCTTCGAGCGTGATCGCCGGACTCACTCGACCACGTCCTTCCTCGCCCGCTCGAGCTCCGGGGGAGGCTCGAAGGAGGCCTCGGCCACGTCGTCGAAGGTCACGCTGGAATACCGGGCGGTGAGGGTGGATCTCGGCTGCTCGATGCGGAGGTCCCGGACCCATCGGAACGGCCCCGGCTCGTCCGCCCACGACTGGATGACCACCCGTCGACGCAGTCGTTGCTCGGCGTCGACGATCTCGATCGCCCGGACCAGTCCGGTCGCCTGGTCGAAGAGCAGTTTCAGTCGTTCCTCGCCGTCCTCGACCAGGACCACGTCGCAGGGGGTCGAGTCGACCTCCTCCACCGGCTGCATGCGGGCTCCGCTGAACCTTCGGTCGAGGTTCCGCACCAGGGCCTGGAAGTCGAAGGACCGCCTGAACTCCTCGGCCTGCCTCGCGGTGATGGGCGTGGCCTTCCCGTCGGAGGTGTCCCGCCTCCAGCCGGTGGTGCCGTCGAAGCCGATCTCCAGCTCCCCGAGGCCGGGGATCGCCTGGCGCACCAGGAAGCCGCCCTCCCGCCGGGTCAGCAACCGGAATTCGGTCGCGGTCCCGCCCAGCTCCAGCGAGGCCCTCGACCTGGTCGAGGTGATGCCGTCCCGCCGGTCCGCCCCGCCCATCGCGGCGAGGTGTCGTGCGAGGACCGCGGTCGCCGCCCGGTCGTCCACGACCTCCGGCGGGAGCTCGCTCGACGTCGGGGCCGGATCGGGGTCGGGGTCCTGGACGGGCTCGGTTCCCAGGGACGTGGTCGTGGCGAGCATCGCCACGGCCACGGCGCTCGATGCGAGACGCCCGTTCACTCGTCGCCTTGTTCCTTGGCATCCGGCTTCCCGGAATCGCCCTGCTCGGCCTTGACCATGGTCTCGATGGCGGGGGGGAGCTTGAACTTCGAGTCGTCGATCTCGCCGAAGTCCACCGAATCGATGGCCATCACCTGTTCCATGCCCATCACCGAGATCACGGTCTTGGTGTTGAGCTCCAGGGGACCGAACTTCTTAGGTTCGGAGGTCTGGACCGTGACCTTGATCGCCCCCTGGGGGGTCTCGGCGGTCATCACCAGGCCGGCGGAACGTCCGGTCTCCACGTCGAAGTAGAGGAGGGTGACCCCGTCCTCCCCGGTCGCCTCCACGACCCAGCACTCGGCTCCCCCGAACTCGGCCTTGCCGGTGGTCCTGCTCGAGGTGAAGTTCTGGAGCGGATTGATCTGGCCGGTGAACGACGCCTGCCTCTGGGCCTGCACCAGCTGCATGCCCTTCTTGAGGGTGGGACCGGTCATGGGGTCGATCGACCAGGCGGTGGTTCCGTCGAACCCCTCCTCCATCTTTCCCAGGCCACTGAAGTCCACCGTCGAGAGCATCAGGTCCGGGGACTTCATGTAGATCTCGAGGGCGCCGGACATCCCCATGGCCGGCATCTTGATGGTTCCCTTCTGGGTCATGCAGTCGATCTTCGCCCAGGCCTCCTTGCCGCCGCTGGATTCCACCCACTTGTCGACGAGCGCCTGGGGTGCAGGGTAGGTCTCGGTCTCCGACTGCTTGGTCGCGGGCTCCTGCCCGATGGCGGCCGGCGCGAGTCCCAGCGCCGCCGCCGTGAAGAGCAGTCCGGTCAGGTGCCTGCGTGGTCTCGTGGTCTTCATGGTCTTCATTCCTTCGTGTTGCTTGGGTTTCGGGTCCGGGCCGGTCCTCGCGGGTCACTCCCTGTTGAGGGTGCCGATCGCGGCCGCGAGGTCCGGATCGGTGGAGCGCTCGAACGCCTCGGTGCTCAGTTGCACGTCGACTTCCGGGGTGACGCCCGCCCCCTCGATGACCCCGCCGCCGGGGAGGGTGAAGGAGGCGATTGCATAGTAGAACACATCCCCGTTCGGAAGGTCGATCGCCACCGCGGGCAGGGCCATTCCGGGGGTCCTGCGTCCCACGATCGTGGCTCGTCCGGCCTCCTTCATGCCCCCCGCGAAGATCTCGCTGGTCGAGGCGGACATCGCGTCCACCAGCACGAACACCGGGACCTCCAGCGGGGTGACCGGCGCCCCGGAGGCGGACACCGTCTGGGGGTTGGTGTTGAAGTTCAGCTCGCCGTACTGGTTCCTCATGGTCCCGAGGTTCGTGGGTTCGGTGAGGAAGTGCCCGCCGACCCCCATCGCGAGGCCCCCGATCCCGCCGGGGTTCCCCCGCAGGTCGATCACCACCGCGTCGACTCCCTCGTCCCTGAATCGTTCCACCGCCCCGGCGATCGGCGCCATGATCGGCACCATCCAGGTGTTGAAGCGGATCAGTCCCACCCGGATCGGCCGTCCGGTGTCGATTCCCATCGCCGCCAGGTCCCCCTCGTCCAGGAGCTCGACCTGGGTCTCGACCTCCATGCTGCCGAGGTTGCCGAAGCGCACCGCCTCGCCCGCGAAGGGCACCGCCTCGACCTCGCGTCGAACCACCTCGCCACGAAGGTCGACCAGTTCGAGGGGGATGGCCGTCCCGGGTTCCGCGGTCAGCAGGCTGTTGACCGTCGCATTGGCCTGGTAGCCGCTCATCGAGGCGACGTCCTGGTCCCGGTATCGATCGGTGAGTCGCGAGAGGTCCAGGCGGCGGATCGAATTCAGCCGCCAGCCGGGCCTGATCCCCGCTCGTTCGGCGGGGGAGTCCGGATCCACGCGCGTGACCAGGACCTGGCCGTCGATCAGCCGCGCGTGGAGTCCCACCCGGCCATCCCCGGGTCCGTCGCTGGTCTCGAATGCCTCCTCGGCCGTGTCCTCCTCGAGTATCTCGGTATCCCCGGAACCCTCGGCGTCCTCGGCGGGGAGGGGCTCCTCCTCGAGCAGGTACTCCGCGCTGGCCTCCTGGGGGATCAGTGCGAAGTGCGATTTGCCCAGCGAACCGATCATCTCCTCGAGCACCGAACGCAGTTCCTCGTTGGTGCCGGCCGCCTGCGCCCGTGGTCGGTGGATGGCGTCCATCCGCGCCCATTCCTCGTCCGTGATCGACTCCAATGCCCCGGAATTCCGCATCAGCGTGTACACCTTCTCGTAGGTGTCCGCCGCGGTCCTGGGAGGGATGGCGGACTCCTGCAGCCCGCTCGAGGCCCCCGTCCCGGGGACGGCCGCCGACCCGGAACACGCGACGCCCGTTGCGCTCAGCCAGAGTGCCAGGGTGGTCATCGATCCTATGAGGTGTCTGGACTGCATGGAACGCTCCGCAAAGTGTGCCTTGGTCGTGAGAAAGGGGGCTGTCCATCCATTGATCCGGATGAACGGTTGAATGTATCGAGTCCGATGGCTACACTCTTGCCATGGCGAGTCGCTTCGTTGAACAGCTTACAAGCCGGGTCCTTCTTTTGGACGGCGCGATGGGGTCCACGATCCAGAATATCGATCTCGACATCGAGACCGACTACCTGGGTCACGAGAACTGCGTGGATCTCCTGGTCCGCTCGCGGCCGGAACTCGTCCAGCAGATCCACGAGCAGTACCTCGCCGCCGGCTCCGACGCGGTGGAGACCAACACCTTCGGGGCCAACAAGCTGGTCTTCTCCGAGTTCGGCGACGAACTCATCCCCCTCACCCGGGAGTTGAACCGGGAGGCGGCCTGCATCGCGCGCGCCGCCTGCGACAACCACGCCACCCCGGACCGCCCCCGGTTCGTCTTCGGGTCGATGGGACCCGGGACGAAGCTGATCACCCTCGGACAGGCCACCTGGGACGAGATGCTCGACTCCTACGCCGAACAGGCCCGGGGCCTCATCGACGGGGGGGTCGATGCGTTCCTCATCGAGACCTGCCAGGACCTCCTGCAGGTGAAGTGCGCGGTGAACGCCTGCCTGCTCGCGCTCGAGGAGGCCGGCCTCGGGACCGACGACATCCCCATCATGGTCAGCGTGACCATCGAGTCGACGGGCAGCATGCTGCTGGGTGCGGAGATCGGCGCCGCGGTCACCGCGCTTCGCTCCTACCCCATCCTCTCCCTCGGACTCAACTGCGCCACCGGGCCGGTCGAGATGGCCGAGCACATCGACCACCTCTCCAAGCACTGGGACCGTCACATCACCGTCTTCCCCAACGCCGGCCTGCCCGTGCTCCACGATGGCAAGACCAGCTTCCCGCTCCAGCCGGATCCCATGGCCGACTCCCTCGGACGCTTCGTCAAGGAACTCGGGGTCTCGATGATCGGCGGCTGCTGCGGGACCACCCCCGAACACATCGCAGCCTTCCGGACCCTGCTGGACGGCATCGAGGCCGAGGAACTGCCGGATCGGAGCACCTCGCTCCAGGTCGGCTGCACCAGCGGGTACTCCCACGTCGACTACCGGCAGCAGAACTCGTTCCTGATCGTCGGGGAACGGCTGAACGCCTCCGGCAGCAAGCGCTTCCGACAGCTCCTGGAATCCGAGGACTGGGACGCGATCGTCTCCCTCGCCAAGGACCAGTGCCGTCGGGCGGCGAACCTCCTCGACATCAACGTCGACTACGCGGGTCGCGACAACGCCGCGGACATGGCGGAGATCGTCTCGCGGGTCGCCACCAGCGTGGACGCCCCCCTGATGCTCGACTCGACCCAGCCGGACACCCTCGAGGCCGGCCTGCGCCGGGCGCCCGGCAAGTGCATCATCAACAGCGCCAACTTCGAGGACGGCGACGAGAAGTTCGACCGCATCTGCGCCCTCGCGGCCCGCTACGGGGCGGGCCTGGTCATCGGTTCGATCGACGAGGACGAGGAGTCCGCGATGGCGCGGACCTGCGAACGAAAGGTCTCCATCGCCCGTCGCGGGCTGGAGCGCGCGGTCGAGAAGCACGGCCTGGATCCTTCGGACGTCATGTTCGACCCCCTGGTCCTCCCGATCTCCACCGGGATGGAGAGCGATCGCCGCAGCGGGCTGGAGCTCGTGGACGCGGTACGCGAACTCTCGCGCGTCCTTCCCGAGTGCCAGATCACCTGCGGCCTCTCCAACTGCTCGTTCGGCCTGAAGCCGGCCGCGCGGAAGGTCCTGAACTCCGTGATGCTCGACGAGCTGATGGAGGCGGGCCTCACCAGCGCGATCGTCCACGCCGGCGGCATCATCCCCCTGGCGCGGATCCCCGAGGAGCAGGTCCAGGTCGCGAAGGACCTCATCTACGATCGTCGCGACGGGGAGTACGACCCGCTGTCGGCGTTCATCGAGCTCTTCAAGGATGCCGGCCAGGAGGAGGAGGCCGAGGACGAGGTCGAACGGACCCTCGCCGACTGGCTGCGATGGCACATCATCAACGGCGAGCGGGAACAGCTCCCCGAGCGGCTGGACGAGGCGATGGAGGCCATGCCTCCCCTGGAGATCATCAACGAGCACCTTCTCGACGGCATGAAGACGGTGGGGGAGCTGTTCGGCAGCGGCCAGATGCAGCTGCCCTTCGTCCTCCAGTCCGCGCAGGTGATGAAGCAGGCGGTCGCCCACCTCGAGCCGCACATGGACACCGTGGAAGGCGAGACCCGCGGATCGGTGGTCCTCGCCACCGTCAAGGGCGACGTCCACGACATCGGCAAGAACCTCGTCGACATCATCCTCTCGAACAACGGGTGGACGGTGCACAACATCGGGATCAAGCAACCGATCTCCGAGATCATCAAGGCCTGGCAGGAGACCAAGGCCGACCTGATCGGGATGTCCGGACTGCTGGTCAAGAGCGTGATGGTCATGGGCGAGAACCTCGAGGAGCTCAACCGCCTCGAGGACCGGCCCCCGGTGATCCTGGGGGGTGCCGCGCTCAGTCGTCACTACTGCGAAAGCCACCTCCGCTCCCTCTACGAGGGCAACCTGTTCTACTGCAAGGACGCCTTCGACGGGCTGAGGGTCTGCGACCTCGTCACGCAGGGTGGAATCCCCGAGCTCGAGAAGGAGATCGACGGGCGCCTCGCCAAGCGACGATCGGTCGAGGAACAGGTTCGCGACTCCCGCGACCGTTCCCGGACCGGCGACCAGCTCGCGGTCGAGGAACTCCCGTGGGTCGCGGTCGACCAGGACCTTCCCGTCCCCAGTGCCCCCTTCCTGGGGTCGAGGGTCGTCGAATCGATCCCCCTCAAGGAGATCCTCCCCTACGTCAACGAGAACGCGCTGTTCAGCGGGCAGTGGGGGTTCCGCCGGGGTGCCACGCCGAAGCGCGAGCACGAGGCGTACCTCGAGGACCACGCCCGCCCGGTCTTCCGTCGCCTCGCCGAATCGCTCTCCGAGTCGGACCTCGTCGCCCCGGCCGTGGTCTACGGCTGGTACGAATGCCAGTCCGACGGCCAGAAGCTCCTGGTCTTCGATCCCGATCGCCCCGACGAGGTGCTCCAGACCTTCGAGTTCCCCCGGCAGACCAAGCGCACCCGCAGCTGCATCAGCGACTACTTCCGCAGCGTGGACTCCGGTGAACGCGACGTGATCGGGTTCCACTGCGTCACGATGGGACCCAAGCTCAGCGACGAGGCGCGACGACTGTTCGAGGCCGACGAGTACCAGGAATACCTCTTCGTGCACGGCTTCGGTGTCGAGTGCGCGGAGGCCCTCGCGGAGCTCTGGCACAAGCGCATGCGCGCGGAGCTCGGGATCGGGGCCGATGACTCCCCACGGATCAGGGACCTGTTCGCCCAGAAGTACCGCGGCAGCCGCTATTCCTTCGGGTACCCGGCCTGTCCCGACATGAGCGACCAGGAGAAGCTCTTTTCCCTGCTCGACCCCGCGCGAATAGGGTGCCGCCTGACCGAGAACTGGCAGATCGACCCCGAGCAGTCGACCAGTGCCCTGATCGTCCACCACCCTGCGGCCAAGTACTTCAACATCTGACCGGCGGGTCCGCGCCCGCGCGCAGGTCTGGAAGGAACGTCCGGAGGTTCGCGTCCGAGACCGCTCCTGGTCACGGACCGGTGGCTCCCGAATGCGCGTGGTGTCGTCGCCCGCGCTTCGAGCGCGGCATCGACGCCCCGCCCGCAGACCCCGCCCCGCCCGCAGACCCCGCCCCGCCCCGCGGGGAAGCCGTCCCCTCGTTCGATGGGGTACGATGGATCGACCATGAAATACATCCTGATCCTGCTGGTCTTCGCGTTCGGTCTGCTCCAGCCCTTCCAGGCCGGCATCAACTCCCGGATGGGGGCCGTCCTGGGGGATCGCGTCCAGGCCGGCTTCGTCAACGGCTTCGTCAACGTGTGCCTGATCAGCCTCGTGCTCATCGTGCTGTTGAGGGGTTTCCCCTCGCCCGCACTGCTCAAGGACGCGCCCTGGTGGGCGTACCTCGGAGGGGCGATCGGGGCGGGGGTGGTGATGGTCCAGCTCACCGCGGCCCCGGTGCTGGGTGCCGGGCTCCTGGTGGCCTTCTTCGTGGCGGGGCAGCTGTCCGGTTCGCTGATCGCGGACACCTGGGGACTGGTGGGGTACCCCGTCCGGTCGACCTCCCTCGTCCGACTGCTCGCCATGGTGCTGATCATGGTGGGAGTGGTGCTCGCCCTGCTCACCGACTCACCGGCGGTCGCCGATCCCGGTGCCGTCGGGGAAGGCGCCTCCAGGTCATGAGCTTCGACGCGAACCACACGCCCTTCGAGGCGATCGGCGGGGAGGAAGCCGTGCGGGCCCTCGTCGACGCCTTCTACGACCACATGGATCGGGACGAGGACTTCAAGGTGATTCGTGACCTCCACCCCGCGGACCTCGGGGAGAGCCGGGAGAAGCTGCACCTGTTCCTGTGCGGCTGGCTCGGCGGTCCCCCGCTCTACGTCCAGAAGCACGGTCACCCCCGGCTCAGGATGCGGCATGCACCGTTCCCCATCGGCGAGACCGAGCGCGACCAGTGGCTGGACTGCATGGCCCGCGCCATGGAGGACCGGGAGGTCACCGGTGCGCTGCGGGACTTCCTCGACGCCCGCTTCGCCCACGTGGCGGACTTCATGCGAAACCGCTGAACCCTTCGCCTCCCGGGTCCTGCGGGTTCACCGCGTCGTCATCGACCGGACCCGCCTTCGCCCCGGAGCCGGGCCAGGATCGATTCGTCCTCGAGGGTGGTGGTGTCCTGGTCGGACTCCTTCCCGGCCGCGATGTCCCGGAGCAGGCGTCGCATGATCTTGCCGGACCTCGTCTTCGGCAGGGCGTGGGTGAAGCGGATCAGGTCCGGTTTCGCGATCGCCCCGATCTCCCTGGCGACGTGCTCGCGAAGCCCCGCGACCAGCGCCTGGTCCTCCTCCACGCCGACCCCGAGGGTGACGAACGCGGCGATGCCGGTCCCCTTGATCTCGTGGGGCATGCCCACCACCGCGGCCTCCACCACGCTCTCGTGCGCGACCAGCGCGCTCTCGACCTCCATCGTCCCCAGCCGATGCCCGGAGACGTTGATCACGTCGTCGATGCGTCCCATGATCCAGAAGTACCCGCGTTCGTCCCTGCGCGCGCCGTCCCCGGCGGTGTACATCCCGTTCACCCTCGACCAGTAGGTCTCGAGGTACCGCTCGCGATCCCCGTGGATCCCCCGCAGCATCGCGGGCCATGGCCTGCGGATCACCAGGAGCCCGCCGGTCCCGTTGGGCAGCTCGTTCCCGTCCTCGTCGACGATCGCGGCATCGACCCCCATCGCCGGCAGGGTGCAGGAACCCGGCACCGTGGGAGTGGCGGCCGGTTGAGGGGTGATCATGTGTCCCCCGGTCTCCGTCTGCCACCAGGTGTCCACGATCGGGCAGCGCTCCCCCCCGACCACGCGGTGGTACCACATCCATGCCTCGGGGTTGATCGGTTCGCCCACGGTCCCCAGCACCTTCAGTTCCGAGAGGTCGTGGCGCGCCACGTGTTCCTCGCCCCACTTCATGAACGCCCTGATCGCGGTGGGGGCGGTGTAGAACTGGGTGACGCGGTGCCGCTCGCAGATGTCCCAGAACCGATCCTCGGCCGGGAAGTTCGGGGCGCCCTCGTACATCAGGGTGGGGACCCGGTTCGGGAGGCATCCGTACACGATGTAGCTGTGGCCGGTGATCCAGCCCACGTCCGCGGTGCACCAGTAGACCTGCCCCCGACCGGGCTGGAGGTTGAAGGTGTTCCGCGCGGTGTGCGCGGTGTAGACCATGTAGCCGCCGGTGGTGTGGACGATCCCCTTCGGCTTGCCCGTCGATCCCGAGGTGTACAGCAGGAAGAGGAGGTCCTCGGAGTCCATCGGCTCGCAGGGGCAGTCCTCGTCGGCGGCCGCGACCAGTCCGTGCCAGTCGCGATCCCGGGAGGCATGCTCCTCGATCTCGTTCCCGCATCGGCGCAGCACCACCACGTGCTCGACCCCCGGGAGGGACTCGCACGCCTCGTCCACGTTGGCCTTCAACGGGACCACCGATCCCCGACGCCACGACCCGTCGCAGGTCAGGATGACCTTCGACTCCGCGTCGTTCACCCGGTCGACGATCGCCGATGCGCTGAAGCCGCCGAAGATCACGGAGTGCGCGGCCCCGATCCTCGCGCAGGCCAGCATCGCGATCGCGACCTCCGGCACCATCCCCATGTAGATGGTGACCACGTCCCCCTTGGTGACGCCCAGCGACTTCAGCACGTTCCCGAAACGCGCCGTCTCCCGCTGGAGGTCGGCGTAGGTCAGTTCGAGGACCTCGGGACCGTCGTCACCGACCGGTTCCCCCTCCCAGATGATCGCGACCTCGTCGCCGTGGCCGTCCCGGACCTGCCGGTCGACGCAGTTGTCGGTGATGTTGGTCCGCCCGCCGACGAACCACCTGGCGTCCGGGCAGTCCCACTCCAGCACCCGGGAGTACGGCGTCGACCAGTCGAATCCACGGGCGACCTCGTCCCAGTAGCCCTCCGGGTCCTCGATGGAGCGCTTCCACCGGGCCTCGTAGTCGGCCATGTCCGCGATCACCGCGCCCCCGACCCGTTCCCCGAAGTCCGCGGGCGGGGGGAAGACCCGGTCCTCCTCGAGCACCGACTGGATGTTGACCTGTTCATCGCTCATGACGATCCGTCCCTTCTTCGCCGGTGACACCGGTCGGCGAGCTGCGTCCTCGTCCAGCTTAGCGAAACCGCCCGCCGATCAAGCCGGGGGGCCGGCGGTGGTCACAGCCCCGCGATCGCCATGATCACCACCACGATGCCCCGGCCGGTCCAGGCCCCGGTCCGCACCCAGTTCGTGGTGACCAGCCTCCGGTGGATCCCCGCGTCGAAGCCTTCCAGCAGGCGCCCGTGGCAGGGGACCTGGAAGAGCGCGGTCGAGACCCAGATGACCGCCAGCAGCAACGCCCCGGCCAGGGCCAGCGGATCGAGGGGGGTGAGCGCCACCAGGGCCCCGGTCGCCACCAGTTCCACGAGCATCAGGGGACCGACCACCCAGGTGATCCGATCCATGTGGGTCCGCTGGTACCTGACCTGGGAGGACTCCCCGACCAGGGAGAACAGCGGGTAGTGCACGACCTGTATCGTCCAGATGAGCCCCACCAGCGGGAGGGTGGAGGCGAGCTGGGCGATCAACATGACCTGCTCGAGGACGGTCAAGCTCGAACTCCGATCACCCCGCCACGTGTCTTCCACGCGAGGGCGAGGATTCCTCCGAACGGGATCCACCACACCAGGTCGTTGAAGATGATCATGATGCCGAAGGACCAGGCGATGTCCCCGGCCAGCGCGGTCTGGATGAACCCGATGGGACCGAGGATCTTCCCCAGCATCCCGACCAGCACGATCGGCCAGTGCCTGATCGGGTCCCGGGAGGCGGCCAGGTACCCGATCCCGTACACCCCGACGATCATCCCCACGCACTGCCACAGGAACGGGTAGCTCGGCGGGTCCATGCCCAGGCCCTCGAACGCCATGTCCGGAAGGAGCACCGCCCAGGCCCCGAAGAGCAGGTTGTACACCCCCGCGGCCACCAGGACCGCCGGCATCCACCGGGGGACGTTCGCGTTCATACGGCTCCCGCGCGAGTGGCGCCGAGGCCACCGTCGATGCCGAGCACCTGGCCCGTGATCCAGTCGCTGTGATCGCTCAGGAGGAAGTGGATCGCCTCGGCCACGTCGCCCGGGACCCCGATCCTGCCGAGGGGGTGCATCTTCCGGGAGACCTCGAGGGTCTTCTCGGAGCTGGTGATCCGCTTGGCGAGGGGCGTGTCCACGAGTCCGGGGGCCACGACGTTGAATCGAAGGCCCCGCGCCGCGTAGGTGGCCGCGGCACTTCGGCCCAGTCCCTCGATGCCCGCCTTCGCCGCGGCGATGGCCTCGTGGTTCGGCAGGCCGGTCGCCGCCGCCACGGTGGAGACCAGCACCACGCTTCCCCCTCCGCGCATGTGCTTGCCCGCGGCCCGGACGGTCGCGAAGGCGGTGGTCAGGTTGGTGGCGATCGTCTCGTGCCACTCCTTCTCGCTGATCAGGTGGGCCGGCTTGAGCAGGATCGAACCGGCGAGGTTCACCAGCCCGGTGACGGCGCCGTGGCGCTCGGTGGCGCCCGCGAGCAGCTCGTCGACCGCGTCCAGTTCACGGGCATCGCACTCGACGCTCTCCGCGTCCAGGTCGGAATGACCTTCGGGGTTCCGACTCGCCACCACGACCGGCACCTCCGCGCCGAGCCGCTCGAGGAGGGCCCTGCCGACCCCGCCCGCTCCACCAATCACGACTGTGCATCCGTTCTCGGACATCTCCTGGCTCCCATCTAAGAGGACTTGCCTTCGCTTGCATGACGGGGTGGATGGATTCCCCCCTCGTCGACCGGTGATTGTAGGCGGGTTTCCTCCATCGGGTCCCGCGGAGTGCGGGATCATGTCCAGCCCCGATTGAGTACAGTGTGGCGCCAGAAAGGTCCCCGACGTGAGCACCCCAGATCCCACCGTGGTCGAGAAGATCCTCCGGGCGTACCGGGCACTGCCCCCGGAACGGAAGGAGCCCTATCTGGACGAGGTGTGCGGCGACGACCACGAACTCCGGGCCCGCGTCGAGCAGGCGCTTCGCGCCCCCGCCCGTCCCCCCGCGCCGGACCCCGACGCCACGGTGGACCTGCCCGCGCCGACCGATCCCGACGCCACGATCGACCTTCCCGCCCCGAGCGATCCCGAGGCCACCATCGACCTCCCGTCGCCCGGTGCCGGGGGACTCGACCCCGAGGCCACCGTCGACCTCGACCAGGGACCGGACCCCGACGCCACCCTCGACTTTGGCGACCCCCCGGATTCCGACGCCACCGTGGACCTCGCGGGAGAGGGCGCCCGGGGCAACGACCCGGGCCGACCCAAGAACGTCAGTGCCCTGCCCGAGCAGATCGGCGACTTCCGGATCATCGGCCTGCTGGGCGAGGGGGGGATGGGTGCCGTCTACCTCGCCGACCAGCTCCATCCCCGGAGGCGCGTCGCCCTCAAGGTGATCAAGGCGAAGATCATCTCCGAGGAGGCAATCAAGCGGTTCGAGGTCGAGGGGGAGACGCTGGCCAAGCTCTCCCACCCCGGCGTCGCCCAGGTCTTCGCCGCGGGGATCGAATCCACCCGGGACGGCTCCCTTCCGTTCTTCGCGATGGAGTACGTCGACGAGGCCCGGACCATCACGGAATGGGCGATCGACCGGAAGCTGGACCTCCGGCAGAGGCTGGAGCTCTTCGTCGAGGCCTGCGATGCGTTGTCGCACGCGCACCAGCGCGGCATCATCCACCGGGACCTCAAGCCCGGGAACGTGCTGGTCAACGATCGCGGGCAGCTGAAGGTCATCGACTTCGGGGTCGCGCAGGTCGAGGAGGAGCAGCAGGCCGCGGGCAGCAGCCCGAAGCAGATCGTGGGCACCCTCCAGTACATGCCACCCGAACAGGTCCGGGGGGAGCAGGACATCGACACCTCCTGCGACGTCTACGCCTTCGGGGTGGTCCTCTACCAGATGCTGGTGGACGACCTTCCGTACCAGATCGACACCACCTCGATGTCCAACGCGATCACCTCGGTCATCGAGGCCCCGACGCCCTCCCTGCTGTCGGTGGATCCCGGACTGGGGAAGGACCTCGACGCGATCATCGGCAAGGCCCTCGCCAAGGACCGCGACGACCGGTACACCTCCGCCGCCGAGCTGGGGGCGGACATCCGTCGCTACCTCGCCGACGAGCCGATCACCGCCCGTGAGCAGACCTCGGGAGAGGCGATCCGGCGGTTCATGCGCAAGAACCGGACCGCCACCAGCGCGATCCTCATCATCCTGCTGGTGATCGTGACCGGCCTGGTGTCGGTCTCCGTGTTCGCCTACCGGGCGGAGATCGCCAGGATCGAGGAGAACCGCCAGCGACTCCTCGCGGAGGAGGCGACCCGGCGGGTCGAACTCCAGCGGGAGCGGCTCGCGAAGATCGTCGACTTCCAGTCGGCGATGATCAAGGAGATCGAGCCGAGCCGGATGGGCGCGACCCTCCGGGACAGCATCCTCGACAGCACCCGGTACCGCATGGAGTCCGCGGACCTCGACATCGAGGAGATCGAGTTCGCCCTCGCCGACCTCGAGGACGACCTCGAACGCTTCAACACCACCGAGGTGGCGATCGACCTCTTCGCCACCCACGTGCTGGAGGGCGCCCTGGAGACGATTCCCCGGAAGTTCGACGGCGATCCCCAGACCGAGGCCGACGTCCGGGAGATCATCGCCGACTCCTACGAGATCCTCGGCAGGTACCAGCTCGCGGAACCCGAGTACCGCCGGGCGCTCGCCATCCGCCGGGAGCTGCTCGGGCCGGACGACCCCAGGACCCTCGAGGCCGCGAGCGACCTCGGGAACCTGATGATGCTCCAGGGGCGGTTCGACGAGGCCCAGGTGCTGCTCGACGAGGCGGTGGAGGGCCGGCGGCGGGTCATGGGCCCCGACCACGCGGAGACGATCGCCTCGATGCAGAACCTCGGGCGACTCCGCTACGAACAGCGGGAGTTCCAGCCTGCCCTGGAGCTCTGGGACGAAGCGTACAAAGCCTCGGTCCGGGTCAACGGCGAGCTCTATCCGATCTCGATCATGCTGCTGGGCAACCTCGGTGCGGTGCACGCGGAGCTGGGTCAGCTGGAGATCGCGCGCGACCACCTCACCCGCGAGCTGGACCTCAACGAGCGGGCCTACGGGGAGGAGTCGATCCAGACCCTGCTGTGCCTGCGGAACCTCGCGGACATCGCGATCCGCTCCGGTGACGTCCCCGCCGGTGCCGACTACATGGAACGCGCCCTTGCGGGGTTCACCACGCAGCTGGGCGACCGCCATCCCGACACGCTTTCCGCCAGCAGCGCCCTCGGGATCATCCGTCTTCGACACCAGGGCCGGGTGGCGGAGGCCCAGGAGATCCTTCGCGCCGCCTACCAGGGACAGTCCGAGCAGCTCGGTCCCTTCCACCCCGACACCTTCACGACGCTCCAGATCCTCGCCCAGTGCCACCTCACCATGGGAGACTTCGACGGCTTCAAGCCGGTGGCGAACCTGGCCTACAAGGCATCGGTCGCGATCCACGGCCCGGTCTCCGACCAGAGCCTCCAGTGGTTGCAGGCCCGGGCCCTGGTGGCCAGGGACACGGGCTCCTTCGCGGAGTCCGAGGAGGTGCTGCTCGAGATGGAGGCGCTGTGCGGCCGGGAGGACCTCCAGTCCCAGCTCGGCCGGCAGATCTGCTCCGCGATCCCCGCGCTGTACTCGACCCTCTACCAGAGGTGGCACGCCGCGGAGCCCGGGCAGGGCTACGACGAGAAGGCCGCTCGCTGGAACGACGTGCTCCAGGACGCCAGCCCCGGCGGCTGACCCGATCCCCCCGCGCGTTCACTCGGTTTCGAGGACCCGCGTGGCGAGGGACCGTGCGGCCTCCACCGCGTCATCGGCTCGGGAGGTGTCCTTGCCGCCCGCCTGCGCGGAGTCCGGTCGCCCGCCCCCGCGGCCCCCGCAGGCCTCGGCGGCGGCCCTGACCCAGTCCCCGGCCTTCAGGCCCCGGTCGATCAGGGACTCGGGGACCCGGGCGACGATCATGACCTTCCCCGCCTCCTCGTCCGCGGAGACCAGCAGGACCGCGGCGTCGGGGTTCCGTCCGCGGATCGCGTCCATGGCCGCGAACAGCGCGTCCCGGTCCGCTCCATCCATGCGCTCCACCACCGCGGGGCCGGTCGCGGCCTCGGCGATGCCGCGCGCCTGCTCGACCATCGCTCCCGCCGAGGCCGATCGCGCCTGCTTCCTGGCCGCCTTCGCCGCCGCACGCAGTGGCTGCATGAGTGCCTCGAGCCGGTCGCGGTCGGTGGCCCCGATGGGCTCCGAGTCGAGGCTCCGCCCCAGCTGGTCGACGGCCTCGGCCAGTCGATCCCCCTCGAGTCGACCCGCCTCCTCGATCCGTGACCCGATCCCGGCCGCTCGCTGCCTCGCTTCCCGGGCCTCGGCGCCGGTCACGGCGGTGATGCGCCTGATCCCCGCCGCGAGCCCCTGTTCCGAGAGCAGCACGAACTCCTCCGCCTCCCCGGTCTCGGCGAGGTGGGTCCCGCCGCAGAACTCGACGGATCGGTCCATCCACTCGTCGTCCGAGGGCCGCGCGAGGAGCTCGGGGATCCCGGGACCGATGCTGACCACCCGGACCGGATCGGGGTACTGTTCGCCGAACACCGCCCGGACGGTGTTGATGGTCCGGGCCTCCTCCAGGGGGACCAGTTCGGTGTGGACCACCAGCCCATCGGCGATCGCCTTCCGCACGTCCTGCTCGATCCGCTCCAGGTCCTCCCGGGGGAGCGGGCCCTTCGCCGAGTAGTCGAATCGAAGCCTTTCCGGTGCGACCATGGATCCGCGCTGATCGCTGCCCGGGCCCGTCCGACGGCGCAAGGCGAGGTTCAGCAGGTGGGTCGCGGTGTGGTTCGCCCGGGTCCTTCGCCGGCGCTCGCCGTCGACCTCGCAGTGCACGGCCTCCCCGGGCTGCAGCGGCGCTCCGGTGCCGCTGCCGACGTGCAGCACGTAGGGACCGATCCTCCTGGTGTCCTCCACCTCGAAGTCCGTCCCCTCACCCGTGACCGGGTGGATCCGGCCGCGATCACCGACCTGGCCACCCTGTTCGGCGTAGAAGGGCGTGCGGTCCAGGATCAGGGCCACTCGTTGGCCGGGATCGGCCCGTTCGACCAGCTCGCGACCGTTCCAGATCGCCCCGATGGTGGCCGCCTCCGGCCCGGCCCCGAACTTGGCCTCGTCGTCGGTGGCCGCGATCCCCCGCGACTCGAGCCCCGCGATCTGGTCCGGTGGCAGGGTGAGGACCGGGTCGTCCGAGTCCCCCCGGGACCGGCTGCGGTCCCGGGCCTGCTCCATCAGTCGTTCGTAGGTCCCGAGGTCGACCGCGAGTTCCCGTTCCTCGGCCATCACCGTGGTGAGGTCGATGGGGAATCCGAAGGTGTCGTGGAGCTTGAAGGCATCCTCCCCGCGGATGGTCCCGTCCTGACGATCCCGGGCGACGTCCGCCGCCTCGTCGAACAGCTCGAGCCCCCGGTCGAGGGTCCGTCGGAACGCCTCCTCCTCCGCGCGGATCGTGTCCATGACCGACGCCTGCCGCTCGGTGAATTCGGGAAAGACGTCCCCGAGGCTCCCGGCCACCGCCGGCACGAGGTCCGCGAGGAACGGGCGAGTCACCCCGAACGTCTGGCGCCCGTGCCGGACCGCCCGCCTCAGGATCCGGCGAAGCACGTATCCCCGGCCGTCCGATCCGGGGTCCGCCCCGTCGGTGATGGCCGCGGTGAGGCACCGGACGTGGTCGGCGATGACCCGGTAGGCGATGTCCGCTCGAGCCTCCATCGACCCCCCGTAGGCCGGGGCGTCGCAGGTGGACCGGATCGATTCGAAGATCGGTGCCCAGAGGTCGGTGTCGTAGTTGCTGGGCTTGCCCTGCAGCACGGACACCAGGCGCTCGAACCCCATTCCGGTGTCGACGTGCCGGGCCGGCAGGCCGACCAGCCTCGACGCCGACTCCCGGTTGTACTGGATGAAGACCAGGTTCCAGATCTCGATGACCTCGGGGTCGTCGGCATTCACCAGCTCCCTCGCCTCCCGGTTGCCGACCCGGTCGTAGTGGAGCTCGGAGCAGGGCCCGCAGGGGCCGGTGTCTCCCATCTCCCAGAAGTTGTCCTTCATCCCGAAGGGGAGCACCCGGTCCTCGGGGAGGTGCCTCAGCCAGAGTTCCCGGGCCTCGAGGTCGGGCTCGAGGCCCATGGACTCCTCCCCACCGAAGTACGTGGCGTGGAGTCGATCGGGTTCCATGCCGTAGACCTCGGTCAGCAGTTCGAACGCCCAGGCGATCGCCTCCTGCTTGAAGTAGTCCCCGAACGACCAGTTCCCCAGCATCTCGAAGAAGGTGTGGTGGTACGTGTCCCGTCCGACGTCCTCGAGGTCGTTGTGCTTGCCGCCGGCCCGGATGCACTTCTGGGTGTCCACGGCCCGTCGGTAGGGGCGGGTGCCCCGACCGAGGAAGACGTCCTTGAACTGGTTCATCCCCGCGTTCGTGAACAGCAGCGTGGGGTCGTCGTGCGGGACCACCGGCGAGCTGCGCACCAGGGTGTGGCCCGCCTTCTCCACGAAAAAGTCCATGAACTGACTTCGGATGTCGCTGGCTGGGACCGCCATTCGAAGGCTCCTTCCGGGAATGGCGAGTGTAGCGCTCCTCGCCTGTGGCATGAGCCCCCCCCGGCCGGGTAAGGTGTGTGCGGAGGTTCCATGAGCTCGAGACGACCCTTCGTGGGCGGCAACTGGAAGATGAACCTGGACCTGGCCCGGTCGGTGGAGCTGGCCGAGGACGTCACCGCGGGGATGGGGGCCCTGGAGGTCGAACTTGACGTCGTCCTCTGTCCTCCGCATCCCTACCTCCAGGCGGTCGGGCACGCCCTCGGGCATCATTTCCTCAGCCTCGGCGGCCAGGACGTCAGCGAATTCCCGGAAGGTGCCCACACCGGCCAGGTCGCGGCCTCCATGCTGCTGGACCTCGGGGCGCGCTGGTCCATTATCGGACACTCGGAGCGCCGTCATGGGATGAACGAAAGCGACGAGCTGGTGGGCCGCAAGGTGGCCCACGCGCTGGGTGAAGGCCTCGGGGTGATCCTCTGTTGCGGTGAAACGGCCGCGGAGCGGGCGGACGGGGCCACCGAGGCGGTGACCGGCAGGCAGATCACCGCCGCCCTGGCGGGGCTGGAGGTGGATCGGCTCTCGGACCTGGTGGTGGCCTACGAACCCGTCTGGGCCATCGGAACCGGGGTGACGCCCACCGTTCAGGATGCAGAAAAGGTCCATGCGTCTCTTCGCAGGGTCCTCTCAAGCCTGTATGATTCCCGGTTCGCCACCGACCTCCGGATCATCTACGGCGGCTCCATGAACTCCTCGAACGTGTCGGACTTCGTGGCCTCCCCCGAAATCGATGGTGGGTTGATCGGCGGCGCCTCGCTGAAGTCCGAGGACTTCCTCGAGATCTGCCGGGCCGCCGGCTCCAGCGTCTCGAACTAGGCCCCGGACCCCCCGGTCCCTCGAACCGATGCCCCCGCCCTCAGGACACTCCCCATGAACTGGCTCATCCTCGGAACCTTCCTGCTCATCATCATCTCAGTGATCCTGGTCCTCATCGTCCTCGCGCAGAGGCCCCAGGGTGGCGGGCTCGCCAGCGCCTTCGGAGGCGCCGGCGGTGGAGGTTCCGACACGGCCTTCGGTGGCCGGACCGGCGACGTGCTGACCTACGCCACGATCGCCGCCTTCGTCTGCTACGTGCTCGTGGCGGTCATGCTCAACATCTTCGACAACCGACTGATGGAGTCCGGGGTGGAGGCGATCAGCACCGCCGAACAGACCCCGGGCGCCACGGTCCCGCTCGAGGCACTCGAGACGGTTCCCGTGACCGCCACGCCCGGAGCGGGCCCCGTCCCGGCGGATGCCGTGACCGCCCCGGTGGTCGCGCCCATCGGAAGCACCGAGAACGACCTGCCCGGCCAGGAGTGACCGGGCGACCAGGGGATCCCCAATGCTGCGTTCGATGACAGGTTTCGGCTCCTCCTCGATCGAGATCGAAGGGATGCAGTACTCGGTCGAGATCCG
>PKCS01000074.1 GCA_002862305.1 Phycisphaerae bacterium | reverse complement strand
CCCCTCGCCCGGCAGGCGGCCACGTCGATGTTGTCGATGCCCACGCCCGCCCGGGCCACCACCTTCAGGGCGGGCAGGCGGTCCAGGAGCTCGTCGTCCACCCGGGTGTAGGTCCGGACCACCAGTCCCTCGGCGGTCGGGGCGGCCGCCTCGAACGCCGCATCCTCGGGGGCGCCCTGGCGGACCTCCGCTCGGCTGGACAGCCATGCCAGCGCCGCGGGATCGAGGGTCTCGGTGTAGATGACGAGGGGGGGGTGGCTCATGGGTGCCTCTCGGCTGGAGGATACCCCGTTGGGCGGGCGGACGGCAGTCCGCCCGGCCCCCGGGCCGCCCGCACCGCGGGGCTCCGGACCGGCTGCCCGGCCGGATGTCCGAGAATCACCTCGCCTGCGGGGTGTGCGGGCACGTCCGATTCATTCTCCCCGAAGACTTCCGATTCCGGGGCGGAACCTGCTTCAGCCGGCGTCCCATGCGTCCGATCACCCTCTCACACCGCACCACTTCGCGGTCAGCCAGGAGGCGACGGATGGATAAGGCCAGTGTCATTGGAAGCATCTTGGGCGTGCTCGTCTGCATCGGGACGGGTGCCCTCATCGTGAGTCATGGTGGATCCTGGAGCATGTTCTGGTCCCTCAAGGGCGTGATCATGGTCTTCGGCGGCACCATCAGCGTCGTCTTCATGGCGATGCCCATGGACAAGCTGAAGCAGGTCCCCGGCTACGTGCGCCGCTTCATGAGCAACAAGCAGATGGGGCTCCCCGCGACGGTGGCCACCATGGGCCGCCTCAGCGACAAGGCCCGCCGCGACGGGATCCTCTCCCTCGAGCACGAGATCGAGAAGGTCGACGACCCCTTCCTCCAGCAGAGCCTCAAGATGGCGGTGGACGGTTCGGACGCCCACGTCATCGAGTCCACCATGCGGATGGAACTGATGGCGATGCAGGAGCGGCACAAGGCCGGCAAGAAGTTCTTCGACCTGGTCAAGCTGTACGGCCCCGGGTACGGGCTCGCCGCCACCCTGATCGGCCAGATCGGGATGTTCGGCAGCCTCGGCACCGGGGGAGTCGACGAGCTGGGCGCGATGCTCGCGGTCGCGGTCACCGCGACCCTCTACGGCACCCTGCTGGCCAACGCGGTGGCGGGACCGATCGGCGACAAGCTGTCCCTCCGCAGCGGCGAGGAGATCATGAGCAAGGAGATGATGCTGCAGGGCGTCCTCTCGATCCACGCCGGGGACAACCCCCGCGCCACCTTCGAGAAGATGCTGGCCTTCGTGCCTCGCCAGCAGCGTCTCAAGCTGAAGGCCGCCTGAACGGAGCACGGAGCACACGATGTCGGACCAAGACCACGACCAGCAGGACGCCATCCCCGCCCCCGTGCCCTTCCACATGCAGCACGGCGGGGGGCACGACGACGAGCACGAGGGTGCCCCGGAGTGGCTCATCTCCTTCGCGGACATGGTCATGCTCATCATGGGGTTCTTCGTGATCCTCTTCGCCCTCAACGCGACCCAGCCCTCCAAGGCCGGGGCCGACGGGGACGTCGAGGGCGAGGGTGGGGGGGCCACGGTCCCCTTCGACCGCTGGGCGGAGTTCGTCTGGAACACCCGGAAGGCGTTCGGCAACCCGATCGACCTGGAGACCACCGACCCTGAACTGCGCAAGGTCGTCGACTGGTACTACGCCGAGGGGCCCGGCCGGGCCCTGGATCCCGGGGAGCCCGGCGATCGCGAGGAGATCCACTCCCCGAGCGAAGACGGCGAGCACTCGCTGATGATCGACATCAAGTTCGCCCACCAGGAGGACGAGCTGACCGACGAGGCACGGACCAGGCTGGTCCGACTGAGCCGCCAGATCCGGGGCATGCCGACCATCATCGAGGTCCACGGGCACGCCTCCACCGCCGAGGCCTCGAACGAGGAGCAGGTCGGCCTGGAACTCTCCTTCGAGCGTTCCATGAAGGTCGCGCGCGCCCTCGCCGAATCCGGGGTCGAGTGGCGACGGATCAAGATCATCGCCGCCGGCGACCACAGCCCCCAGCGGGCGCACCCCTCGGACTCCCTCGAGGACGCGCCCAACCGACGGGTCGAGGTGCGGGTCACCAACCGCGACGCCACCCAGCCGGTCCGATCCGGATCCTGAGCCGCCCCGGAAGGGCGGGGACCGGCCCCGACCGGGCAAATCGCGCTGGTTTCCCAGCTTGTTCTGGCCCGTGGGGGGATTCGCTCGTATGGTTGGAATGGGCCGGCGATCCTCAAGAATCGCCTGCAGTCCCCTTCCAGAGCGAGCTTTCCGGACCGTTCACATGACCACACCCCACCGAGCCGTCTCCCTGCCCGCCCTGCTTCTCGGGGGCCTCCTGCTGGCCCCCGTCGCGGGGTCCGCCCACGCCCAGCTCACCCCCGACGAGATCCGGGAGCAGATCGGCTGGTTCGACCTGCTCGATCGGCTCGGCGCGGAGTCGATGCCCACCGGGGCGGGGATCGCGGTCCTCCAGTGCGAGGCACCCGAAGGCACGAACCTGTGGGGGCCCAACACCGCCAACGCCGTGCAGTTCGCCGGCAAGACCTTCACCAGTCCCGGAGCCTCCCCCGGCACGAGCGGCCACGCCACCAGCGTCGCGAAGCTCTGCTACGGGAACCTCGACAGCATCGCCCCGGGGGTCTCGGACATCTGGCTCTACCAGGTCTCGGACTTCCTGACCGGCGGGTACCTCCGGACCGGCCAACCCGGCACCGCCCCGTCGCTGCCACCCGACCAGGCGATCCGCATCATGAACCACAGCTGGATCGGCCAGTTCGGCACCAGCTCCGACCTCAACGCGCTCAATCGCGTGGACTACCTCATCAACCGCGACAACGTCCTGGTGGTCAACGGCCGGGGCAGCACCACCACCGGTGGCGCCCGGCTGATGTCCAACAGCTTCAACTCGATCACGGTGGGGACCACCCTGGGCAACGACCTCTTCGGGGACACCGACCCCGATCTCGACGGTCCGGGCCGGATGAAGCCGGAGATGGTCGCCCCGGGCAATGCGAGCAGCTTCACCACCCCGGTGGTCTCCGCGACCGCCGCGGTCCTCTACGAGACGATCGACACCGACCCGGTGCTCTCCTCCAGCGTGATCAGCTCCCGCCAGCCGGTCATGAAGGCCACCCTGCTCGCGGGCGCCACCCGCGGGGCGGACTGGACGAACGACCCGGTGGACGGCGCCACCGCCCGCCCGATCGACGACCGGCTGGGCGCCGGGGTGGTCAACGTCGACCGCAGCCACCGGATCATCACCGGCTACCGGCATCCCGGCTCGACCTCCCTCGCCAACGCCCCCACGATCCCCCTCGCGGGCTTCGACTACCCGCGGGTCTCCGTCGGCCAGACCCGCTGGTGGCGGTTCACCGTCGGCGCGCTCGACGAACTGAGCGTGGCGCTCACCTGGCCCCGGCTGCCGAGCTCGAACTTCCTCAGCTACACCCTGATGGACCTCGACCTGGAGCTCGTCCGCCTGGTGGACGGCGAACCCGAACCGGTCGACTCCGCCCGTTTCGATTCCGGCAACGTCCTGAGCACCAGCCAGGTGGACAACCTCGAGCTGCTGTCCGTTCGCGGGCTCGAGCCCGGGGAATACGCCCTGAAGGTGACCCGGATCAACACCGGGCCCACCGCCTTCGCGGGCCTGGCGTGGCTGATGGTGGAGTCCGCGGCCCCCGGACGCCCCGCCGACTACAACGGCGACGGACTGGTCAACGGGGCCGACCTCTCCCTGCTGCTCTCGGCGTGGGGAAGCGACGACCCGCTGATCGACCTCGACGGCAGCCTGGTGATCGACGGGGCGGACCTCGCCCTGCTCCTGTCCGACTGGGGCTGAGCCTGCCCGCTCGTCCCCCGGTACACTCCGGGGGATGGATCGGACCAGACCTCACGACTACCTGATCTACTGGGTCATCATGGCGGTGCTCGCGGCGGTCCTGCTGTGGCCGATCTGGCTGACGGTGCGCGGGGCGTTCCTCGACGACCCCGCCTCCCTCGCGGGCGGCTACACCCTCTACCACGTGGCGGAGGTCTTCCGGGACCCGATCCTGCTCACCGGCCTGCTGAACGCCTTCGCGATCGCGGCCTGCACCACCATCCTCTCGATCCTCATCGCGACCCCGATGGCGTGGCTGGTCGCCCGCTTCGACTTCGCCTTCAAGGCGATCCTCTCCGCGTTCCTGCTGGTCCCGCTGATCATCCCCCCGTTCGTGGGGGCGATCGGGATGAAGCACCTGCTCGGGGAGTACGGCTCGGTGAACATGATCCTCATGGATCTCGGGCTGCGCAGCGAGCCGATCGACTTCCTCGGGGACGGCGGGTTCTGGGGGATCGTCCTCATCGAGGCCCTGCACCTCTACCCGATCATCTACCTGAACATCGTGGCCTCCCTCGCCAACCTCGATCCCGCCCTCGACGAGGCCGCCCGGAACGTCGGGGCGGGGCCGGTGCGGCGCGCACTGCAGATCACCGTCCCCCTGATCCGTTCCGGGGTCTTCGCCGGGTCCACCATCGTGTTCATCTGGAGCTTCACCGAGCTGGGCACCCCCCTGATGTTCGACTTCGAGGCCGTCACCCCGGTCCAGATCTTCAACGGGATCCAGGAGATGGAGGCCTCCAGCCGGCCCTACGCCCTCACCGCGGTGATGCTGATCTCGGTGGCGGCCTGCTACCTGCTGGGGCGCTGGGTCTTCGGCGGCCGCGGCTACGCGATGTACTCCAAGGCCTCCCGGGCCGCGACCGAGCACCGGCTGCGCGGCTGGACCGCGGTCCTCGCGATCCTCTCGATCGGCTTCGTGGTGCTGGTGGCCTCGCTGCCCCACCTCAGCGTGATCCTCACCAGCCTGACCGCGGAGGGCCAGTGGTACCAGAGCATCCTCCCGCGGGCGTTCACCCTCGACCACTACGAGCAGGCACTGGGCCACCCGCTCGCGGTGGGCTCGATCCGCACCAGCCTGATGCTCGCCCTCGCGGCGATGGTCCTGGACATCGCGTTCGGGGTCGTGATCGCCCGGCTGCTGGTCCGGACCAGGGTCCGCGGACGCTGGTTGCTGGACGCGCTGGTGATGCTCCCCCTCGCGGTCCCCGGCCTGGTGATGGCCTTCGGCTACGTGGCGATGTCCCTGCGGTGGCCGTTCAACGGCTCGATGCCCGACTGGCTCCACGCGGTGTGTTCCACGATCGGACTCGAGGGGACCGGCCTCTTCCAGTGGCTCGACGACGGGCCGCTGCATCCGCTGGCCAACATCCTCGGGCAGAGCCCGAACCCGATCCCGCTGCTGATCCTCGCCTACGCGGTGCGACGCCTGCCCTACGTGGTCCGTTCCGCGGTGGCCGGCCTCGAGCAGACCCCGGTCCAGCTGGAGGAGGCCGCCGCCAACCTCGGTTCGGGGTGGTGGCACCGCCAGCGGAAGATCGTGCTGCCCCTCATCGCCGCGAACCTCCTGGCCGGCGGCCTGCTGGCCTTCAGTTTCGCCATGCTGGAGGTCTCCGACAGCCTGATCCTCGCCCAGCGGGAGGCCGATTTCCCGATCACCAAGGCGATCTACGTCCTCTACCAGCGGCTGGGCGACGGCCAGTACATCGCCAGCGCGATGGGGGTGTGGGCGATGCTCCTGCTGGCGGCGACGCTCGTGGGGTCCTCGCTGCTTCTGGGCAAGAAGATGGGGGCCATCTTCAGGGTCTGAGCCCCAACCCCGATTCAATCCGCCAGAAACCCCCCTGATGGGCCTATACTGGGGGTGAACCACCCGGAATCCGGGCCAACCCCGTCGGAACCACTCATGCCCTACACCCTCGAACCGGACCAGGGATTCGACCTCGACATCGAGTCCACCGAATACCTCAAGGACCACGTCCAGGGGGCGGATCGCTGGGTGCTGAACTTCGGCCCCCAGCATCCCGCGACCCACACCACCCTCCGGCTGGTGCTGGAGCTCGACGGCGAACGGGTCGCCCGCTGCACCCCGCACATCGGGTACCTCCACTCGGGCTTCGAGAAGCTCGGGGAGCACCACGACTACAACCAGTACGTCTGCACCGTGAGCCGGATGGACTACGTCAGCCCGATCCTCAACGACGTGGCCTGGCACCATTGCGTGGAGGGCCTCTTCGGCATCGACCTCACCCCGCGCGCGAAGGTCCTCCGGACCATCATGTCGGAGCTGGGTCGGATCATGAACCACCTGCTGTGCGTGGGCGCCGCGGCCCTCGACCTCGGGGCGTTCACCGGCTTCCTCTACGGATTCAACGAACGCGAGCACCTCTACGACATCATGGAGTACGTCAGCGGCCAGCGGTACCACCCGGACTGGACGCGGGTCGGCGGGGCGTGGCGGGACCTCCCCGACGACGAGGTCTTCAAGCGCATGGTCAAGAACCTGCTGCACGAGCGCCTGCCGCGGGCGATCGGGGACCTCGAGAACCTCCTCAACCGCAACCGGATCTTCGTGGATCGCCTGCGCGGGGTGGGCTGCATCACCGCCGAGGACGCGATCTCGTGGGGGCTCAGCGGCCCGGTGGCCCGGGCGTCCGGGGTCCGCCGCGACGTGCGCAAGGACAAGCCCTACCTCTGCTTCCAGGACAACTGGGACGGCGAGGGCGCGGAGGCGGTCCGGTTCTCGGTGCCCGTCTCCACCGAGGGCGACTGCTTCAGCCGGTACCTGGTCAGGGTCGAGGAACTGAAGCAGTCCATGGCGATCGTCGAGCAGCTCATCGACCGCATCCCCCCGGGGCCCCTGAACGTGCTCGACGACTCCAAGGCGATCCTGCCCCAGCACGGCGACGTCTACGGGTCGATCGAGGGGGTCATCCAGCTCTTCGAGCTGAAGATGCACAACCGCGGCTGGGACACCCCGATCGGGGAGACCTACGACTGCGTGGAGAGCCCCAACGGGGAGCTGGGCTTCTACATCGTCTCCGACGGCGGACGGTGCGCGTGGCGCGCGGCCACCCGTCCCCCGTGCTTCCTCAACTACTCCGTCTTCGAGAAGCTCGTCGAGGGTCACCAGCTGGCGGACGTGCCGGCGATCATCGGTTCCCTCAACATCATCGCCGCCGAACTCGATCGCTGAAGGATCCTGCACCGCATGTCCTGGAAACCCAAGCCATCCGCCACCACCGACCCGGCGAGCCTCGACGGCCTCGCCCACGAGGACACCGGCCACGCCGGCCCCTGGTGCACCGAGGAGATGAAGCAGCGCTGGCGCGACACGATCATGCCGAAGTACCCCACCAGCCACGGGGCGCTCATGCCGATCCTCCACGACCTCCAGGACCACTACCGCTGCATCCCCTTCCAGGCGATGGTGGAACTGGCCAGGTTCCTCGAGATCCCCCCCTCCGAGGTGCTCGACACCGTCTCCTTCTACGAGGAGTACCACTCCGAGCCGGTGGGCCGCTGCGTGGTGGCCATCTGCCAGTCGATCGCCTGCGAGGTCTGCGGGCACGCCGCGCTGGAGCGACAGCTGCGAAGCAAGCTGGACCTCGAGCCCCACGAGACCGATGACGAGGGGCGCTTCACCCTGCTGCAGCTGGAATGCCTCGGATCCTGCGACACCGCGCCGGTGGCCCTCTTCAACGACGAGCTGCTCGAGCAGCTGACCATGGAGCAGGTCGATTCCCTGATCGACGAGCTCCGGGAGGTCCCCCTCGAGCGGCTGGACCGGGACACCGTCCGCGAAATCGTCCGCCGACACGGGACGACCCAGCACGGGAGGTCGCCCTACGATGGATGAGTCCCCCGCCCGGAAGACCATCGCCCGCAGCCTGGGCGAGTGCGTGGGCCACATCGCCCGCGGGCTCCGCAGCTCCGGGGCCGCCCCCCGGGCCGAGGTGCGCCGTCGCACCGAGGTGGAGGAGCGGGACGGGGTGGTGCTTCGTCGCACCATCGTCGAGGAAGTCGAACTGAAACAGGACCCCTTCCAGGACCCCAGCAACCAGGCCTCCGGCCGCGCGCCCGCGTCCTGACCCCACCGATCAAGCCATGCCAACCATGAACGAACCAGTACTGACCAAGCGAATCCCCACCTCCCCCTGGGGCGACCCCGGGACCCGTCACGTCGTCCACTACGACGAGTTCGTCGCCACCGGCGGCTACGAGGCGCTCCGCAAGGCGATCTCCATGGATCGCGCGGACGTGGTCACCCTCGTCAAGGACTGCATCCTCCGCGGTCGCGGCGGCGCGGGCTTCCCCGCCGGCCTCAAGTGGTCGTTCCTCCCGGAACCCGACGGCGAGAAGCGCTACCTCTGCATCAACTGCGACGAGGCCGAACCCGGGACCTTCAAGGACCGGCTGCTGGTCGACTACGATCCCCACCTCGTGCTCGAGGGGATCGCGATCGCCTGCTGGGCCTGCGACATCGACGTGGCCTACTTCTTCATCCGCGGGGAGTACCACCACCAGGCCAAGGTCATGGAGCACGCCATCCAGGAGGCCTACCGGAACGGGGTCTTCGGCGGCAAGGGCCTGCTGGGCGGGGCGGTGGACCACGTGGTCGAGTGCCACCTCCACCGTTCGGCCGGTGCCTACATCTGCGGCGAGGAGACCGGGCTGCTGGAGGCGGTCGAGGGCAAGCGGGGCTGGCCACGGATCAAGCCCCCGTTCCCCGCGGTGAAGGGGGTCTTCGGTCGACCGACCATCGTCAACAACGTCGAGACCCTCGCCTGCGTGGGCCCGATCGTGGAGCACGGGTCCGACTGGTGGAAGCAGCACGGCTGCGAGAGCACCATCGGGGCCGCGCCGTCCTACGGTCCGAAGCTGATGGGGGTGTCCGGGCACGTGAACCGACCGGGCGTCTTCGAGTGCGACCTCGGCATCCCCCTGCGGGAGCTGATCGAGAGCGACAAGTACTGCAACGGCATGCGCGGCGGCAAGCGCTTCAAGGGCGCGATCGCGGGGGGGGTGTCGATGGGCGTCCTCGGGCCGGACCAGTACGAGGCGGAGATGGACTTCGACATCGGGACCAAGTACGACGTGCTCGGACTCGGCACCGCGTGCCCCACGGTCTTCGACGAGGACACCGACATGGTCGCGGTGGCCCGCAACTGCGCCCGCTTCTTCAAGAACGAATCCTGCGGGCAGTGCACGCCCTGCCGGGAGGGTGCCGACTGGATGCTCAAGGTCCTGCTGAGGATCGAGCGCGGCGGCGGGACCACCAAGGACCTCGACCTCGTGCTCGAGCTCGCGGGTTCCATGGGCCTCACGCCCGGGACCACGATCTGCGGGCTCGCGGATGGCAACAACTGGGCGGTCCGCACCATCGTCAACAAGTACCGGGGGGAGTTCGAGGCCCGCCTCAAGCCGAGCCTCATCCCGGTGACGATCTCGAGCTGAACCTCCCGCCTTCGAGCGGCCCGCGAACCCCCGGCCCGATCAGGGAGTCAGCTCCCGTTCATGAACCGCGTGCTGTTCGTGGGGATTGTCGATGCCGTGCCGGCAGCGGACCGGCAGTCGGCTGTGGAATCGTTTCGCGACCGAGCCCGATTCCCAGGCCGTTCCCTTCCGGGTCGGATGCCACTGGTGGTAGAGCACCGCCTGCGTGATCGCGATGGTGGACCTCGCCCCCGAGGAATAGAGCCTCCTGCCCAGGTCGTCATCCTCGTATCCCCACTCCATGTACTCCTCGTCGTACCCGTTGATGGCGAGCAGGCGGCTGGCGCGAACCGAGGTGTTGGCGCCCAGGATCTTCGGCTTGTGCCCCTTGGTCAGACGGAACTTCCTGAGCAACTGGTGGGTCCGTGCCTTGCGTTCGAGCCGACGCATCCTCTCGAGCTGTTCCTCGGCGGGAGCGGTCTCGAGAAACGCGTGCATGGTCTCGTCGGAGGGAACCTCGCTGGTGGTCCGTTCATCCAGCAGGATGTAGTTCCCCAGCACGAAGTCCCCGTGCTCGAGGCGCTCGCCGTGGCAGCGCACGAAGTCCGGGGCGGGGATGCAGTCTCCGTCCACCAGGAGCAGGGCGTCGTCCCCCGAGAGGCCCCGGTCGATCAGGGACCGTATTCCGTTGTTCCGGGTCTGGGCGAGTCGTGCTTCGGGGTGCCGGGCGCGCGAGACCTGGGTGAGCGTGGTGCCGGTCTCCTCGACCACTCGCTCGAGCAGCGTTCCGATCTCGGGGTCGTCGGTGTCGCAGCTCACGGTGATGGTGGTGGGGGGGCGCTCCTGGCGGGTGTACCCCAGGAGGGTCCGGTAGAGGTGGCGAGTGGTGTGGGTGGGTATCACCACGTGCAGGGCAATGGCCATCTGTGAACATCCTCTCCTCGCAGGGGGGCTCGCATCCGAGAATACGGTCTCACGCCACATCCTAGCATCCCCGGTGACGGCCCCCTGGGGCGATTGCCCCCCGGTACCCGATCTTCGTTTGGACTGATCCGGGATGGGCCCTATGCTGTATCCGGAGTATCCATGCCCATCCTCATGAATCGTGACGATGCCACATCCGATGATGACTCCTCCGGCGGTGAACCGTCGGAGCCTCCGCAGCCGAGCCCGGCTTCGGAGGCGGTACCCGTAGACGTCATCGACCGAACCCGCCAACTCCAACCCGCGGAGCGCTCCTTCCTCGAGGACGGACTGGTCCGACTGCTGGGCGGACTCGGAACGGCCTGCGACCGGTGCGTGGTCGAGGTCGTGGATGATCGCCGGATGAGCCTCATGCACGACCGTTGGATGAACGACCCCACGTCGACCGATGTCCTGACCTTCCCGATGTCCACGCCCGGTCAGCCGATCGACGCGGACATCGCGGTCTGCCTGCCGGAAGCCGAGCGGCGCAGCCACGACCTCGACCACGACCGCATCCACGAGCTGCTGCTCTACGCGCTCCACGGGCTCCTGCACGTCACCGGCCACGAGGACTCCACCGACGAGGGATTCGCGAGGATGCACGCCGAGGAGGATCGCCTCCTCGAGCAGGCGGGCTTCGGTCGGCTCTTCGATTCCCGGGATTCCCGTAGCGGGGGGGATCGCTCGTGAGCCTCTGGGTCGTCCTGGTCATCGCGGTGTTCTTCGTGGTGCTCTGCCTGCAGATCGCGGTGCGGGAGATCCTGCTCCAGAGCTCCGACGTGGAGATCGAGCGCGAGCTCGCCCGTTCCGGCCGGCTGGAGCGCACGCGCTGGATCATCGGCCGGCAGCTGGACCTCGCGACCTCCGTCCAGTGGAAGTCCGCGATGGTCCAGACCATCATCGTCCTCCTGGTGCTCCTGGACCTCTCGGGGTTCCAGCAGATCACCGCCTGGTCCCTGGTGGTCTCCTTCCTGGTCTCCGTGATCCTGATGTGGCTGGCGACCGGGGTCATCGGCCTGTCGATCGCCCGCCACGTGGGGCTGCCCCTGGTCACCCGGCTGGCGGGCCCGCTTCGCTTCGGGCTCTGGGTCCACCGCCCCTTCGTCAGCACCGGCCGGTTCATCGACGAGATGGTCCGCCGTCTCACCGGCGCCAACCTCCGCCAGCCCGACGCCGAGAAGGAGCTGCTCCGCACCGTCGAGGAGTCCCAGCGCACCGGGGGGCTCGACGACGTGGCGGCCGAGATGATCGAGAACGTGGTCGAGTTCGCGGACACCGACGTCAGCTCGGTGATGACCCCGCGCACCGACATCGAGGGCATCGAGTACACCGACGACCTCTCGGTGATCCGGGACTTCATCAACCACGCCGGGCACTCCCGGATCCCGGTCTACTCGGACAACCTCGATTCGATCGAGGGGATCCTCTACGTCAAGGACCTGGTGCAGTTCCTCGGCGAGCAGGTGGCGGACTTCGAGCTGAGGCCGCTGCTCAGGGAGTCGATCCGCGTCCCCGAGACCAAGCAGGTGGGGGACCTCCTGCGTGACTTCCAGACCGCCGAGATCCACATGGCCATCGTCATCGACGAGTACGGCGGCACCAGCGGGCTGGTGACCATCGAGGACGTGCTGGAGGAGATCGTCGGCGAGATCCACGACGAGCACGAGCCCGAGGACGACGAGGAGGCCACCTGCAACCGGGTCGGCGACGGGGTGTGGGACGTGGACGGCCGGTTCTCCCTGCAGGACCTCGACGACCACCTCGAGATCGCGCTCCCCGAGGAGATGGAACCGGAGACGGTGGCGGGCTTCGTGCTGGAACACTTCGGGCGGGTGCCCGACTCCCACGAGTCCTTCGATTCACTGGGGTACCGCTTCAAGGTGCTTCACGCCTCGGACACCAGGGTGGACAGCGTCCGGGTGGAACGGCTGCCCGAGGACCAGCAACCCGACCCCCTCGGTCGCCCCGCCGGGGACTGATCGGGTTCGCGGCCCCCCCCGATCGGATAGACTGGCCGCATGGCACTCCTCACGGCGGACGGGCTGGTCAAGAGCTACGGCAATCGACGCGTCGTCGACGGCATCCGCTTCGACGTGGATCCCGGGGAGATCGTGGGACTGCTGGGTCGCAACGGGGCCGGCAAGACCACGTCCTTCAGGATGGCCATCGGGATGATCACCCCCGAACAGGGCACCGTGACCTTCGACGGGAACGACGTCACCCGACGTCCCATGTACCAGCACGCACGGCTCGGGATGGGCTACCTCAGCCAGGAGCCGAGCGTCTTCCAGCGGCTCACCGTCCGCCAGAACCTGATCGCGGTGCTCGAGACCACCTCCATGAAGGCCCGGCAGCGGAACCTCCGCTGCGACGAGCTGCTCGAGCAGTTCGGCCTCCAGCACAAGTCCTCGGAGCAGGCCCGCACCTGTTCCGGCGGGGAGCGGCGGCGGCTGGAGATCGCCCGCTCCCTGATCACCGAGCCCAAGCTCATCCTCCTCGACGAGCCCTTCGCCGCGGTCGATCCCCACACCGTCGAGGAGCTCCAGTCCGAGGTCCGCCGGCTCTCCGCCAGCGGTATCGCCATCCTGGTCACCGACCACAACGTGCAGCAGACGCTGCGGATCTGCGACCGTGCGTACATCATCCACAAGGGCGCCAACCTCAAGGACGGGACCCCCCGGGAGATCATCAACGACGAGGACGTCCGCAACGCCTACCTGGCCTCCACCTTCAAGGGGGACGAGTTCGATGATTGAGCCGCGATGGGTCGTGCTCTGCCTGGCCGCGGGACTGGTCCCGCTCGCCGGTTGCGTCCGCCGCACGATCGAGATCACCTCGACCCCGAGCGACGCCCTGGTGTGGGTCAACCACGCCGAGGTCGGTCGCACGCCGTTCTCCTTCGAGTTCACCCACGACGGGGTGTACGACGTGCGGATCTACCACGAGGACTGCATCCCGCTCGCCACCCACGCCTCGACCGAGGTCCCGGTCTGGGACCTCCCCGGCTTCGACGTGGTCGCGGAACTCGCCCCCAGCTCGTTCGAACGAGTGGTCGAGTGGCACTTCGAGCTCGAGCCGCTGGTGCTCGACCCCCAGGCCAGGGTCCGATCCGCCCTCGCGCTGCAGGCACGCCTGGAGGCCTACGGGCCGACCCTGCACGCCACCACCGTCGTCGACGTCCCCGGTGACGGATTGCCGCCGGTGACGGGGACCCCGACCCTTCCTCCGGACACCCCGCCCCAGACCCCGGCCGTCTCCCCTCCGCCCAGCTACCCGCCCGACGACGGGGTCCAGATCGTGGAATGAGCCCATGCCCCACCGGTCCGCCAGCGTCCCGCCCGGCCGACGCGTGCCCGACGACGAATTCGATCCTCAAGTCGCCTCCTGGAAGCGACTTGCGATATTCCATCGGGAAGGGTCCAAATCGCCATTGACCATCCTTGGGGGGGGCGGATACCCTTCCTGTTCCAACCGAACTTCTTCGTGGGCTTCGGCCCGCACGACCTCACCGTCCGGATTCGTCGGAGCATCCGGGCGGCGGTCTTTTTTGGACCCAAACGCTACCGTGAAATGAGCTGAACATGCGTCCTTCATGCATGAACATGGTACGAAAATTCGCCTTCTTGGTCCCTCAAGGGCTTTTCGGCCCTTGCCGCCCCATGGGCGTGCGGGGAGCGTGCGGCTCCGGGGCCGGATGGGTGATCACCGCGAGCTCGCTCCTCGTGGTTCCCGGCGTGGCCGATGCGGGAGCACGCTCGTTCGAGCTTGCCCCCGGGCCTGGTGGCCTCACCCTCAAGCTGCACGGCTTCGAGCCGTCGTCGAGTTCGCTGGGGCAGGCCGACGCGTCGCCGGCGGGGGCCGACCTCGTCGGGGTCCCCACCTCCCCCGCGGCCCCTCGCGGGGGCCTGCCCTACGCCACGCAGGGGTCGGTCGCCTGGTGGTTCGAGACCGGGCCCGGGACCAACTTCGACGGAGGCTGGCTGGTGCTCGGGGGCGTCGGCGTCGAGTGGTACCCCGTGGACGGCTTCGCGGTCGGGTTCCGGGTCGACGGGGTCGGCATCGAGCTCGAGGACACCCCGACCACCGGGGGCGGCGGTGGGGCCCTGTTGCTCCGCTGGCACGTCCACCGCGCGGAGGACTGGTCGATCTACCTCGATGGGGGGTGCGGGCTGGTCTACTTCGCGGACGACGTCCCCTCGGGCGCGTCGCGGCTGGACTTCAGTCCGCAGGTCGGTGGTGGCATCACCTGTGCCCTGGGACCGGAGGTGCGGCTGATGGCCGGGCTGCGGTGGTACCACCTCTCCAATGCACAGACCAACTCCAGCAACCCCGGGGTGGACATGCTGCAGGGGTACCTCGGGATCACCTTCGGGTTCTAGCGTCCCGACCCCGCCTCGGGGCCGTATCCCTGCGGATTCGCCTGGAACCAGCGCCACGCGGTCTCGATGATCTCGTCGAGGTTCGTGTACCGGGCCTCGAACCCGAGCTCTCGCCGGATCCGATCGGGATTCGCGGTCAGCATCGGGGGATCGCCAGGCCGGCGCGCGCCCATGGTCACCGGGATCGGATGGCCGGTCACCCGGCGACAGGCCTCGATGCACTCCAGCACCGAGTAGCCGCGTCCCACCCCGATGTTGTAGAACCGCTGGTCCCCGGGTTCCAGGGCCTCGAGGACCAGGAGGTGGGCGTTGACCAGGTCGATCACGTGCACGTAGTCGCGGATGCAGGTGCCGTCGGGCGTGTCGTAGTCGTCCCCGAAGATCGTCATCGACTCGCGCTTCCCGCTGGCCACCTCCAGGCAGATCGGCAGCAGGTGCGATTCGGGCCGGTGGTCCTCGCCGAGGCGTCCCTCGGGATCGGCACCCGCCACGTTGAAGTACCGCAGGGCCGCGAAGGCGAACGGCGATCCGCCGGCCCGGGCCTGGCCCGCCCGGTCGATCAGCATCCGCTCGACCATCAGCTTCGACCACCCGTAGGGATTGACCGGGCTCTGGCCGCAGGTCTCGGCGATCGGCACCTGGTCGACGGGGGGTTCGCCGTAGGTCGCGCAGGTGCTCGAGAACACGAATCGACCGACCCCCGCGTCCTCCGCGGCCTGGATCAGCGAGAGCGCTCCCGCGGTGTTGTTGCGGTAGTACCGCAGCGGCTGCTCCACCGACTCCCCGACGTAGGCGAGGGCCGCGAAGTGGAGCACCGCATCGCAGCGATGGCTGGTCATCAGCCCGGCCAGTCGCTCGGTCTCCAGGATGTCGCAGTCCTCGAAGGCCACCCGGCCCGGTGCGATCGACTCCAGGACGGCCGCCGCCTCCCGGTGCCCCCGGGAGAGGTTGTCCACGATCAGCACCTGGTGGCCGTTCTCCACCAGCCTGAGCACCGCGTGGGAGCCGATGTAGCCGGCCCCGCCGCTGACAAGCACGTTCATGCTCACGGGTCGCTCCTTCCGATGGAATCGTGGTGGTCCATCCCGCAAGGATACTCAGTGCCTTCCTTGGTGTCTCCACGTGCCCCGGAAAGAATCGGTCCGCCCATGAACGATCCGAACGCCACCTCGTCCGCCCCGGCCCCGGCCCGGCTCGCCGGGCTCGACGGTGCCCGCTGCGTGCTCGGCGGCGTCCTCATGGGCCTGGCCAACCTGGTCCCGGGGATCTCGGGGGGGACGATGCTCCTGGCCACCGGCATCTACCAGCTGCTGATCGACGCGGTCGCGGACCTGGCCCGCCTGCGATGTCGACTCACGACCCTCGCGGTCCTCGCCTGCGTGGTGTTCCCGGCGCTGCTCACCATCGTGCTGCTGTCCGGGATGGCCGGTCGCCTGGTCCTCGAGTATCGCTGGATCGCCTACAGCCTCTTCATCGGGCTGACCCTGGGCGGGATCCCGGTGCTGGTCCGTTCGATGGCGCGCTGCACCGCGGCCACCATGTTCGGGGTGCTGCTGGGACTGCTCGCGATGGCCTGGCTGGCCTTCGGCACCACCACCGAAGGCGTGTCGGTCGGCTCCGGCGGCTGGGGGATGCTGCTGGTGGCGGGGGGGGCCGCGGGCGCCGCGATGATCCTCCCCGGACTCTCCGGCAGCTACGTGCTGCTGGTGCTCGGGCAGTACGTGGTGATCCTGACCACCATCGACGAGGCCCGGCTCGCCGCGTCCGCCGGGGACCTCGAGGGACTGTCCGCGGCGGGCCTCACGATCCTGCCGGTGGCGATCGGGGTGGTGGTGGGGATCGGGCTCGTGGGGACCCTGGTGCGTTGGCTCCTGCACCACCTCAATGCGCTCACCATGGGGCTGCTGCTGGGCCTCCTGGTCGGGGCGCTGCTGGGACTCTGGCCGTTCCGCGAGCCGACCCCGCCCCCGGTGGGGAGCGTGGTGCGCGGCGTGGAGGTGGTCTCCGTCGAGCAGGCGGAGGCGATCAAGCCCAAGTACTGGCCCACCCGTGCGTTCACGCCCACGTCGTCCCAGTTGGCCGCCTCGACGGGGCTGGTCCTCCTGGGGGCGTTGGTCTCGGGCTCGATCGGGCTCCTGGGCGGGGGTCGGTCCCGGGGACCAGCCGCCGGGAACCCCTGAAGCTCAAGAAGTTCCCTTGATCGAACCGAAGACACCCTAGACTGGTCCGAGAACCTCGGGGGTTCAGGATCGGGAACGGGGATGGTTCGTGGATATCCGGGAGGAGCCGCGACCACGCCGAACCTCAGGGGTTGACTGCGACGTCGAAGGTGAGGACAGACGGTCGACCGACCCGATCCCTTGCCCTCCAGACGGCGCTCTGGGAGAATCGTTCGATGGACATGAGCCAGACCAACCCCGCCCACCACCCGGCCCCGCCCCTCGACCCCCCGGCCCTGCGCCTGGCTGGTCGCCTGGGCGAGGCATCGGATGCTTCCGCCGACGCCGCCTCGATGGAGCAGCTCCTGGAGGAGGCCCGCGCCCTGCTCGCCACCCTCAAGATCGACCGGGCCCGGGTCGAGGCCCGGCTCGCGGAGCTGGGTCGGGACGACCCGATCGAGCTGGTCCGGGGTCGCAGCGCCCTCGACGAGGGCATCGAGGCCTGCCACCAGGCGATCAAGCGGCTCGACCGCTCCCTGCTGGACGCCAGGCCCCCCGCAGGATCCTGACCGGTCCCACCCACCACGCCCGCCTCAGTGCTCGCCTGCCCGGGACGAGGCCGCCCGCGCGCGCCTTCTCGCGGTCACGTGGTGGTTCCTCCCCCCGGCATGACACGAGGCCCGTTCCGGGGGGGAACGAGCCTCGTGTCGCAAGCGGACAGGGCGGGATTCGAACCCGCGGTACCGGTATACCCGGTACGCCGGTTTAGCAAACCGGTGCCTTCAGCCGCTCGGCCACCTGTCCGGGGGTTCGGCGGGATGCCGATTGTAGCAAGGCCGCGCGTGGAAAGCCGGGTGCGGGTCCCCACGCAGAGGACCCCGCTTCCGGGAGGGAAACGGGGTCCTCGGGTGCGCCTGGTCGGGCCGATTCCCATCGGCTCCGCCGGAAGGCGGTCACTTGGCGGGGATCAGGACGGTGTCGATCACGTGGACCACGCCGTTGGAGGCCTCCACGTCGACCCCGATCACCTCGGCGTCGCCGAGCATGACCTTCTTGCCATCGACCTTCACCGGGATGGTGGAGCCCTCGACGGTCGGAAGCTCCTTCATGGTCGCGACCTGCTCGGCGTACAGGGCCTTGCCGGGGACCACGTGGTAGGTGAGGATCTTGACCAGCATCTCCTTGTTCTCGGGGAGCAGCAGCATCTTGAGGGTGTCGGGATCCAGCTTCGCGAACGCCTCGTCGGTGGGGGCGAGGACGGTGAAGGGACCCTTGCCCGAGAGCGTCTCCACCAGGCCCGCCGCCTTGACCGCGGCGACCAGCGTGTTGAACGAACCGTTGGTGGCGGCGATCTCGACGATGTTCTCCTGCACCGGCAGGAGCACGCGGTCGATCTGGTGCACGATGCCGTTGGTGCAGTTGATGTCGGTCTTGGAGACGGTGGCCCCGTCGACCTTGACCACCCCGTCCTTCGCGGAGATCTGCAGCCGCTGGCCCTCGAGGGTCGGTGCGGAGCTGATCTTCACCACCTCGGCGGCGGTGACCCGTCCGGGCACCACGTGGAAGGTGAGGATCTGGACCAGGGTGTCCTTGTTCTCGGGCTGCAGCAGGAACTCGACGGTGCCCTTGGGGAGCCGCTCGAACGCCGCGTTGGTGGGCGCGAAGACGGTGAAGGGGCCCTCGGAGTTGAGCGCGTCGACCAGTCCGGCGGCCTTGACCGCCGCGACCAGGGTGGAGAAGTCCTTCACCGAGGCGGCGGTCTCGACGATGGTGCCCTCGCGGGGCTGGGGCGCCTCGGGGCGCGGGGAGTCGGCGACGACGGGGGTGGCCAGCAGCGCGGCTGCGACCAGGAGGCTGTTCTTGAGCTTCATTGGATTCCTTCAGGGTGTCTGGGCGGTGCGCGCAGGTGGGGTGGAGGACGATCCTCGTGGTGCGCACTGCTCGGAGGCGGGAATGGTAGGCAGCTCCCCCCGGACGTCCAGCACCAGTCCCGACCTGCCGGTGATTTGGTGGTCCGACCCCCCATCAGGGACCCCCAGGTGGATTTCCGGGGCGAAGGCGGTAAAGATTCGTCCATGGAACAGCTGGGTTCGATCATCGACTCCGCCTGGGCGGAACTGGTCTGCGGGGTGAAGAACCGACGCCACGGCTTCCACCTGCCCACGCTCTCCACCAGCGGGGATGGAGGGGGGCCCGATGGTCGGGTGGTGGTCCTGCGCCGGGTCATCCCCTCCGAACGGCTGATCCTCTGCCACACCGACCGTCGCTCCGGGAAGGTCGGGCAGATCGCCGCGCAGCCGGAGGTCCTCTGGGTGTTCTACGACTTCAAGCGACGACTGCAGCTTCGGGTGCGGGCCACCGCGCAGGTGCTCCTGGAGGGCCCGCTCTTCGAGGAGGCCTGGTCGCGGTGCACCGTCGACTCACGTCGCTGCTACCTCGCTCCCAATCCTCCCGGGCGTCCCTCGGACGGTCCGTCCGCGAACCTCCCGGAGGCGCTGCTCGAGGGTCGCCCCTCGCAGGAGGAGAGCGAGCAGGGTCGTTCGAACTTCGCCCTGGTGCACACCCTCGCGTGGTCGATCGAATGGCTCCACCTGGCCGCCGGTGGCCACCGCCGAGCCCGGTTCGTGCACCGGGACCCCGACGGCTGGACCGGTGAGTGGCTCGAGCCGTAGGCGTCCTCCCGCCCCCGCCTCAGGACGTGGGAACCAGCACCCGGGAGCCGATGTCCCGTCGGTGGAACGCCCCCTCGAACTCGATGAGGTCGCAGGCCTGGTTGGCGAGGTCCCGCGCCGCCCGAAGGTCGTCCGCCAGTGCGGTGACCCCGAGGACCCGTCCACCGCTGGTGACCAGGCGCCCCTGTTCGTCCCGCGTGGTGCCCGCATGGAAGATCGTGACCCCGTCCAGTCGTTCCGCCCGCTCGATGCCCTCGATCGGGACGCCCTTGGGATAGGCCCCGGGGTAGCCTTCGGAGCAGAGCACCACCGTGCAGGCGGTCCGCTCGTCGAACTCGAAGACCGCCTCGTCCAGGGTCCCCGCCGCGGTCCTCCACAGGAGCTCGACGAGGTCGCCCCGGAGTCGGGTCATCAGCGGCTGGCACTCCGGGTCCCCGAAGCGCACGTTGAACTCGAGGACCTTCGGGCCGGAGGGGGTCAGCATCAGGCCCGCGTAGAGCACGCCCCGGAACTCCACCCCGTCCCGCCGCAGGGCGTCGACGGTGGGCACCAGGATGTCGCGGTGGACCTGCTGCATCAGCGGCGCCGTGGCCAGGGGCGTCGGGCAGTAGGCGCCCATCCCCCCGGTGTTGGGACCCACGTCCCCCTCCCCGACCTGCTTGTGGTCCTGGCAGGGATCGAGCACCGAGATCGTCCGGCCGTCGACCAGCGCCAGCACGCTCATCTCCTGTCCCTCGAGCCGTTCCTCGACCACCACGGTCTCCCCGGCGGCGCCGAACCCACGGTCGCCCATGATGAGGTCCACCGCGGCGAGGCCCTGCTCCGCGTCATCGCAGACCACCACGCCCTTGCCCGCGGCGAGCCCGGCGGCCTTGACCACGCAGCGGTCCCCGCGCCGTTCGATGTAGGTCCGGGCCTGCTCGTGGTCGGTGAAGCTGCGCCCCTCCGCGGTGGGGACCGCGGCGGATCGCATCAGGTCCTTGGCGTACCCCTTGTCGGCCTCCAGGCGGGCGCCCGCCGCCCCGGGCCCGAAGACCAGCCGCCCCTCGGCCGCCAGCTCGTCGGCGATCCCGTTGGCCAGGGGGACCTCGGGGCCCACCACCACCAGCCGGACCTGCTGCTCGTCGAGGAACTTCCTCAGGCGGAACCGCTCGTTGGACCCCAGCTGGTCGGGAATCGCCTCCGGGCAGGTCCGCCCCAGCTCGGCGAGGCCGGCGTTGGCGCCAGCCTGGACCCAGAGGGTGCCCAGCCGGGGGGATTCGACCAGGCGGCGGGCCAGGGCGTGTTCCCTGCCTCCAGTGCCCACGAGCAGGACGTTCACGCTCTCGGGGATGCTTCGTTGCTTCATCATCGGGACCTTCCTGGGGGCATTCTACGGGACGCGGCTGCCTCCGTTGGACGCTGGATCCTGCTACATTTGTGGTTTCAACCAATGTCCCCGCCCCGACATCGGAGCCCTTGCATGCCCCAGATCCACCCACGCCCGTCCAGGACCCGCCGCCTGCTCACCGGCCTCGGCGCATTGCTGCTCGCGGTCCAGTACGTCGCCGCGGATGCGCCCGAACTCGAGCGCAAGCTCAACGAGCGCCTCCTCACGAACACCAGCGTCTCGGGCTCCAAGGACCGGGCCTCCGAGTCCGGCCTGAGCATCACCCCGCTGGTGGAGGCCTACCTCGCGATGACCCCGCCCCCGATGCCGGTGGGCGACGACTTCAACCTCACGACCATCTGGCCCGGCATGCCGGGCTGGAACGCGGTGGCGGGCTGGGCCGCCTCCAACGAGCGGATGGCGGAGGCGATCACCGAGGTGCAAGACCGCCCCCTCCTGGGGATGCGCTACGGGCGCTCCGAGGTCCCCGCGGCCTGGCAGCAGCGGGACGTGGTGATCGACGTCGCCCCGGGTGGGGACCTGACGGTGATCGACTTCCCCTACCTCGATGCGATGGACACCATCGTCGCCTTCGCGACCGCGGAGTTCTACCGAAGGCTGGAGGCGGGCGAGTACGAGTCCGCCTTCACGTTCGGCCTCGCCTACCTGCGGATCATCCGGCAGGGGTGCGAGCAGGAGATGCTCGAGGAGAAGCTCTGGTTCATGGACAACCTCTCGGCGGCGTTCTCCACCCACCGGGACGCGATGTACGCCTACCTCGACCGGATCCCCACCAAGCTGTTCCAGCAGCTGGGCACCCGCGAGTACCCGTTCCTCAAGCCGACCGACGACCAGCGACTCCGTCGCCTCGCGCTCCCGGAGGGCGACCGCATCCACATCTCGGTCCTGCTGGATTCGGTCTTCGACGCCCAGGGCCAGGCCGACGAGGCGAAGTTCGCCGAGGTGTTCGGCAGCCTGCAGGCGCGGCAGTCCCCCCTCGGCCTCTTCGGTTCCCGGAAGCAGTGGGCCCGGCTGGCCCGCTACCACGGAGCGCTCGACCTCTCCCAGGAGAAGCTCGAGGACGTCTACGACGACTGGTGGCGTCGTTGGAGGATGCGCCAGTTCGCGGCGACCATGGACATCCCCAACGTGTACTCGGGGCTCAACGAGGTCCGCTACGCGGCCATCCGGCTCGCGGTCCAGGACCTCGAGGAGGTGTTCTTCGCCCGCGAGCGGCTGGTCTCGGACATCAACGGGACGATCTACAGCGCGGGGCTCTGCGGCTACTACACCCAGTACGGGAAGTGGCCGGTCGACCTCTCGCCGGTCGCGCCCAGCTACGCGATGAAGCGCTTCGACTTCGATCCCTACAACATGGACTACGGCGGGCTGGTCTACACCCTGCTCCGCTCGCGGACCACCATCGAGACGGTCCGCTACGGACAGCTGTTCGTCGACGGCTGCCTGCTCTACACCCTCGGTCGCAACCACATCGACGACCGGGGCAAGGAAGTCTCCGACAACGGTGCGATCGGGGACCTGCTGCTGTGGCCACCCACCCGGCAGCTCGCCCGTGAACAGGGCAAGATCGTCCAGTGAACCCACAGACCGAGGAACAAGATGTCCGCCGAGTCAATTGAAAACGTCGTGATCATCGGCTCCGGCCCCGCGGGCTGGACCGCCGCCATCTACTGCGCCCGCGCGGACCTCTCCCCCCTCTGCCTCATCGGGGTCCCCAAGCAGAATCCCGCCCCGGTGCTTCCCGGCGGGCAGCTGATGCTCACCACCGACGTGGAGAACTATCCCGGCTTCCCCGAGGGCGTCACCGGTCCGGAGATGATGGACCTCTTCCAGAAGCAGGCGGAGCGCTTCGGGACCCGCGTGGTGGGCAAGGACGTGGTGGGCTGCGGCTTCTCCGAGCGGCCCTTCACCCTCGAGCTCTCCGATGGCAGCACGGTGCGGACCCGATCGGTGATCATCGCCACCGGGGCCACCGCGAACTGGCTCGGGCTCGACAACGAACTGCGCCTCGCGACCTCCGGGGGCGGGGTCAGCGCCTGCGCGGTCTGCGACGGTGCGTTGCCGATGTTCCGTGACCAGCCCCTGGCGGTGGTCGGCGGGGGGGACACCGCGATGGAGGAGGCCAGCTACCTCGCCAAGTTCGCCTCCACGGTCCACGTGATCCACCGACGTGACGAGTTCCGCGCCTCCAAGACCATGGCGCAGCGGGTGCTCGACGCCCCGAACATCGAGGTTCACTGGAACAAGCAGGTGGCCGACGTCCTCGGCGAGTCGACCATCGAGGCGGTCGAGCTCGAGGACACCGTGACCGGCGAGCGTTCACGCCTCCCGGTCACCGGGCTCTTCATCGCGATCGGGCACAGCCCCGCCACCGACTTCCTGCGGGATTCCGGCGTGGCGCTCGACGACTCCGGCTACGTGGTGCTCGAATCGCGAGGCTCCACCACGAACCTGGAGGGGATCTTCGCCGCCGGCGACGTGGCCGACGCGGAGTACCGTCAGGCGATCACCGCCGCGGGCATGGGCTGCGCCGCGGCGATCGACTGCGAACGCTGGCTCGCCGAACAGGGCGTCCACTGACCCGACTTCCCCCGGTCAACCGGGGTCGGGGTCCGGGGCCAGCCGGGTGATGATCTTCGCCCCGGTGGCGTCGCCCCAGACGTTCACCACCGTCCGGCACATGTCCAGCAGCCGGTCCACCCCGTAGATCACGCCCACCGCGCTGAGCGGGAGTTCCTCGATGCCTCGTCCCGCGAGGCTGGTGTTGACCGCCCCGATCACGATCACCATGGTGATCAGGCCCGCGGAGGGGATGCCCGCGGCGCCCACCGCGGCCAGGGTCGCGGTGATCACCACGATCATCAGCTCCGCGAACTCGAGCTCGATCCCGTACAGCTGGAAGAGGAAGACCACCGCCACCGCCTCGTAGAGCGCGGTCCCGTCCATGTTCACCGTGGCCCCGAGGGGGAGCACGAAGTTCGAGGATCGCTTCGAGCAGCCGCCCTCGTCGATCGCGGTCTCGATCGTGACCGGTAGGGTCGCGGAGCTGGAGTCGGTCCCGAACGCGGTGAGGAGGGCCTTGCGCATCCTGAACATGAACCGGTACGGGTTGGTGCGGCCCAGGATCCAGAGGATCAGCGGGAGCACGACCAGCCCGTGGATGCCGAGGCCGATCAGGACGGTGCTCATGTACCCGCCCAGCGGCCCGATCAGCGACTCGAACCCGATCCGCCCCACCGTACCGGTGACCAGGAAGAACACCCCGGCCGGCGTGAGCCAGAGGATCCAGAGCACCAGCCGCATCATCCCCTGGAAGAGCGACTCGAAGACCCGGACCGCCGGTTCCCCCGTCGGCCCGCAGGCCGCGAGGGCCAGCCCCAGGAGCAGGGCGAACACGATCACCCCGAGGGTCCGCCCGTTGACCAGCTCGCTGAAGAAGTTCGTCGGGATCACCTGCTCGAGGATGTTGAACCACGCGCCCCCGAGTCCCCGTTCCTCCGCGTCGCTGGAGGCGGTCTGGATCTTCCCTTGTTGCTGGTACTCGCTCTCGCCCGACTCCCGGAGTTCGAGCTGCTGTTCCGGGGTGAGGGTGTCGCCGGGGGTGATGGTCGAGACCAGCGCGGTGCCGAGGACCACGGCCAGCAGCATCGTCGAGAGGTAGTAGACCAGGGTCGAGCCGCCGACCAGCCCGAGCTTGGAGGGATCGCCGATCGAGGTCACGCCGACCACCACGCTGAGGAAGACCAGCGGGATCACCATGAGCTTGAGCGGGCGGATCAGGACGATGTCGCCCAGGTCCATCCAGATCGGGTTGAGTGCCTCGCCCTCCGCGAGGTTCACGTGGAGGATCTGGCCGAGGATCGCACCGAGAACCAGCCCGGCGAGGATCAACACGGTGATCAGGGTGTCCTTCTTCATGCACAAGAGGCTACGGGCGGACCGGCCGCGGGGCAAACCCGGGGAGGCGTCCTCGAGGGAGGGACCCGATCAGGCCGGGGGCTCGGCGGTGGAGCGCACGTGGGTCTCGACCAGCTGCTCCTCGTCGACCGGACCGGGGGCGTCGGTCATCAGGTCGCCGCCGGACTGGGTCTTCGGGAACGCGATCACGTCCCGGATGTTGTCGGTGCCCACCAGGTGCATCACCAGGCGGTCCAGCCCGAAGGCGATGCCGCCGTGGGGGGGTGCCCCGTGCCGGAGGGCGGAGAGGAGGAACCCGAACTTCATCTCCGCATCGGCCTGGGTGAGTCCGAGCAGCTTGAAGACCGTCTCCTGCACCGACTGGTCGTGGATACGGATCGAGCCGCCGCCGATCTCCGAGCCGTTGAGGACCAGGTCGTAGCCCGCCGAGAGGCAGCCGCCGGGGTCGCTCTCGAGGATGTCGAACTGGTCGGGGTTGGGGCTCGTGAACGGGTGGTGCAGGGCGACCCAGCGGCCCTTCTCCTCGTCGCGCTCGAACATCGGGAAGTCGATGACCCAGACGAAGTTCCAGCAGCCCTCGGGAATCAGGTCGAGGTCCTGGGCGATCTTCTGGCGCAGCTCGCCGAGGGCGCGGGTGGCGATCGTCCGCGTGTCGGAGGCGAAGACCACCGCGTCGCCCACCTCGAGGCCGAGTTCCGCGATGAGTTCGTCGGCGATCGGTTCCAGGAACTTCGCCACCCCGGTCTCGAACCCGTTGGCGGTCAGCTTGGTGGTGGGGGCGCCACCCGCGCCGAAGTCGCGCACGAACTCCGTGTAGCCATCGGTCACCTTCCGGGAGAATCGCTCCGCCGCGCCGGGCACCCGGATCGCCTTCACGCAGCCGTGCTCGCCGGCGAGCGCGTCCTTGAAGACGCGGAAGTCGGTCCTGCCGCAGAGTTCCGAGATGTCCTGGAGTTCCAGTCCGTAGCGGGTGTCGGGGCGATCGATCCCGTAGCGTTCCATCGCCTCCGCGTAGGTCATGGTCGGGATCTCGCCGATCTCGACGTCGAGCAGCTCCTTCCAGAGTCGCCGGGCGAAGCCGCTCATCATCTCGATCACGTCGTCCCGATCCACGAAGGACATCTCGAGGTCGATCTGGGTGAACTCCGCCTGTCGGTCGGCGCGCGGGTCCTCGTCGCGCAGGCACTTGCAGATCTGGATGTAGCGATCGCACCCGGCGACCATCAGGATCTGCTTGAACAGCTGCGGGCTCTGGGGCAGTGCATACCACATCCCCGGGTGGAGTCGCGCGGGGACGATGAAGTCCCGCGCCCCCTCGGGGGTGGTCTTGATCAGCAGGGGGGTCTCGATCTCGAGGAACCCGTGGTCCATGAAGTAGTCGCGGGCGAGCTTGGTCACCTGCGAGCGGGTCCGGAGGATCGACTGCATCCGCGGCCGGCGCAGGTCGATGTAGCGGTGCTTCAGCCGGTTCTCCTCGGAGATCCTGTCCGCCTCGTGGTCGTCGGGCAGGATCGGGGGTGGCTCGGTCTTCGCCAGCAGCTCGACGCTGCGGGCGAGCACCTCGATCTCGCCGGTCGCGAGCTTCGGGTTGGCCCCGCCCGCCCGGGCCCGGACGGTGCCCGAGATCGCCACCACGTCCTCGCGGCGCAGGGCGCGTCCGACCTCCATCGCGCTCGCCTCGCTGTCGTCGGCGTCGAAGACCACCTGGACCAGTCCCTCGCGGTCCCGCAGGTCGATGAAGACCAGGCCGCTGGAATGGTCCCGATAGGTGTTGACCCAGCCGCAGACGACGACTTCCCGTCCCTGGTCTTCGGAGCGCAGGGTGCCGCACATGTGGGTTCGCTTGAGCATGGTGGTGATCCTTCGGCAGGGGAGGGCGATTTCGAGGAGCCAGAGCATACCCGAGAGCCATCGGGCTGGTACCGTTTGCGGAGGATGTCCGATGGAATGACACAACCCGTGGTGCTCTTCACCGCCTTCGAGCCCAGCGGCGACGCCCACGCGGCTCCGCTGATCGAAGGCCTGCGCGCGGCCCGGCCGGATCTCGAGGTCGTGGCGTGGGGGGGACCGCGAATGGCCGCGGCGGGGGCGACCCTCGTGGCCTCGACCGCGGAGGATGGTGCGATGGGGCTTGGTGGCCTCGCCCGGGCCCGGATGCTCTTTCGCGAGCGGGCGGCGATGGAACGCTGGCTGCACGGCCGCCGGCTGGTCCTGCACGTCGGCGTCGACTCGCCCTCCGCGAACATCCGGCTCGCGCGGATCTCCCGGCGACATGCCGCCCCCTACGTGCAGTTCGTCGCCCCGCAGTTCTGGGCGTGGGCGCCCTGGCGACTGCGCCGGTTCAGGCGGGTCGCCGAGAAGGTGCTGTGCATCCTCCCGTTCGAGGAGGAGTGGTTCCGCAGCCGCGGGATGCC